>JADLKK010000090.1 GCA_016839025.1 Proteiniphilum sp.
ACGACGGATCAAGATACCCATGCGGGGCAGGATTGACTCACTGAATGTCTCTGTCTCCACCGCCATCCTCACCTTCGAGGCAATGCGACAGCGGGGTTTCTGAGCACAAAAAAGCAGGCTCTATCCTTGCAGCCTGCTTTTGATGAGGGATGACCAGTATGTTATGCCGTTAATTCATTTTTTGATACACCCTTACGTAGTCAATCTGAAAGCGATGAGGGAACAGTGAATCATCGATACCTTTCTGTCCGCCCCAGTTCCCCCCGATGGCCAGGTTCAGCAGGAGATGGAATCGCTTGTCGAATGGCCATTCGGCAAATCCGGTGCCTTCATTTTCAAAAGTGAAATAGAGGTTGTCATCCACATAAACACGGTACTCATCGTCTTCCCACTCAAGTGCATAGAGGTGAAAATCAGTGTAAGAGGTGGGAACGTACATCTTTGCATTTTTATGTGTCCCCAGCATATGGTTGTAGCTCTGGGTATGTGCTGAGCCTACTATCGTGTCGGGATCATAACCTACATTTTCCATGATATCTATTTCACCACTGGCAGGCCAGCCACCGTATTCCCAGTCGGTAGAAAGCATCCATATGGCCGGCCATGTTCCTGTGCCTGTAGGGAGCTTGGCTCTTATTTCAAAACGGCCGTAGAGCCAGTCTCCCTTCTCTTTGGTGATCAGCCTGGCTGATGTATATCGTTTCCCTCCCATGCTGTCGATACGGGCGGTGATGGTTAGCATCCCATCTTTGACATAGGCGTTGACAGAATCACCTGCGGTGTAATACTGTGCTTCGTTGTTGCCCCAGCCCCAGCTGTTCCCTTCCGTGTCGTAGCTCCACCGGGTGGTGTCGGGTAGTCCGGTGTAGTCGAATTCATCGTCCCACACCAGTTGCCACGTTCCCGTTGGGGTTGTAATCGTCTCATACGAAACACCTTTCTTACAGCTGGTGATGCCAATGACCAGCAGGATAAACAGGTACAATTTCTTTCTCATAGATTTGTCTTTACATCGCTTGTTGCCATGGCGGCAACAAGCGATACGAATGAACCATTTATTTTAATACCCACATTATTTTATTGATCTCGTCGTAACCGTCGTACTGACGATTCAGTGCCTCTTCCAGATTCTCCCTGTTATAGTTTGATTCTGCTCCCGGATACAACCAGCGCATCGGGATACCGTTCCTGTTGTTCTCATTGAGACTTGTAGCCGGATTAATTGGGAAAACGGGATACCTGTTCCTTCTGTATTCGAAAAAACTGGTTTCCGCATCCTGCATGAACTGAAGGATGTAGCGCTGCATCCAGATCTGTTTCAGCTGCTCTGCGGCAGTGGTTTTGAAGGCGGCCTCCCCCGTAAAGTAACCGTCAATGTAATCCGCGGTAACCGGCATCTCATGAGCGTAGCTTGCCGTTGCCTGTGTCATGACATCAGTCAGTGCCGCTTTCACTCCGGACTCATAATAGACTTTGGCGTCACCCGTAATCCATCCTTTCAATACGGCCTCAGCCATGATCAACTGTTGTTCGGCAAAAGTGACCACTCTCAGGGGTTCGCAAGCCTCCTGCTGCAAATACCTATTGTTGAGCAGTGAGTAGAGGTTGCTGCTGTGTCCCGAGTTCATTACGGCATACTCAATATCCACATCCACACCCACATATGCAGCGGTGTCAGAAGGTGCTATTCCTTCAGCTATTCTGGCCCCTGCCGGTTCTCCGTAGTAGAAGAGCCTCCGATCGTTGAGCGATTTTAACTGGCTGACGAGCAGAGAACTGAGAATCGTTCTGCTGGTGAACAGGTCGTTCGTGCCGGAAAGAGGATGTCTGTTTTTTGAGGAGTACATCAGTCCGTAATACCCCGTAGAAGCATCCATGATATTGCCGGCAGAAACGATCTCTGCAAACCGGGTCTTCAGGTTGATGCCTCCAATCGTCTCTTTTTTGCTGACCGTCATCAACACCTTTAGTGCAAATGCGTTGACCGCCTTTCGCCACTTCGCAGGGTCACCCTTGTAGGGTGTGGGATCGCCGTCAAATGTCCTTCCATTGGCAAAATACTGATCGGCTGCCTGAAGTTCATCCAGCACACCTTTCAGTACCTGTTCCTGTGTGTCGTACTTCACCTTATAAAACCCATCAGCACCCAGTCCGGCTTCACTGTAGGGGATATCTCCCATTTTCATGGTGAGCGTGTAAAAGGTGTATGCCTTGGCAAACGCTCCCACACCCCGATAAGAGTCCTCCATCACACCGCCTTCCGCATATTCAATCATCTTCTGAATATTGGGTAGAATCGTCATGGCATCAAAATAACCACTTCCGATTTTGTTGTATTGCTGATCCATTTGTCCCTCGTTCGCATAACCCACGTATTTGGGCAGGGCATTGTCGGCAATCAGTGATTTTCCGTCCCTGCCGGCAAATTTTGTATAACGTAATATCACATTGGTTGCCAGAAGAGAAGCACTGACAGTAGTTGTGTCATCGGGGTTGGTATTGATCTCTTCGAAATTGTTGCAACCCAAAAGCAGGAAGAGCGAAAGAAGCAATAATCCCGCACGGCTTATATATTTATTTATTTTCATATCAGTTGTTTTTTATAAACCTAATTGAATTTTTATTAAAACACTACTTTTACATTGAACCCCAGATAACGGATCGAGGGATCGCTAAAGTTTTCATAACCACCATCCGGGTCCGAATACTTGAATTGCTTCGCCCACAACATTACATTCTGTCCCACCACCGATATGGATGCGTTCCTGGCTTTGAACCGGCTGCTCAGACTTGCCGGCAGGTTGTAGGTGAGTGAGATTTCTCGCAACTTGAAGAAGGTGGTGGAATAGGCATCCAGGGTTGAGGGAGAACCTCCCCATGCCGTTCCACGGTGCAGGTTGTTGATATAGGTCTGATAGGTGACGGCCACATCATTGGGTGCGTAGGTCCTGTTATCGCTGGTGATGTTGCCGTAGGTATCATACGTGGCTTCACCGGAGACCACCTTGACTCCTTCACCGGTATAATTTCGTGAACCGGGATCGTTGGCATCGAGGAATCTCTCGGGGACGACCGAATTAGGATGAGAACCGGCTCTCCACATGTACATCTCTGTGGTTGTCTGCGCAATACCACCTACCCTTCCGTCGAGTGAAATGCCTAAGGTGAAGTCCCTTAAACGCAGTGAACTGTTTATTCCCCACAACCAGTCGGGGTCGGCATAGCCAAAAAGGGAGGGATAGGGAGAGTAGAGGGGTAACCCGTTATTGTGGATAATATTACCTTCCGGATCTTTCTGATAATCGTTCAGGATGTAATGATCCACTCTCTCTCCAACGGCTACCCAGGGTTTATCGGTGGAGTAAACGGAGTCGAGTTGTGTATAATACCGGGCATATTTTGACCAGTTCAGCGAGAGATCCCATTGCAGATCCTTGGTTTTTACCGGTGTCCCGGCAGCTGTTATTTCAACACCCTTACGGGTAATCTCTTCATCGATATTGATATAGTTGTTGTAAAAACCTGAGGCCGGACTGATGGGTGCCGATTTGAGGAAGTCGTACATTCTTTTCTCGTAGTAGGAAACATCGAGTGATGCCCTGTTCTTGAGGAAATTGATCGCAGTACCCACCTCAAAAGTGGATGCCGACTCAGGTAGCACATCACTACCCTTGATGGTGGATGGATAGGTCGCTGAACTTAAATCACCCCATGCATTCGATGTGATGGAATAGACCGAGTTGATAGAATAGATACTAGCCGGTGTTTTGGACGATGTCCATGAGCCTCTGAACTTCCAGAGGGACAACCAATCGTACGCAGGTAATAATTCCGATACAATGAAACTGCCCGAAACCGAAGGATAGAGATAGGAACGGGTGGTTTCCGAGAGGGTGGAGCTCCAGTCGTTACGGAAGGTGGCTTCTGCATACAGCAGACTTTTCCAGGATAATCCCATTCTTCCGTACAAGCTGTTTACCTGTTGCTTGAAGATGACTGATCGGACAGCTGCCGGGTTCACTGATGCCTTTAGGGAGTAGAAAGCGGGGATGGTCAGTCCGCCCTGTGTACGTGCTTCCATACCATCGTCCTGACGGTAGTAGATTGTACCTCCCACCAAGCTTTCCATGCGGAAATCGCCGAAAGATTTGTCTGCAGATAGCAGGAAATCATTATTCAGGCTGTATCCCCTTCCCAGTCCGATATTGTAGGAGCCTCTCTGCGATTCACCCCATACCTGTGTGCCACCATTCAGTACAGTCGAGCTGCCGGCACCCTGGAAGGACCCTTTGGAGACGGTGATATCCTGCCTATCGCTGTAGATGTCAAAACCGCTGCGTACTGTGGCTTTCAGCCAGTCGGTGAAGTTGTAGTCGATGGAAACCGACCCGTTGAAGATATCCCTGTTCTGACTGTGTGTTCTCTCATAACTGTCGAAGTAGGGGTTGTTGTTGGTGGAGGTATAGCTGCTGTTCTGCACTTCGTTGGGTATGACCCAGTAATCACGATATTGTCTGATATCCCAGTCGGGGGCTGACCAGATTAACATGGAGTACATGGGATCATAGCCCGTATATCCCCTGAAACCGGTGTTGGGAGTGGTTTGCTTATTATAGGTCATGGATGCGGACAAAAGAAGTTTGTCGAATTTCATGTCACCACCCAATCCAAAGGTCAGCTTGTCATATTTGGAATTGGGATATTGTCCTTTGTTGTTCACCCATGTGACAGAGGTGCGAAAACTACCAAACTCGCCCTGCTGCGCAATATTCACATTGTTGTTGAGGATGTAACCCGTCTCCAGGAAATTTTGAAAATTATCCTTCCCGATGGGGAGATAGGGCATTGGCTGCATCGATTTTGAAACAGGATCCCATTGGATGATCTCTCTGCCATCCAGGGGGGCACCCCAGGATCCATCACCCGAGCGTACATATTCCATGTCGCCCTCTGCATTCTTTCGTACAACTCGGCCAAAGCTCGATTGCATCTCCGGTATCGCCAGGTAACCAGCGGCAAACATCGTTCCTGAATTGACAGAGACAGAGAGCCCCTTGGCTGACAATCCCTTTTTGGTTGTCACCATGATCGCACCGCTGGACCCCCTGTACCCGTAGAGGGCAGATGCGGTGGCACCCTTCAGTACACTGAGGCTTTCCACATCATCCGAAGGGATATCGCGCAATGTCATATTGGCATAAGGCACACCATCGATCACCAGCAGCGGTTCCTCCCCACGAATCTGAATAGAGGGTGCTTCGGTAAACTCCGTACTGTTCCGTACCAGCAGACCGGCCACCTTCCCTGAAAGAGAGGTGCCTACATCCACTCCCTTCACTGTCTGTAGTCCGTCACCTTCAACCGATTGAACGGAATAACCCAGTGCTTTTTCTTCTCTCTTGATACCTAACGCTGTGACGACCACTTCGCTCAGCATCTCTATGTTTTCCTCCATCACCACTTCGAAAGAACTTCTCCCGGCAGTATTGAGGATCACATCCGCATAGCCCAGATAGGTAATTTTCAGGGTTGCATTCCGGCTCACATTCAGTGAGAAATTTCCGTTGTAATCGGTGACGGTGCCGTTGCCCGGTGTTCCTTCTTCAATGATATTTGCCCCGATAATGGGGATTCCATTGGCATCCTGTACCTGGCCTTTGACCGTCACCTTGTTTTGCTGTGCCTGATTTGCCAACAGATTGGCATCATCCTTTTCCGTTAATGCGATAATGTTGTTTTCACTGATCCGGTAAGCAATATTCATCCCTATAAGGAGTTGTTGCAGGGTGGCATCGATAGTGGCGTTGGTGAGCCGGAGGGTGCTGTTTTTTTCTAATCCCGGGAGTGATTCATTGTAAAAAAACTTGTAGTTGCTCACTCTCTCAATCTCTTTCAATGCTTCACGCAAGGGCTTATTCCGGATATTCACCGTTATCTGCGCAAAAGACTGTGTGGTTACAAATAACAAAAGCAACAGCACAATAAGCTTTGCCTTTGAATACCTCTTTAAGAATTGTTTTTGCCTCATACCTGTAAATTTTAAGTGTTGACTTATTTCCTGGAATAAAAAACCGGATTCTCATCCTTTATTCTTCCCATGTGTTTATTCACTCTGTTAATAAGTATACAAGAGAGGCGGTATAAACCACTATTCCGTTAATAAAGATTAACTATTCTATCTTTGTAAATAAATCTGCCGGATAAGGAGCATGTGTGCCTAGGTGTTGATATTAATCCCCGTAATAGAGTTCGATGACCGTCCCGTTCATCTCGTAATGCATGGAGGATGTAAGTGATAGGATATCGAGTGCATTGCGTATGCTGCTGTTACCCAGTGTCCCGGTAAAACGGAGGGGACGCAGTTTATCTGATGCGAACCGGATTTCGACATTGAATACGCGGGTGAGCGTTTTGGCTATCTCATCAAACGAACTGTTATCGAAATAGAGGTTACCGGCTTTCCACTGTATATAATCGGAGGCAAATACTTTATCGGTTGAAAGTGACTGGTTAACCTTGTCGACAATTGCCCGTTCATTTTCGGTGAGTATCTCTTCCTGTCCCCGGGTATTTACTTGTATTTTACCCTCCACGAGCACGACTGAGGGGTAATTCTCATCGTTATACGCACTCACGTTAAAAGCGGTGCCGAGTGCCTGGATTTCCATTTCACGGGTATGCACGATAAAAGGGTGTTGCGGGTCTTTGGCTACCTCAAAATAGGCCTCACCTTCCAGCGATACCTTTCGTTGGTGACGATTAAAATCGCTGCCGTAAGTAAGCGACGAACCGGAATTGATCCATACAAGGCTGCCGTCGGCCAGGGTGACGATGGCCTTCTCGCCATTGGGAGTGGTGATGGTTACATGATTGTTCCCGGGCAGTGGATCGGATGTGATGAGATAGACCAATAGCGCTGACAGCAATGGGAGAACAATTATGGCAGCCCACTGTATGGCCTTTCGCAGGGATGCTGTTCTCAGGGAACGTTTTCTTCCCTGCGTGATGGTTGAGCGAATCTGTGCGTGCATCCGTTGCTCCATTTGCTCATCCATTTCCGGGTGCGACTGATCAAGCATCCTTTCCAAATACCGATCGAGATCTTTATCCCTGCGAAGCATATTGAGCAGGAGTTGCGTCTCTTCCTCAGATGCTTCGTTGCGCAGATACTTCTCAAACAGTATGATGTATTTCTTATTTTCCATTTTTCTCTTTTCGGGATCGTATAAATGATACAATTAAAGGGTCAAATTCCCTTAAGGAATCAGCATATATTATGTTAAATTAACAAGGTGAGGCACAAGAGGAACAATTTATCATAATTTCTCTCCAGTTGCCGGCGCATAAACCGCGTCGCCAGTGAAAGTTGGGTCTCCACCGTGCTTACCGAGATATGCATGATTTCAGCTATTTGCTTGGTGGACAAATCCTCTTTGCGACTCAGAATAAATATTCTTTTCCGAGACGGGGGTAACTGGTCGATAAGCTCATCAATGAAATCTTGCAGCCACTTGCGGTCCAGTTCTTTTTCGGTTACCGTATCGAAAGGCAACTGTTCCTGCATGATATACTCCTGGTATACAAATTCGATCGTCTGCCGTTGGTACCTGTTCAGCAACATGTTTTTTGCAATGACGGAGAGATAGGAGAGAACAGACTTTTCCGGCTGAATCTGTTCGCGCACTTCCCACAGTTTCACGAAGACTGATTGTACAATCTCTTCTGCCGCGTAGCGGTTGCCGTGCGACAGGGTCATGATGAAGTTATAGAGCTTTCCCGCATAACGCTTGTAGATTGTTTCGAAAGCCTTCTCAGAACCGTTTCTCAGTGCGATCAATTCTTTTTCCTCGTCAGACATACTTGCAAAACAGGAATGGTTTACTATCAGCAATCATCGAATCCTCACATCGTCACATCGTCACATCAGCTAATTCCCGAATCAGCTCATCCTCACATCAACTAATCAACCTCATATCCCCAGGTTTTCCCTTTCTCTCTGGCCGGTACTCCCCTGGTCATCCATACCGGTGCAGGTTCATCCTTGAGGTAGTGGTCGAAGAACTGCTGCAGGCGGATGGAGAGGTCTTTGCTGTTGCGTCGCTGTGTCAGGTTGTGTTCCTCATTGTTGTACTGCAGCATCCATGCCGGCTTGCCCAGGCGGCGCAGCATCATGAAGTACTCGATGCCCTGGTACCAGGGTACTGCACCGTCCTTGTCGTTGTGCATCAGCAATAGCGGTGTCTCTACCTTGTCGGCAAAGAAGATGGGTGAGTTGTCGATATAGAGCTGCAGCGAGTCGAGCATGGCCACACCGATTCGCGACTGTGTCTGCTCATACTGGAACTGGCGGCTGCGGCCCGAGCTCCAGCGGATGCCCCCGTAGGCGCTGGTCATATTCGATACCGGTGCCCCTGCGCCGGCAGCCCTGAACATATTGGTCTTCGTCACCAGGTAGGCCACCTGGTAGCCCCCCCAGCTCTGTCCCTGTATCGCCATCCGTTCGTTGTCCACCCATCGGTTTTTTGCAAGAGCTTCCGCGCCGGAGACAACGGCGTTGTAGGCATCCATTCCCGGTTGTCCCACGCCGTAGCGGATATCGGGAGTGAAGACCAGATAACCGCGACTCACGAAGAAGGGGATGTTGATGACGGAACGGCTGGGTGCAGGCGTGAACCAGCGGTAGAGGTCGTCGGAGTGCTGCTCGTAGAAGTAGATCATTACCGGGTAACGCTTTGCCGGGTCGAAATCCTCCGGCTTGTAGAGAATCCCCTGCAATGCATCCCCGGCGTAGGAGGTCCATGAGAAGAGCTCCGCTGTTCCCCAGTTGTACTCCTCCTTTTGCGGGTTGATGCCGGTTATCTTCTCTGATGATTTCCACAGGTTGCCGGTCATATGGAGATCGGGAGGAGTGTGAAAGTTGCTTTTCTCAAACAGGTATAAATCCCGTTCCTTCGCCTTGATCAGGGAAGAGAAGGTGAACCCCTCCATCACCCTTCTCTTCAGTGGGTCTCTCCCCTTTTGTGAAAGAGTGTAATAACCCCTTTCCTTGCTTTTGTTGTCAAAGACAGAGAACAACAGCTGCTCCTCC
>JADLKK010000239.1 GCA_016839025.1 Proteiniphilum sp.
GTATTTTCGGTCAAAAATACAATAAAGTTCGGAAAAATCAAAATTTTATGATTATAATGAAGATAATGATTTATATGCCTGCCAGCGACTGATCACGTCGCGCACGTAATCCACGGTTTCATCGCCGCGAAAATAACCGGCTTTGCAAACCGGGTCGTTGTAATATTGCTCCAGCCGTTTTAACTGGATGAACCGCTCCACGTTCCCGTCCCACACGTTCTTATCGGCAGCGTACTTCTCGGCCAGTGCACGGGCATCGGCGATGTGCCCGATCCCGCCGTTGTAGGACGCTAACGCCATCTTCACCTGCTCCGTCTCGTTTCCAACGGAGGAGAACGTATCGATCAGCATTTTCAGGTATTCGGCTCCCGCACGGATGTTCGTCTCGGGTATATACAGATCGTTTCCGGCTATACCCAAGGCTGCCGCCGTGGCCGGCATCAACCCCATCAACCCGCCGGCTCCGGCCCACGACTGGCCGTCGGGATCGAACGTGGACTCGTGGTACGACACGGAGGCCAGCAACCGCCAGTCCACGCCGTACTGCTTGCCGTACTGCTTGAAGTAGGCGTCCCACGGGGAAATTTGCCCGGGAGCCAGCATCGTGACAAAAGTAGATTGATTATCGGCATGGAAACCCTTGGCTTCCTCGAAATAACGCTTCGTCAGCCGCAGGTAATGGGGTGCCCGGTTGACCCTGCCGAACCAGGCAGTCAGCGAATCGGCAAGGACAGGGGTGTCTTTCCGGACTGCCCACGAGGTCCGCTGATCGAAACTGACCTTCAGCCCTACATCGATGTTCCGGAAGTAGGTATGGTTGAGCCGCGCCACATACTCGTCGGCAACGGTGTACCGGATCTCACCTCCCGATACCATGCGGATCAGGTCTTCCTCCACCAGCGTATCCCTGTCCGCATACCGGAGGCGTAACCCGCCTCCCAGTTCCTGGTTCAGGTTGTTCATCCGCTGCTCGTACTTGGAACCGCGCAGCACATAGATATCCCTGCCAATCAATTCCGTCACATCCTGTAATACGGTATCATCGCGTTCGGCACGCTGCACCACTACCTGGTGGGAAATCTCCGACAACCCACAATACAGCACCGAGTCTTTCAATGCATTTTCTACCGGTACGCTGTAAGCAACCACGTCGCCGCTGTTGTTGAGAAGCAACCGAATAAGCGCCGAAGTATTTTGGGCCACTACGACCTGCAGTTCCAGCCCATGCTCATCGGCAAAACTTTTAATCATCTCGTAGTGATACCCCATCTCCTGGTCGCGGTAAATAAAATAGGAGGTGGAGGTGTTGAGCGTGATCACCCGGAGCGTATCCTTCGCGGCGATCTGCGGAAAATCATAGCCTGCTTCCTTGGACCTGTTGCAAGACAGGAGGAGCAGGATAAAGACAAATAAGATACGGCCGGGGTTGAACATATCCGTCAGTGATATTGAATCCGCTACAGCGTAGTAAACTTAATCAGGAAATAGACCAGATAAACACCCAGGAAAATAGTTCCCTGCCAGCGCCTTACGCGGGTACCTATCTTCATGAAAAACCACAGCAGCGCGCTGATGCCGACAACGAACAGGCTGTCCATAATGTTGATG
>JADLKK010000240.1 GCA_016839025.1 Proteiniphilum sp.
GGAGTCGACAATGGGATTCAAATTGTGATTTACGGAAAAAGAGGACATGCTGAGGTGAAAGGGTTGATGGGTCAAACCCGGGAATCAGCCATCATCATTGAAAGCAAGGAAGAGATCAACAAACTCGACTTCACAAGAGATATCAGCCTCTTTTCGCAGACCACAAAGCCGCTGGATGGTTTTTATGAAATCGGTGAATTGATCAAAGCCAGGATGGAGGAGGGAGCCTCTTTCTTTTTCAACGACTCCATCTGCCGACAGGTATCTAACCGGGTACCCAATATCAGGGAGTTTGCTTCGGGTCACGACCTGGTCATCTTTATCGCCGGTGAAAAAAGTTCAAACGGAAAGGTGCTGTTTGATGAATGCAAGAGCAGGAACCCTAACTCCTACCTCATTCACACTCCCGAAGAGGTAGACCCGGAGTGGCTCCGCGAAGAGATTAGCATCGGCATCTGTGGTGCTACCTCCACTCCACAATGGCAGATGGAAGCGGTTGCCGATATTGTCAAAAAACTGATGCCAAAATCAGAACCTGAAAGAGCTGCTTTTTGAAGCAGCTTTTTTTGTGCCATCGCTAAAAAAACGTATCTTTGCGCCTTGTTGATTTGGGGGTTATCACGCAGGTAACCTGTAATCTTACGAATAGATACAATCATTATGGAGTCACATATCAAAAGCGTAGGGGTTCTCACTTCCGGAGGTGACGCCCCGGGTATGAACGCAGCAATTCGCGCAGTCACCCGCGCCGGCATTTCAAACGGGATGCGTGTTTACGGCATCTACAGAGGTTACAAGGGCCTCATCACAGATGAGATTGTTGAGTTCAAGACCAACAGTGTCAGCAACATTATCCAACAGGGAGGCACCATTCTGAAAACAGCTCGTTCACTCGAGTTTATGACCGAAGAGGGACGAAAGATTGCTTATGAGAACATGCAGAAGCATGGTATCGATGCCCTTGTGGTAATTGGTGGTGACGGATCGCTCACCGGTGCCAGCATCTTTGCAAACGAGTTCAACATCCCGGTGGTTGGTCTGCCCGGCACCATCGACAATGACCTTAATGGGACTGATACAACCATCGGCTACGACACTGCACTCAACACCATCATGGAGTCGATGGACAAAATACGTGACACTGCCACCTCACACGAACGACTCTTCTTCGTAGAAGTGATGGGCCGCAATTGTGGCTACCTGGCACTCAACAGTGCCATCGCCTCGGGTGCAGAGGCTGCCATCATCCCGGAGATCAGCATTGAGAAAGACCAGTTGGGTGAACTGATCGAGCAGGGTTTCCGCAAATCAAAAAGCAGTAGCATGGTTCTGGTTACCGAGAGCGAAGTGACCGGAGGAGCCATGAAACTTGCAGAGCGGGTGAAGAAGGAGTATCCACAGTACGACGTACGTGTTTCTATCCTGGGGCACCTGCAACGTGGAGGATCACCTTCGGCGCAGGATCGCATTCTGGCCAGCCGCATGGGCATTGCCGCCATCCAGGCATTGCTGGAACACCAGCGCAATGTGATGATTGGCATCAGGGAGAATGAGATTGACTATGTTCCTTTCAAGCGAGCCATCCGTAAAGAAAGAGAGAT
>JADLKK010000241.1 GCA_016839025.1 Proteiniphilum sp.
ATCAGTACCCTCCAAGGCGACTCCCAGCTGCCTGTTACGGGCAGTAGCTTATCGGCGAGCTGCAGTCGGTAGGCACTGCTGTCGGCAGCATTGCTAAGATATGATCCACACCGATTGCGTTGGATGTTGGCTTCTGTAATCAATACATAGAGGGCGTCAGCCGGCTCCAGCAACAGCGGATATGACCAGCGGGTGTTGATCTGACCTGAGCGTGGGTCCCTATCGGATATCCCGCTTTGGGTATTGGTGTAGAAGCCTTCATAGTCGATCTTTAACGGCTGGTTCCACCGTTTGATGCCCTCAGCAATCTGATAGGTGGTGGCCTCCTCCGTGATATTTTCTCCCTCATTTACACTGTTAAACCGATAGCGGAAAGCCACCCCGTCATCGTAGGTGCGAACAACAAGATCCAACTTTTCTCCTGTCGGATTTTCGTAACTGTAAGTGCGTTCAAATCCGTGGTTGCTGCAATCACTTTTCTTGCCCGTGATCATTGTATACTCCTCCACAATCTCCAACGGTGATGTAACAGATACAAGCTTCATGCTGTCTGTCAGGTTCCGTCTGTCTGTTTTGAGTCCGGTGAGCAGATTGTCGAAAAGCGTGTAGTTGTTGCCGGCATCTTTGTAGGTGATGGTCAGGGTAGGTTGACCAACTGTATTGCTTGCCTCTACCCTTATTTTACCGTTTGGCGATGTGAGCGGACGCTGGCCGGATCGACAGGAGGTGGTGATGCTGAGCAAGAGTGCCAGATATAAAATTTGTTGCATTATCTCTGTTTTTTATCAAGTAATGTGATCTTTTTTCTCTTTCCGTTATAGGTGACTGAAACAGTTTCGTTCTTGTCTGCATGTGGCTTTACCACCAACAGATGAAAAGTGCGGATCTGCTCCATACCGGGGAAAGTACCTTTACGTGCTCCGATAGTTAAGGTTGAAGCCTCCTCATTCCATTTCATCTCAATGGAGCTGAAAATGCCCTTTTCATATTGATAATTGTTGCCTTCATCTTCATAGAGGGTGAAAGATGCATTTGCACCCGGATAAATACGAATTTCTATTGGTTCGTCAGATGACTGTGATGTGAATTGTTTGGCAGGGCCCATCGGAATGATGGAACCGGCTCTGACAAAGAGGGGGATGGCGGTGAGATCGACAGGAACATCCAGTATCCGGCCTCCCTCAAATTTTACCCCGCTCCAGAAATCGATCCACCCCTTCTCCTGTTTGGGAAGATAGAGTGACCACTGTTTCACACCTGGTTCGGTTACGGGTGCCACCAGGAGGGAGGGGCCGAACATGAATTGATTTTTTTGTTCCAGTGCTGTAGGGTCGTAGGCAAAGTCCATCACTAACGGACGCATCAGGGTGGAGCCGTTCATGCTGACTCGCGATGCTTCCGAATAGATATAGGGGAGCAATCGGTATCGTAGATCGAGGGTCTGCGACACCACTTGTTCAACCGCTTCTCCAAATCGCCAGGGTTCGGTATTGCTCATATAGCCATGTACCCTCAATAGGGGAAAGAAGGCAGCGGTCTGAAACCAGCGGATAAAGAGCTCGTGAAAGTCGGGATTGGTATACTGGTCTGCAGG
>JADLKK010000091.1 GCA_016839025.1 Proteiniphilum sp.
CCGGTCGCGGGCAATGGAAACCGAATTGGGAACCGGAGAGGAGAGGCTCGGGTGAAACAACCCTTCTATCCGGGTTGCATGGTGCTCCCCGGGCAATGCGGTCGCGTAACTTAGCTTTTTTTCCCGGGCAACATCCGACACCGAGATATAGAGGTCTATCTCGCTCATCACCTGTATCAAGCGGTCAAGCTGCCTCCTGTAGGTATACCTGAACAGGCTGTCGTAGTAAAGCGTGCGAAAAAACGACAAACGCGATCGTGCCGTTTTTTTCAACAGCTTCGATATCTTTTTATCGTACAGGCCCTTTATTTCATCGATTGGCTCCCTGTAAGGAGAGCCTGGCTCATCGATTTTCATCACAAACTCCTCAACGATGCCCAGCACTTCCATCAGCGATGCAATCCCTTTGCAAGTGGCTTCATAACGTGTGTCCCCAATGGTAAGGAAGCTGATTTTCCGGGAGATGGTGCCGGCGATGATACCCAACCTGCTACCCGGGGAGCTCTCCAGGTAGGAGAGCACATGGCCGTACAATGCAGGAGGTACAGGAAATTGGGTATGGAGCCGCTGAAAATATTGGATGATGCGGCTCCTCTTGTTTATTTCATCGGGATCGGTGAGGGGCAGGAGAAACATTCTCTCCAGCAAAAGCTCCCCCTTGCGCGTGCATGTCCGGTTAAACAGGTTGATAATGGAATTTTTCTTGAACTTACCCAGTAAATTCAAATCTTCCTGTGTCTGTTTATCGATAGTAAAACTCATTTTTATCCGTTGTTTGAAATGATGCGGTTCGATACCCGGTCAATGGTTTTTCCGCCTTACAATCAGCATCAGTCCCATGAGTGCGAGCACCGAGGGGATCACAAAGCCGAAGACGGTTTTTATTCTCTTCCTGTCTGCATTTTGCACGTGCCTGAGCGCATTGTCAGGGCTTGCTTCGCGGCTTGTATCAATGGGAAACTCCCCCTGGGTGAACCAGCGGAACGATTCGGTGATGAGCGCGTAATTATCGGTCTCCATTCCCATCCGCTGCACGGCAAATTCACCGTTACTGATCCCGTCGGCGCTGCCCATCACGATGATGCGTTGGAGACGCTCGTTGATTTCGCGCTCCAGAGATAACACGAGCGGCACGGAAACCAGCAGCTCCTCTCCCGCGTCGGGATGAAACCGGGGGACCTCGTCGTTGAAATTCTTTGTCTCCAGTTCATTCCAACAGCGGGTGGAGTCAGTGACAACGCTGTCGGTCACGATGAGCGGCTTCACGGTAAAACCTTTACCGGTCTGGTAGGTGAGGCCCGACACCCCCGGGAAGGTTATTTTCGTATTCTTTCGCGACATCTCCGCATAGGTTTTTGCCAGCTCGGCTCCCTCCCTTGATATATTTCCAAAAACGAGGTCGGGAGCAAAATTGGCGTTTTCCTGAACCACGGTACCCGCTATAAATCCAACGCCCAATGGCTCCACGAGCGGCTGCAACAGATGCGTCCTGCCGGGTTTTGACGCGATCAGCAGACTTCGCCCCGAAAGGATATACCGGTTGATCTCTGCTATCTCGGGTTCGGTATAAGCTGTCTTGGGGTCGGCAATCACCAGAATATCTATGTCGTCGGGGATCTTCCGGCCATTCACCAAAGAGACGGGTTCGGTATCGAACCCCTGGCTTACCAGTGCGTGCCTGAAAGTAAGGCTTTTGGCAAAAGAGTGATAGTCCGCGTCGCCCCGCCCCTCGATGCTGCGCTCCTGATGATCTGACAGGAATCCCACCTTGGGCGGTTTCATGATCAGCCTTTTCATGGCAGCGGTTATCTCCGACTCGAAGGGTTTCTTCGCCATATCCTCATAGTTGCGTAGATGGGCAGTACGTCCGTCAGCAGTTTTTATGATACGGGTAAAGCGATACTCCTCTTCGGCAAGCCCTTCTATCTCTTTGACCTTATCCTCTGTGAGAAAACGGTTGAAATTCAGTTTATAGACATTTGCCAGTTTTTCGGCCCGCTCTTTCGAGGTGAGCTGGGCATGTTGGGGATTTGTATTCTCAAAGCCGGGAGAAGGGTGGTAATAATATTCATACCGCATTTTTATATCGGGCTTAAACCGCATGTATGGACGGTATGCCTCCATATCCTGGTTGTATTGTTGAGGCAGCACAGATACATAATCGTTGGCAAACAGGTTGGCATAGGTCGTAATGGAGATCTTCCCCTTCAATTGAGCGAGCACCTCCTTACTGGGTGCAGTAAGGGTTTGGGATTTCATGCGGGTAGAGTCGTAATAGGCCATGAGAGACGGTCTGGAGCTCAGGTATCCGATGAACACGGCGATCAATAATACCGCCACATAACTTCCCATCCTGCCATACAATGAGGATCTGCTTCGCTTATATTTCAGTTGAAGCACTGCCAGGGAGAGGAACATCGCGCTGATAATAAAAAAATAAAGGAGATCCTCTGAACTGATCAGCCCCCGTATGAATTCCGAAGCCCTGCCGGTTATCCCCATCCAATAGGTGATGTCCCTGACCAGGGGTATCGCCTGTCCCACTTGACTGACATAGGTCAATGCCGCCAGCGTGGCAAACGTGCCTATGGCGGCAACGGTCTGGTGAGCGGTGAGCCCCGACATGAACAAGCCGACGGCAGAATAGGTGCAAGCCAGCAAATACAAGCCCAATATCCCCGTCAGTGCCAGCGGGATATCCATGGCTTCGATGGTAAAAGCTCCAAATAGCACACAAAGCAGTAGGGGAAGCATCAAAAGCAGGTTAAACATCACCAGCGACAAATACTTCCCCGTAACGATCTGGGGATTGGTCACCGGGGAAGAAAACAACAGTTTGATCGAGCCCGAGCTTGTTTCCCTGCTCATGATGCCCATGGTAAGCAGGGGGATATACAAGTAGAGGTATTGCTGCACACGCGGAAAAAACCCAAAAAAAGTATTCGAATATATCTGATTGGTAAGATCTCCCTCGGCGAGATGTCCCAAAGAAAAGTAACTGATCAGTCCATTGAAGATATCTGCAAACTGCAGGCCCGACTGGACGGTGAAGACCACAAGCATCAACCAGGCCACCGGAGAAAAGAACAAGATCTTTAATTCGTTTTTGGCTATTTCAAAAATTACTTTCATCCGACACAATTTATTTTGATTTTCGTCTTATCAATACCACTATTCCCAATACCAGGAATATCATGGGATAGATACCTACATAAGCGATCCGTATCAAGGGAACTCGCTCCACGCCCAGGTGATACTCATTGTCGGCAGAAGGCTTGCGGGGGGTTGATACCGGGTACTCTTCATCCGACAATTGGCGGAACAGTTCCATGGTCAGTTCAAAGTTCCGGGAAAACATCCCTCCCCGGCTTCTGATCAATTCGCTGTTGCTACAGAAATCGGCGTCACCCGAGACCACAATCCGCTGCTTCTTACCCCTCACGGTTCTTGACAGCTGCAGCAGCGTGGTATAGGGTTTTATCTCCTCACCCCTTTCAGGATTCAGCTCCGCTTTTTCTGCCGCAAAATCGGTTGTCTCCATCTCCAGCCAACTCCTCGTGCTGTCGGACGTGAGGATGGGGATCAGCTCGAACCCCCGGTCGACCTCGTATTCCAGTCCTACCGCCCCGAGCATGGTGATTTGCGCCCGCGGATGCGCGAATCCGCGGTATACCTTTGATGAATCGGCAGCCGGCTTTGTGATCCTGTTGTATATCAGGTTCTGCGCTCCCTCTTCCATGTTGTTTGCCAGCACCCCCTCCATAAACCGGACACCCAATGTTTCCGTGATCGGATTCATATGCTCCTGGCGTCCCACATCGCCGGCAATCAAAAGGTTGCCTCCCCCCTCGATATATCTTTTTATGGCGGCAAGCTCATTTTCATGCAAGGGCTCCCGCACATCCGCGATCACCAGGATATCAATCTCACCGGGAATTTCTCCCGGGTCAGACAGTGACACTGTCTGAGAGTCAAATCCATTGTTGACAAGAGAGTACCTGAAGGTGATGTCACTCACATAGAGGGAATAGTTCCGGTCACCTGTTTTCACGATATCCCTCTCCCCATGCCCGGTCAGGAAACCCACCACGGAAGGTGGACGGACCAGCCGCTTGAAAGCACCGGATATCTGACCTTCATTGGGAAAGACAATCTGATCATCATAGACCCTCAAAAAAGAAGATTTCCCGTCAGCCGTCTCTATTGTTCTAACAAACCTATATTTCTCCTTCGAGAGATCGATCTCCGCCTTCATCTCCTCCGGCGAGAGAAACATCCCTGCGTCTACCTCGTATGTCTCCGCGAGCTTGGCCACGATCGCTTCATCCCTCATCCCGGGAAAACGGCTTTCCAACATTTCTTTATCAGGATTGGTATAATAATATACATATTTCATTTTCAAGTCGGGCCGGAATCGCGTGTATTGCCTGAACCGGCGGGCATCATCATTGACCTTCCGGGGAGTAGCGTAATGGAAACGCTCGTCCATCAGATTTACATAGGTGGTGATCTTCGGCTTTCTACCCACCTCCCGCATGATCTCCTGGCTGTTCACCGACAACGTGTTCCGCTTGGTCGCGGTAGCGTCATAGTAAGCCATGAAGCGTGGCATCGACGAGAGGTATCCTATGCCCACCGCCACGAGGCATAGCCCTGCATACCGCATGAACCGGCGTGAGCGGGAGAAACTGTTCCGGTTGTGCGTCATCCTGAATATGGTAAACAAGAGAAACAGCGCGGGAATGACGATAAAATAGATCACATCTTCGCTGCACACCAACCCGTTTATAAACTGATCACTCCTGCCATTGATCGATAACCAGTAGGTGATATCCCGGAACCATGCGTATTCCTGCCCGATGTTGCCCACGAAGTTGAGAACGGCCAGTAAAGCCATGGTGGCTACCGCCGCTACCGGCTGGTAAGAGGTAAGTGACGACATGTAGAGCCCGATTGCCGCGTAGGTAGCCGCCAGCAGATACAGGCCCAACATCCCTATCAGCACCTGCGGGTAGTCGAAATCCTTGATTGTCAAAGGTCCTAAAGCCACAAACGCGAACAGGGAGCCGATCAATACAAGAATATAGACCAACATTGCCAGATATTTCCCCAACACGATCTGCGTGTTATCGATGGGGGAGGAGTATAACAACTTGATGGATCCTTCGCCCACCTCCCTGCTCATCAACCCCATGGTGAGCAACGGTATGTACAAAAAGAGGTATTGCTGCACCTTGGGGAATAACCCGTATGTGTTGTCATTAAAGAAGATATAAGACAAAAAACTGATATTCCTGCCGGTAGCAGCCACTGTGGTGGCTATATTTTCCACTATGTCGCCAAAAAAGAGACCGCTTTGCACGATGAAGATAATGAGCATCAACCAGGCAATGGGTGAGTAGAAGATGATCTTCAGCTCGTTTCTGGCTATGGTAACTATAATTTTCATACACGTTTCATTCAGGAAAGTTAGAATCTTTATGACAGGGGCTATGGCTTTCTTGCCTTGTTCGACAATTCGGCAAATATCTCGTCCATGGATGTTTTCTCGAGGGTTATCTCGGTCAATGTCCAACCCCTGGCCACGCTCTCCTTCACCACACGGGCTGTCACATCGGGATCTCCATCGAAAAAGAATCGGTATCTCGACGCGAAATCCGAAATGCTTTCAACCTGCAGTATTCCCGGGATGGCCTCCAGGTCGTCGATTACAGGAGGATGGAGAAAGGAAGCCGTGAAGGTATTTGGTTGCAGGTAATTGTCAAAGTCGTCTATAGTCCCTGAAAAAATCAAGCTCCCGTTTTCAATCATCACGATCTGGTCGCAAACAGCTTGCACTTCCGACAGGATATGTGTCGATAAGAGCACCGCGTGATCTTTCGCGATGTCGGCAATCAGATGGCGGATCTCCAGGATCTGGTTCGGGTCCAGCCCGTTGGTGGGTTCATCGAGGACGATAAACTTGGGATGATGGATGATGGCCTGTGCAATACCCAATCGCTGCTGGTACCCTCCCGACAGATTGCGGATGAGGCGACGGCTGAAATGTGATATGCCACATTTTTCCTTCACCTCTTCTAAAGCGTTTTTAATTTCACGCTTGTCCATCAATCTCAGCTTTGCGCTGTAGGTAAGATATTCGTCTACATTGAGGTCGCCGTATAAGGGTGGTTTCTGGGGCAGAAAACCCATGTTTTTCCGGGCTTCCACAGGGTTCTCCTTCGTGTTGATGCCATCAATGAAGACGTCTCCCTGCGTTTGGTTCAAGACACCGCAGATGATGTTCATCGTGGTAGACTTTCCCGCGCCGTTTGAACCCAGAAGGCCAAGAATACCCTTTTGCGCGATCTCAAAATGAATGTCTTTTATCGCCCATTGCATGCTGTAGCGATGAGACAGGTTTTCAACTTTTACAATTGCTTTTTCCATAATAACATATACCTAATAACAGGGAGGTCAATCAACAAACACACATAAATATACGGCAAAATACAAGGGGATAATTGTACCGGTTATCCCCTTGCATTTTACCGGTTTGATACGAACCTAATAGCCAATGGTTATCACATCCAACACTTTGCCGAATCCGTCGTATGCCAGTGCCTTTGAAGGATCCAACGTGCCGATACCGGGCTGACTGATAGGCATCACGTACACTTTCCCTTCAAACTCCCCTTTCTGAGTCGTAACAATGATTGCCTTGTTGTTCCATTCGAGTGGAGTCACAAAGGGAGGTATGCCTGTGGTTGTTGCATTATCGTTGGTATGATGACCTTGCTGGTACAATTTGGCCTGTGTGATAACCTCCCCTGCCGCAGGCGTATACCTGGCGACTGTTGTCACAGTAGCTGTATCACCACTACCGTAGAGTATCGTATAAATCCCATTTTCAGTCACCACATAGAGTACATTTTCCCGCTGTGCAAAGAATATGGATACCGCATCTTCCAACAGTGCCTTTCCCTCACCAGGGATCACGTACTTGTTGCGTGCGCTGGCCTGGGTAGCAGGTGCCGTTTCGGTCCAGTTCCAGTCGTCGTCATAAAAACCTTCGGCTTCCCGATATTGACCAAGCGTGTATATTGCATAGGAACCCGAGCTTTTCTCTTTTAGTAAGAAGGATGCAATTGAGCCATCCTCCTTGATGCCGGCAGCAACTGCTGTCTGGTTAGCCATCGCATTGGGATCAAAAACCATATTGGCCTGGTAATGACCTACCGATGCACCAAAGCTTGCACTTCCTGAATAACTGTAGAAGGCTCCCCTCAGCTGATCCAGCCAGACTGTGTGGTTGTAATAGACCGAAGAGGAGGAGGTGGCAGCAATCACGCCATTGTCCGGCATGTAACCTGTCATCGCAGCATCATACCAGCCAAAGGTGTTTACTGATACATTCATGAACGAATAAAAGCCAGCTGTTGTATAGGCAAAATACATCTGGTATGCCCTGAACAACGATGTAAACGCTAACCCTGCTGGTTTGTAGGTGATGATTGATTCATCATCAGAGGTCCCGTTGATGGAAAAATCCTGATTGTCGAATCGGATGCAATCTCCATCACTCGTGATCGCCCATACCTGGTTGACACCTGAACCGGCAATCAGCGCGTTCCCAAACTTCTCGTATGTGAGAGCAGTCATCAGCTTGTTGTAAGGAACACCATTTGCTTTTTCCAGTATCTGACGATATACCTTCTCCTCTTTGTCGTAATTGACTGTGAGATGGCTGTTTAGAACAAGTGTGAGATCTGAGGAGGAGCCGTCCTTCGTATCAGAGATCAGCAGTCCATCCAGAAAAGAACTTTGCACATAAACCTTCCAGAGACAAAGATACTGCAAATCATCATTGGCTGTATCGGTGACGGTAAGCTTCAAGGTGTAGGGTGCCGGGGAGATGGGGCGACTGATCACCTCACTGAATCGCTTGTCGGTACTGATCACTTCAAACTCGCTGTTGGAACTGGAGAAGTAAGCCAGTGACCACTCATATTGCAACCGCGATTCCCCATCGCTTGCCCCTACCCTGATGGAGGGATCAATTGTCAACAACTCCTGGTATCCGATAAATTGTTCCTGTTTGATGCCGGTGGTATCAATCACCACCTCATCAATGAAATGTGTGGCCAGGGTACTTTGATCATCGTAACATGAAGAAAAGAGGGTTGCACAACATGCAATGACAATACCATAGATGAATATCTTACTTTTCATATGACTCATATTATTCATTATTTATACGGATAGGACTAATAGCTCCTGGCAACTACCAACTGCCCTTGCTGATTCCCGGCATCATGCTTCAACGGTGCATCAGGATGTGCCGCGTTGTATGCGTTGAGGTAATCCGCCAGTTTCAAAGCGTAGGATTTGTAGGAACTGTCACTGTAAATCCAGGTGTAACGGGGCAGATATTTGTAGGATCCGGTGGAGGGAGCATTGTATTTGCTGCCATGCACGTTGAAGTCGTCCCAGTCATTCCATCCCAATGCCGCCACAATCGCTTTCAATGCATTGGGACTATAATTAGCGGTACTGGTTGATACAAAATTGAGTGAGCTCTGGATCAACATGTTGTAGGTACGGATAAAATTGGTATTGGTTGGCATCGGTATCGCGTTGTTCCAGGAGAGCATCGCTGAGCTGTATTCAATGGGGCCCCTCGACAATTCACTGGTCCCCTCCAGTGTCAGATAGAGTTGATAGGTTGTATCATTCAACTCTTCGCGGTTCATCAACTGTACATGAATGTATCCGATTGTTGAATCGGCAGGTAAAACTGCTTCGAGAATGTCAAATGATCCTGTGGGAGCATTTGTTTTTTCCTCATCAATGCGATACGAGATAGTCCGATCTACACTTGCGGTGCGTCCTATCA
>JADLKK010000092.1 GCA_016839025.1 Proteiniphilum sp.
TCCGATTTTCCGGAGTTTGACTACGGGATGGACTTTAATGAAACAAACGCTCAAAAAGTAACCATGGGTGAATGGACCTGGGAGACGGGCATGAACTTTGACCAGATTTCCGATTTCGAGAGGATAAGAGACTACGGCATGCTGGTAGTATACTCGAACTGGTCCTATCTGAAGAACAAAAGCTCCTTTAAAGAAGAGTACAAAAATAGGTACCTGGATTGGGTAGCGTATATTGCAGGAAAAAGGGAATCACGCAGGCTAATTGGCGATATGGTGTTGACAGAACAAGACATAACCGATTTCGTAATCTATCCTGACGCCTCCGCACCAACAAGCTGGACGATTGATCTCCATTATCCCGATCCAAAAAACACGGAGCATTTTCCCAGCGCTGAATTTAAATCGATTGCGGTTCACAAAACCATACACCCCTACCCCATACCTTACCGTTGTTTTTATTCCCGAAACGTGGATAACCTTTTTATGGCGGGAAGAAATATCAGCGTTACACACGTGGCGTTAGGTACCGTGAGGGTTATGCGTACAACCGGTATGATGGGCGAAGTGGTGGGAATGGCTGCCTCGGTCTCAGCAAAAAATAAAACAACACCACGCGGTGTTTATCAGGAACACCTGGATGAATTACAACGGCTCATGACAAAAGGAGCGAGCAAATATAACATCGAAAACTTACAGAATTATAATTTAGGAGGAACCTTAGGGCCAAAAAAAATAAATCTTCAGATTCCACCTTATGACAAAGACTAAAGCAATAAATGACAATTAAACTATCACAACAATGAACTATTCAAGAAGAAAATTTATCAAAACTGCAGGACTGGCTACTGCCGGAACAATTATCTCTTCCAGGGTCGCCTTGGGGTCTAACTCCATCTGGACGTCCAACAGCAACACGCTGAAAGTGGGGCTGATCGGTTGTGGTGGCCGCGGGACAGGTGCCGCAGGAGAAGCATTGAATGCCGATCCGAACGTCATCTTAACCGCAATGGCGGATGCTTTTGAAGATCAGCTGCAAACATCATTCAACACCCTTAAAGAAAAGTACGGGAATAAAGTGCAGGTGCCGGAAAGCAATAAATTCGCCGGTCTCGATGCCTTCCAAAAATTGATCGACTCCGATGTGGATGTTGTCCTGCTTGCCGCGCCCCCCTGTTTCAGGCCTCAACACCTGGAAGCAGCCGTTAACGCCAACAAGCATGTCTTCTGTGAGAAACCCTTTGCCGTGGACGCTCCCGGTTTACGAAGGGTGATGGATGCCGCAAAGAAGGCCAAGGCAAAAAACCTGTCCCTGGTTTCCGGATTCTGCTGGAGGTACCATCAACCCAAAAGAGATACCTTCGGAAGGGTTCTGAACGGTCAGATCGGAGAGATCCTGGGTGGGGAGGCAACTTACAACACCGGTGAACTGTGGTTCAAGGAAAGACAACGCGGCTGGTCAGACATGGAGTACAAACTCCGTAACTGGCTTTATTACAACTGGCTTTCGGGAGACCACCTTATTGAACAGGCCATCCACAGTATCGATATGTTCTCCTGGGCAATGGGGGACAAAGCTCCGCTGAAAATCAGCGGTACCGGCGGAAGGCAAAAGAGAACCGATCCGAAGTTCGGAAATGTATACGACCATTTCGGACTGACCTACGAATATGATAACGGCGTGAAAATATATTTCTTCTGCCGTCAACAAGCGGAAACAACCCCTTCCTATGCGGTTGAATTAATTGGAAAGGACGGTAGATGCTACGTAGACTGTCGAACCGGCGAACATAAAATTACCGGAAAAAACGCGTGGAACCTGGCTGACGCGACAAAATTCACAGATGCGGAAGCTTACAAGCAGACAAAGGTAAGAGGCATGTACCAGGTGGAGCACGACGAATTGTTTGCTTCCATCCGGGCAAACAAGCCGATGAACGACGGCGAGTGGATGACGCGCTCCAACCTGCTCGCTCTGGCCGGCCGCATGGCTGCCTACTCGGGACAGACCATCACCTTTGACCAGGCGCTGAACTCATCGGAGGTATTGTTCCCGGGAGATATTTCCCGGGATACAAAGTACGACCTTCCCATTGCGATACCGGGGGTTACAGCATTTAAATAAACCAACATGAACAAAAGAGATTTTATCAAATCGGCAGCGGTGATGGCGGGAGTTTCTGCCATCACCCCGTTTGCAACCGTATCGGGCAAAAATAAAACACCATCTGCGGCGGCACAGCAAAAATCCAAGGTGTCGTTAAAAAAAGCGTTGGTCTTCGGGATGATCCAGGACAAGGGTTCACTCACGGACAAGTTCAAGATTGCCCGGGATGCGGGTTTTGACGGAGTTGAGCTCAATAGTCCGACCGACCTTTCCTTAACCGATCTCCTTCAGGCAAAACGGAATGCCGGCATAGAACTGCCCAGCGTGATCAATAAGGACCATTGGTCAAAACCATTATCGGATCCGGATCAACAAATCAGGCAGCAATGCATTGAATCGGTGATCAAGTCAATGCATGAAGTGAAAGAACTGGGTGGAGACACCGTATTGGTCGTTCCAGGCGTAGTGAATGAAAAGGTATCCTATGAACAAGCTTACATAACCTCGCAAAGCGCGATCAGAGAACTGATTCCCCATGCTGAAAAAACGGGTGTGCAAATTGCCCTGGAAAACGTTTGGAACAACTTTATACTCAGCCCCGTAGAAGCAAAGCGATTTATCGATGAACTCAACCACCCGCTGGTCGGCTGGTATTTCGATATCGGAAATGTGCTACGGTACGGATGGCCGGAACACTGGATCCACACCTTGAAGTCCCGTATCATGCGGCTGCACATCAAGGAGTTCAGCCGTGAGAACATGAACTCGAAAGGATTAAGGGAGGGCTTTAAGGTAGAACTCCTTGAGGGAGACAACAACTGGCCGGTGGTCATGAAAGCCGTACGGGACACTGGCCATAAAGGAGGTTGGCTGACCGCTGAAGTTCCCGGTGGAGATTTAACGCATTTAAAGAAAATCTCCGCACTGATGGACAAGATTATCTCCTTTTAAAAAAGCAGAATACAACCAAGCACCTATCCCCATCCGTAATGAAGAGATAACGGAAGATCTAAAAAAAGTAGCATAAACACTGATCGATCGCGTTTTTATATCACAAGTTTTTGTAAATTTGAAGTGTAAATCGTGCAGAAAAATATACCGGCAAAACAACTTATACCTAAATTACATCATATGCAAAACAGACGCGAGTTTCTAAAAAAAATGGCCATAGGCACTGTTGCCTTGAATTCGGCCACTTCCCTGCTCCATGCAGCAGGAAGCAAACCAGCCAAAAACGTGAAATTATCGGTATCACCCAACTCTTTTATCAATATCGGCCTGATCGGCAAGGGAGGCATGGGAACCTCAGACACCCTTACCGCATTAACGGTTAAAGGCGTTAAGCTTGTTGGGGTTTGTGACTTGTACGATAAACGGTTAAAAGATGCCAAGGCGCAATGGGGAAATGAAATTTTCGTTACGAAAGATTACCGGGAAATTCTTCTGCGGAAAGATATCGACGCGGTAATTATTGCTACTCCCGACCATTGGCATCAGCCGATTGCCATTGAAGCGATGAAGGCCGGGAAACACATCTATTGCGAAAAACCAGTCATCCATAAGCTGGCAGAAGGAAAAGGCCTGATCGAAGCGCAGAAAAAAAGCGGAGTCCTTTTCCAGGTAGGCAGTCAGGGCATGGCCTCCCTGGGAAACAGGGCAGCCCGGTTGCTGATTCGGCAGGGAATTATCGGAGCGGTCAATTTTGTTGACGGGCAGTTCACTTCAGCTCCGGGCATGCTAAATGCCTTTACCGCACCCGATGATGCCTCTGAAGAAACAATCTGGTGGAGCCGTTTTCTGGGAAACGCGCCTAAAATCCCATTCAACCCCCACCATTTTTTTGAATGGAGAAACTGGAAAGATTATGGTACGGGCATAGCAGGAGACCTGTTTGTACATGTCCTCTCAAGCATTCACTATATCATGGATGCAATAGGCCCGGAAAAGGTATATACCACCGGAGGAATACATCACTATACCGACGGTTCACGAGATACGCCCGATATCATGCTGGGATATTTCGATTATCCCGACAGGAATAACACAGGAGCTTTTACGGTGCAGCTGGGAGCCAATTATGTGGATGGCGTATCCAAAAAGTGGGGAAGCATGGATTTCAGGATTGTCGGCTCAAAAGGTTCATTGGACGTGGGCTGGGATAAAATTGTACTGAAAACAACCGGGGATGTCAATACCAAAGATTTTGAAGCATTGGGGGAATTGGGACAGGAGTTTGATGCTCCCCGGAAAGTATCCTCCCGTGAGTATGTTTTCAATGCGAAGAAAGGGTACAAAGGAGGACATTATGACCATCATTTCAATTTTTTCAATGGAATCAGGAACAATACACCGTTGACGGCAGACGTCCTCTTCGCAGTCAGAACTGCAGCACCTGCACTGCTGAGTTACGAAAGCTATTTACGCAACGAAGCAATCAAATGGGATGCTCAGAAACTCAAAATAAGAAAATAGATAAGCTGCAAAAAATTATTAGCCGCAAGATTTAAGTGTTTTTGTAACACTTGTGAAGATTTAATTAATATTTTTGCACTATCAAACATAAAGAAACATAACATGAAAAGAACAATTCCTCTGATCCTGATGTCCCTGATCGTATGCGGTAGACCGACCGCCGGCATGCTATCTGCCCAGGAGCAGTCAGACCGTTATGCGGAGATCATCAACCCTAAACTGTTGCACATCAACCGCGAAGAGCCGCGGTCAACATTCTCTTCATTCACAGATCTAAAGGAAGCCCTTGCTGCCGGTTACATATCCAAAGGAAGCGATGTGGTGCTACTGAACGGGAGTTGGAAGTTTCATTACACCGACCGGTTCAGTCAACGCCCTAAAGAAGGCTTTCAGAAGGCTGATTTTGACGACAGCGGATGGAACGATATCCGGGTGCCGGGCAACTGGGAGGTGCAGGGATTTGGTGTTCCCATTTATGTGAATACCACCTACGAATTCACCTCTCCGGGCCACACACCCTACTGGGATAGGCCCAATCCCCCACTCGTTCCGGAAGAATTCAACCCCACGGGAACCTATCGGAAAACATTTACCCTTCCCGACAACTGGCAGGAAAAGGAGATCATCCTCGTTGCAGATGCAGCCAGAGGAGCAGCCTACTACTACCTCAACGGGGAGTTCGTCGGCATGAACAAGGAGGGCAAGCTACCGGCACGATTCAACGTGACCGATCAGGCAAAAGCGGGAGAAAACGTGCTGGCGGTACAGATTCACCGCTGGAGCAGTGGTTCCTACCTGGAGTGTCAGGACTTCTGGCGGCTCTCGGGGTTTGACCGCGATGTCTACCTCTATGCCCGTCCCAAGCTACACCTGGCGGATATCTTCGCTCATCCGGGCCTCGATGCCAGCTACACCAACGGACAGTTTGCGCTCGATATCACCGTAGCTTCCCCCGAAGGGAACACCCGCCCATTCACTCTCACCTACACCCTGTCGGACGAAGCCGGCAAAAAAGTGGCCGGCGGATCCCTCACTGAAAAAGTTTCCGAAAGAGCATCCGTTCGCTTTGAAGAGATGATACCCGGCGTGAAAAAGTGGAGCGCCGAGACACCCCACCTCTATACGCTAGCCGTTGAGCTGATGGATGAAAAGGGAAGCACCCTCGAAGCGACAGCCCTGAAAGTAGGTTTCCGTACAGCAGAAATTAAAAACCGCCAGTTCCTGGTGAACGGGCAGCCGATACTGTTGAAAGGGGTGAACCTGCATGAACACAACGAACATACCGGCCATTACGTCACCGAAGAGTTGATACGCAAAGATTTCGAACTGTTCCGCAAATACAACGTCAATGCCGTGCGTACCAGCCACTACCCGCAACCGGAACTCTTCTACAGGCTGGCTGACGAATACGGGATCTACGTGATCGACGAGGCCAACATCGAAAGCCATGGGATGGGATACAACCTCCGAAAAGGAGGTACGCTGGGAAACAACCCGCTCTTTCTGGAAGATCACCTGAGCCGCACCTCCGGCATGGTGGAACGGGATAAGAACCACCCCTGCGTCATCACCTGGTCACTGGGCAACGAGGCTGGTAACGGATACAATTTCTACGAGACCTATCGCTGGATCAAAAGCCGCGACACCTCCCGCCCCGTGCAGTACGAACGGGCTGTAATGGAGTGGAACAGCGATATCTTCGCACCGATGTACTCCGATCCCGATGAGATCGAGCGGTACGCCAACGATCCCGCATCCGACCGCCCCCTTATCCTCTGTGAGTACGCTCATGCCATGGGAAACAGCCTGGGCAACTTCACCGAATACTGGGACATCATCCGGAAGTACCCCCTGTTGCAGGGAGGCTTTATCTGGGACTGGGTAGACCAGGGACTGGTGAAGAACGATGAGAAAGGGAACCGTTTCTGGGCCTACGGAGGCGACTACGGGCCAACAGGTACTCCCAGTTCGGGTGACTTCTGCATCAACGGTGTGGTCTTCCCCGACCGGAGCGTGAAACCACATACCGAAGAGATGCGCAAGGTGTACCAACATGTCTGGTTCCGCAATTTCAACCCGGTGGACGGGTCGGTAGAACTCTTCAACGAGCACTTCTTCTCCGATCTGAGTAATTACCAGATTACATACAGCATCAAAACCGAAGGAAAGGAACTGGCCCAGGGGAGGCTGCAGGCAGAAGCAGCTCCACAGGAGGCCGTAAAGGTAGCGGTACCCGGCTGGGCCCGTTACGCCGGACGCAAAGAGCAGCTGACCGTCAACTTTACGGTCACACAGCAGAAGGAGGAACGGCTGATCCCTGCCGGCTGGGTGGTAGCCCGTAACCAGTTTGTGGTCAACGATTACTCTGCCCAGATAACCGGGAAGCTGAAAGCAGCCGGAACAGAAGAGACAGAAACCTCGGTGATCGTAAGCGGCCGCCGTTTCAAGGCTGTCTTCGACAAACAGACCGGGCTGCTCACCTCCTACCGGGTGGACGGCACCGAATATATCGAAAACGGTGCTGGTCCCCGTCCCTTCTTCTGGCGGGCTCCCATCGATAACGATTACGGCGCACGGCTTCCTAAAAGGCTCTCCGCATGGAGAGAGGCCAGCTACCGGGAACTCAGGGCGGAAGGCCTGAAGATCACCCGCGGCGAGACAACAACCCTCACCTACCGCTACAGCTACCCCGAAACCGGGGCCAGCAACGAAGTGACTTATACTCTCTATGACAACGGCACCCTCCATATCTCCAACCGGTTCGATGCCACCAACTCAGATACAGAAATGATACCCCGTATCGGTATGCGGATGCAGCTCACAGGAGAGCTGGTGCAAGCGGATTATTACGGCAGGGGCCCCTGGGAGAACTACGCCGACCGAAAAAGTTCCGCCTTCCTCGACCGTTACACATCACCCATCAACGAAATGGTAACCCGCTACGTGTTGCCGCAGGAAAACGGACATCATACCGATACCCGCTGGCTGGCACTAACCCGGAAATCGGGTAATGGACTGCTCTTTGTAGCAGACGACCTGTTTGAGTTCAACGTGTCCAACTACCTGCTGGAGACGATCACCAACGGAGAATCGCTCAACAACGACGCACCGGCAGGAACTGCGCCCCGGAACAAGCATATAAGCGACTACCGTCCGTCGGATGTGGTGGACCTCTTTATCGATCACCGCATGCAGGGTGTGGGAGGGAACAACAGCTGGGGCAAGCTGCCGCTGGAAGAGTACCTGATCCGCCCGGGTGAAGCTTCGGCCACCTACGGTTTTACGCTGATCCCCATCAGGAACAGGAAAGAGGTTGAACGCCATATTTTAAGTTCTTCAACCGAAAATTAACTATCTTTGGCATTAAACTACAAAAGAGATATGAGAATCGCGAAAATAATTTCCCGGTATGCCCTCGGTGTTTTTCTAGGGTTACCGGTCCTTACAGCTGTGGCGTGTAACAACAACCGTCCGGAAAAAGAGTGCATCACCTTCGAAGAGATGAAAGACCCCACCAACGACACCCTGTCCGACTGGTCGCACGTAACTGCGGGATTGCACGCCTCGTTCATCTCTGTTGATGACAAACTGCCCAAATCCGTGGCACCGGAGATCACCCTCGTCAACAACGTGAAAATTTCCGGATGGAAAGGCGAGAAAGTGTCCGCCCAACTGCTGCTCTGGACTGCCGAGGATATCGACCAGGTAGAGTACGCGTTTAACGACTTCAAGACTGAAGGGAACAGCCTGCCCGCATCTGTAGCACAAGCCCGGTTCGTCCGTTATGTCATGACCGATGAGTTCGGCCCGGGCTGCGGGCACCGCCAACCGGGCGACTTCCCTGCTTCGCTGGCGCCGGACATGCTGGATAACCTGGAATGCTTTAACCTGGATGCAAAAACCGTCAGGCCGCTATGGATCACCTTTGACATCCCTTCCGATGCTACGGCCGGAAACTACAAGGGAGAACTTACCATCTACGCCCGGGGCCAGTCACCCCATAATTTCGAGATCGAACTGGAAATCGTTGACCGGCTGTTGCCCGAGCCGTCAGAATGGAGCTACCACCTCGACCTGTGGCAGCACCCGTCAGCCGTAGCCCGTGTACACAACCTGGAGCTGTGGAGCGACGCCCATTTCGAGAAAATGAAACCGTTGATGCAGATGCTGGCCGATGCGGGACAAAAAGTGATTACTGCTACCCTGAACAAGGACCCCTGGAACAACCAGTGCTTTGATGCGTATGCCGACATGATTGTCTGGACGAAG
>JADLKK010000093.1 GCA_016839025.1 Proteiniphilum sp.
TGTAGGCAGCGGTGTCGTGCCGCACCAGTGTCACCTGCTGCACCGGGTTATGGGGCTTGCCGCTCAGCACCGGGATCACCGGAGAGGTGAGGATGACCCTCACCTCTTCGGAAGATCCGCAGGCGATGAGCAGGAACAGGCTCAGGAGGATGATACTGTGTCTGATCATCTTGTTCATCATTTTAGTAGTTGTAGAGGGCTCTTGCTTCTTCATCGGACAACGCACGGTTGTAGAGGATGTAGTCATCGAGCATCCCGTTCAGGAAGTTCTCGGGGTTGAAATTGCCGTTTAGGTAACGGTAGTTACAGCCAATGTAGTAGGGGGTGCCATCGATGGTCTTGATATCCTTGCCCAAGTTGCTTACCTTTAGTTCCCCGTCGATGTACATGTAGCCGTCTTTGCGGCCATCCACCTCCTTATAGATGCAGACAAAGTGGTGCCACTGGTCGTCGGTCATCGATTGCTGCGTGTAATCGACCCAATTGCCGGCTTTGCCTTTCTGTTCCACTACGAAGCGGACATACTGATTGGAGGGCTGGAAGCGGAACCAGCTTTGTCGGTTCTCATTGTCGGGGCGTGCACCGGGACCAGAGCCATGGTGATAGACCGCGTGGTTGCGCGTGATGGGTGGTACCTTGACCCAGAAGGATACGGTGAAGTCGGAGGAGCCGAAATTGAGGTGCTCGCTCTCCGGTACCGACAGGATGGCGTAGTTGTTGATGTCATTGCTTTGGAATACTGCCGCGGCACGTCCCTCGGCATCCACGCCGCTGAAGCGGGTCTTCCCATTGAAGAGGATTTCCACGCCTCCCTGTGAGAGGAGTGAGGGTGTCAGCTGGTTGGGACCGGCATCGATGCTGTCGCCGTCGAAGGGGAAGTACATCACCAGATCCTCGCCCGGTATCACGGAGAGATAAGCCTCTTTTGCGATGGTGGAGCTGTTCACGTCGTTCGAGGCGGTCAGGGTCACACGGTACCTGCCCGGGTTGGCGTAGCTTACTTGCGGATGCTGCTCCGTGGAGGTGGCGGGGGTGCCTCCCTCGAATTCCCACAGCCATGCGGTAGCGTTGCCTGAGCTGATGTCGTGGAATTGGACGCTGCCTCCCGCGTAGGTGTTTCTCTTTTCAGCAGCAAAATTGGCTGCTACGGAGTACTTGTCGATGATGGTGAGGTACTCCTCCTTTGTAGCCGACGCACTGGTGTTGGGGTTAGTGGCAGTGAGCTTGACCGTGTAGATGCCCGGCTCGAAAGTGAGGGCGGGGTGTTGCTCGCTGCTGCTGGTCACCAGACCCTCCTCGTTGGTGAACTCCCAGAGCCACTCGGTGGGATAGCCCACACTGCGATCCTCGAAGGTGATTAGGTCCTCGTTGGTGGCGATGGTCTTGTCTGCCATGAAGTCGACGGTGATCACCGAGGGGTGGTTCACCTTGATGTAGGACTCCAGTACGACCTCTACCGAGTCGTCGCCTCTGCCGACCATGAGCTGCACGCGGTAGGTGCCGGGGGTTTCATAGGCGACAGAGGGACTGAAGAGGATGGATGTCTCGGGGGTTCCTCCCTCAAACTGCCAATTCCAGCGTGAGGGAGAGCCGGTGGATTCGTCTCTGAAGGTGACCGATTCACCCACCACGATCTCCTGCAGGTCGGAACTGAAGGAAGCGGCCAGGGGTTCTGTCATTTCGTCCGTGCAGGCGATGAGGCCAGCAGCAAGGAGCAAACAGCTCAACAAATATGGGATGATTGTTTTCATATGCTTAATCTAATTTTTGTCTGTTGATTCGTTCAAAACTGATTCTCTCGTAGGGTGTGTTCACCCCGTTCTCGTAGAGTATGCCAATCTCCTGTTCTGTGATACCTGTGATGTCGGAGTAGGCGGAGGGACCGCTGTAGATGAGGTGCGACCGCTCCCAGGCAGTGCCATCGCTGCTGCTCTCCCGCAATGTCATGTTGATGCGGGTGGAGCTGGCGGCATTAGAGAAGTAAAGCCACTGTCTGTCATTGGCGGTGTGGCTCAGGATGCTCCCCTGGCAGCGCGGGTCGGGAAGTGCATAATCCTGTCGGGAGGCGCTCCAGGTGGCACCGCCGTCGCTGCTGTAGGCCACGGTGCGGAAAGGGCTGGAGTTGCGCATGTTGAGGATAAGCCGTCCGTCGGGAAGCTCTGCCACGGTGGACTCATTGCCACCCTCTGAAGTGCCTCCAATGTGCCAGGTGATTCCTTTGTCGTCGGAGTAGATGACATGCGAGTACTGTCTCCTGCCGGCACCCACCTCAATGTAGTCGCAGGGGATCACGATGCGACCGCGGTAGGGTTCCTTGGTGAGGATGATGCCGTGGCAGGGGCCCGTGGCGTACCAGCCCCAGGAGGGGTCTTTCGTCATGGAGGTGATCTCGCGTGGTGTGCTCCAGGTGAGTCCGTCGTCGTCGGAGTAGCTGTGGAAGACACGGCGGGTGTCGGTGCTGGTACCGGTATTGATCTCACCGATGTTGTCCTCACCCAGGTTCCAGGTCATCAGCAGGTGGATGCGGCCCGTTTCGGGGTCGACTACCGGGCTGGGGTTGCCGCAGGTGTTGTCACGGTCGTCCCACACCATGATCAACGGGCTCCAGCTCTTGCCATTATCGGTAGAGCGGCGCAGCACCAGGTCGATGTCGCCCTCATCCTTGCAGTTGCGCTTTCGACCCTCGGCGAAAGCCAGCAGGGTCTGCTTGTTGCTTTTCACCACCGCCGGAATGCGGAAGCAGCTGTATCCCTCCGTGGAGGCACGGAAGATGTGTGGTGCCATGATGTTTGTCTCCTCCTCCGGCTCCGGTTCCGGGATGACTGTCACCGGGATGTCGCCACTACAGCTGCTGCCCCAGCAGAATAGCATCGTGACCAATAGGGTAAGGGTGATCTGTTTCATTTGATGGAGCTGATGGTGATGATCTTGAAATCGAGTCCGTCGGTGTATCTCTTCTTGCCGCCCTCATAGAAGAGGGCGATCTTGTCGGCCGAGAGCTGCACCATATCGGAGTAACCGGAATTGCCGGAGTATACCAGCAGCTTGTCGTCCCAGCTCTCTCCCTTGTCACCGCTTCTGCGGATGGTCATGTTGCTGCGGGTAGCTGCCGAGGCGTGTGAGAGGTAGAGCGCATCGCCGATCGCAAGGAGACTGCCCTGGCACTTGGCATCGAGCTGCATGGCCATCACCACGGGGTCGGACCAGCTCTTGCCACCGTCGTTGCTGAAGCTCTGCTTGCGGTAGAAGCCGTCGCTCGTGCGCATGTTGAGCAGTAGTCGGCCATCCGGCAGTTCGGCCACGGAGCATTCACCCACATCGCCCGAGGGGGTGGGGGCGCCTGCCTTCCAGGTGACCCCGTAGTCGTCTGAGTAGGCCACGTGTGCGTAGTCCTGCACTGCACCGTTCTCCCTTATGGTGAAGTAGTTGGGCGCTATCAGGCGTCCCCTGTGGTTGCCGTTGCGCAGCTGGATGCCATGTACGGGACCGGTGCCGTACCAGTCCCACGATGCATCCTTGATGTCGCCGGTGATCTCTACGGGACTGCTCCATGTCACCCCTTCGTCGTCGGAGTAACAGTAGTAGGCGCGTCGCGTATCCTTGCCAGTGCCGGTGGTGAGGCTGCTCCACTTGTCCTCGCCGTGGTTCCAGGTCATGAGCAGGTGGATCCTCCCTTTGTCGTCGACGATGGGCACCGGGTTGCCACAGGTGTTGGCCCCATCGTCCCAGATTTTGATCTGACTGCCCCAGGTCTCGCCGTTGTCGGTGGAGCGTTTCACCACCAGGTCAATGTCGCCCGAGTCGCCGTTGCTTCGCAGCTTCCTTGCTTCGGCAAAGGCGAGCAGTACTTCTCCCTTGCTCTTCACGATGGCAGGGATACGGTAGACTTCATAGCCGGCGGTACCTTGTTCATAGACGTAGTGGAATTCGGGAACGGGGTCCGGATCGGGATCCGGATCGGGAACGGGGTTGGGCAGGTCGCCCGTTTTGTCGCCGCAGGCGCTCATCACCAGGGGCATCATCAGGCATGTAAGCAGCATGCGTATTCGTTTATAAATCTTCATATCCTTCAGTTTGTGTGAGGTTGGGATTGAGGTCGAGGTCCCGCAGGGGGATGGCCAGGTAGAGGGGAATGATGCTTCCTTCTTCTCTCTTTGCCTTCAGGTTGGGTACCTCATCATAGATGTCGATGGTGCCGCCGAAGTGAAAACGTAGCAGGTCGGGCCATCTTTTCCGCTCCAGGTAGAGCTCGCGGCCGCGTTCCCTGAGGATCTCTCTCTCCACGCTGATCTGATCGGTTGCACCGGTATAGTTCCCTATGCCGGCGCGGTTGCGGACTATGTTCAGTTCATTGATTGCCTCGGGGATGCGGTTGAGGGCAGCGAATGCCTCTGCCTTGAAGAGATGCATCTCTGCCATGCGGTAGAGGATGATATCGGAGTCATAGCTACGGTCCCCTTCCGTCTTGGTGCCTCTCATCTTGTTGTCGAAGATACCGATGAGGTGTCCCTCACCGTCGATGGCACGGATGTAGGAGTGGTCGCGTCGCTGGTCGGTGGCGTACTCGTTGAACAGGGTCATCAGCTCATTGCTGGGGGCGTAGGTGCTCCTGGCGCCTCCCTTGGCGAAGGGAATCAGTTCCTTGTTAACGGCCTTCTCCACGAAGACATCACGAGGTTTCAGGCGGCTGCTGTAGTGTTCTTCCTTTTCGAATATATTGAAGTGGATTGCGAAGATTACCTCCTTGCCTTTCTTGGTGGCATATAGATCGCCGAAGGACTCCTCCAGCGACAGGTTGGCCGATGCCTTGCCGGCCAGGGTGATCACTTCCTCCAGCTCTTTAACGCCACCGTTCAGCACCTTGGCTTTCCAAAGCAGGATGTCGGCCTTAAGGGCATAGGCAGCAGGCATGGATGCCCGTCCTTTGCCGTTGGGATAACCTTCCTGCGGGAAGAGCGTGATAGCTGTCTCTACGTCGGTAAGTGCCTGTTGCAGCACATCGGAGGCAGGTGACCTGCTGAGCTTGGGTTTGTTGGCGTTCTCGGTGGGTTCCAGCTCAATGGGTGCATCCCCCCACACCCTGACGATGTTGAAGTACATCATGGAGCGGATCAGGTGGGTCTCAGCCAGCAGGGTCTGCTTTTCCGCCTCGATACCGAAGGGGATGTGCTCCACGTTGCGGATCATCAGGTTGCAGTGGTGGATAACCGAATAGTAGTCTAGCCAGCTGTATCCATTCTGAGCGTTGAGGTTTTGTGCCCAGAGATTAGAGGGTCCACCCTCCAGGCCGGTGGTGAAGGCATCACCCCGGTCTTCGAAGTGAAGGGTTGCGTTGGAGACGTCGCGCAGTTTTGTATAGATGCCCATGAGATAGCTCTCGGCATCTCCTTTCGATGTCCAGTAATCGTCACCTGTAATGCTGGAGACTGTCTCCACATCCAGGAGGTTGCAGCTGCTCCCTGAGAGGAGGATCACCACGAAAAGTATCTTGATAATATTCTTTTTCATTTTGTTGCGTGTTGGTGTTAGAAACTGATTCTTGCTCCCATGTTATATTGTCTGGGTCTGGGATAGGTGCCGTAGTCGGTACCATCGTAGATTTCCGGGAACATCCCTTCGTACCGCTTCAGGTAGCCGAGGTTGTAGGCGCCGGCGAACAGTTCCACGGCACTTAAACGCAGCCTGTTGCTCCAGCTTGCGGGCAGCAGGTAGCTGAGCGATACCTCACGGAAGGCGAGGAAATCGCCCTTGCTGAAGTAGAGGCTGTTGTTGGTGGATCCCTGTGCGGTACTACCGATCTGGTTGTCCCAGCGCATATGGTTGCGGTACTGGTAGTCGTAGTCGCTTTGCACGGTGTATTTGGGGTATCGGGTGCCGTCGTTTGCCTCCTGCCAGCTGTTGGTCATCGCCTCGGTGATGGCGTTGTTGTTGTTGCGGGAGCTGCCCATGATCTGTCCCTTGAAACCATTGTCGATGACATGACCCACGGCCCAGTCCATCACGATACGGGCTGAGAGGCTCTTGTAGCGGAGGGTATTGAGAATGCCGCCGGTCTTGTCGGGACGGATGTAGCCCATGAAGACCATGTCGTTCACATCGAGCATGCCGTCGTTGTTGCGGTCTTCGAACTTCGAGTCACCCGCATGCTTCACACGCCGCTGCGCATTGGGGTCGACCGGAGCACTGGCTGCCTCCTCCTCGGTCTGGTAGGTGCCCAGATAGTGGAATGCCCACCGTCCGCCAAAGCGTTCTCCTTCTGCGATGCCTCCCACCTTTATCAGTTCGCCACTGACCGGATCGTAAATGAAGTTGCCACCCACTCTGTTCTTCTTTTCTCCGTTGTCGGGCAGTTTCTCCACGACGCTCCGGTTGAAGGAGAAGGTGAGTCCGAGCTCCCAGGTGAAATCTTTCCTGTCGATGGGTGTGGCGTTGAGTTCTACTTCAAAGCCCTGGTTTCGGATCGATCCGAAGTTGCTTTTGATGGAGCTGTAGCCGGTGGAATACCAAAGTGGCTGGTCGTAGAGCCGGTCGTGTGTCAGCTTGTTGTAATAATCGAGCAGCAGGTTGAGTCGGTTGTTCAAGAAGCCCAGATCGACACCGATGTCATAGGAGTCGGTGGTCTCCCACACCAGTTGCGAGTTTTTCAGTGTGGTGTTGAGGATGCCCACCCGTCCCATGTAGTTGGAGCCGGTGATGGTGTAGGCACCCCGGGAGTTGGCCACGCTCAGGTTGTTGTTGCCGGTACGACCCCAGCTGGCGCGCCATTTCATTTTGCTGAAGAGGGTGCGTATCGGTTCAAAGAACTCCTCCCTGTGCATGTTCCATCCGGCCGATACTCCCGGGAAGAGACCCCACATCTTGTCCTCGGCGAAGCGCGAGGAGCCGTCGGCACGCAGGCTGGCCGATGCCATATACTTGCCCTGGTAGTCGTAGTTGAGACGACCGAAGTAGCTGAGCGTCGCTTCGAAGCTCTTCGTGGAGGAAGCACGCTGCGTACTGTCGGCCGTGGCGTTCAACGTGGGGATCTGATCGATCATGGAACCACTACCGCTGGCGGAGAGACGGTAGCTGTAGTCGTGGGTGTAGCTTGTACCTGCCACGGCAGAGAGGTTGTGACCTTCACCGATCTCCTTCTCATAGCTGAGCAGAGCATCGCCCTGCAGATGGCGGTCGTAGTTGTGGTTGGCCGAGGCGGGTCGGATGGTGTTACCGGTGGTCTCATTGTCTGCCTGGAAATAGTTTTCGATGCCCTCGGTGCCGAAATAGTAGGCCGAGGGACTGAACAGCAGCCCGGGCATGATCTCCCACCTGCCGGCTATTTGGAAGGTCGTGCGATAGACGGTGACATCGTCATAATTGGTCTTGTAGTATACCTCATGGATCCGGTTGCGGAAAGAGGAGATGCCCTCGCCGGGTGCCGGTGTGCCATCCTCATAGTAGAGGCGGTAGGTGGGCGGTGTGAGGATGTTGCGGGAGATGGAGTTGTTGGTGTTGCCTCCCCCCACTGCATCTCTCACCTGGAAGCTTGCCTTGGTGGAGACGTTCCAGCGTTCGCTGAGCTGGTAGTCCCCGTTGAAGAGCAGGCTGTAGTTCTTGTATTGGGTGCCCCGCAGGATACCATCCTGGTTCATGTGGCGCAAGCCGATGTAGTAGCTACCGCTCTCGTTGCCACCTGAGACGTTGAGGTCATACTCCTGCTTTTGGCCATTGGTAAAGGTAGCCTTTTGGAAGTCGTTGTCCTGGAAGATCAGCTGACGTCCGGTGACCGGGTCCTGCATGGTTTGCCACCCCTGGTTTTCCAGCAGGTCGCTCACATATTGCTGTCCATAGTTGGTGAGGTAGACATCGAGGAATTCAAGGGTGTTCTTGGAGTTTCGTGGGTTGCCGGTTGACATACCGAAAGAGCCGCTCAGGAATTTGGCTTGGTCGGAGGAGCCATTGTAGGTCAGCTCCGGCCGGTTGAACTTGGCGGTGTTGCTGCGTGTCAGGTAGATGTAGTCGCGTGCGTTCAGCAGGGGGATACGCTCGGGCTGCATCTCGATACCGTGGGTATATTTGAAGTTCACTTTGGTTTTGCCTTTCCTGCCCGACTTGGTCTTGATCAGGATGATTCCGTTGGCTGCCCTGGATCCGTAGATGGCGGTTGAGGCGGCATCCTTCAGTACTTCGACCGATTCGATGTCGGCAGGATTCATGTCGGAAAGGTTGCGGAAACCCTGTGAGACGATACCGTCAATGATGAAGAGGGGGGCATCGCTCTCGGGAGAGGTGGAGCTTCCACCCCGGATGAAGACCTGTGGGTTGGTGCCGGGCTGTCCGCTTTCCACCTGCAGCGAGAGGCCTGCCACCTTACCCTGCAGCTGCAGGAGCGGGTTTTGTCCCGGTGTCTTGTCAAACTCCTCTTCACCCACCTTGGAGATGGAGTGTGTGAGCAGTGCGCGGGATTGTTTGCCATAGGCGATTGCGACGAACTCTTCCAGTTCAACCGTGGAGATCTGCATCACCACGCGCAGCGGTTCCGTGCTGTTTACCTTCACTTCCTGGGTTTGAAACCCCACGTAGGAGAAGAGGAGGGAAGCATTCCTGGGCACATTTATCCGGAAAGTGCCGTCAATGTCGGTTACCGTGCCAAGACTGGTTCCCTTAACCACCAGGGATACGCCGGGCAGCGTTTCTCCCTCGTTGTCGTAGACCACGCCGGAGACTGTGATGTTCTGTGCCGTGAGTTGGAGAATGGATAGGATTATCCCCGTCAATAAGGTCAAAAATCGATAATTTTTTCTCATCTTTGTAATGATTTTAAAATACTTCTGTTTTAAGATTATTCTCGAAAGGGT
>JADLKK010000242.1 GCA_016839025.1 Proteiniphilum sp.
CGAGACACAGATCGCCTCGCTGATCACCTCCTTCCTGATGCGCAGCATCTCGGTAGATGAGATCCTCGGCTTCCGCGATGCGCTCCTCGAGATGCGGGTAGAGGCGGACCTCTCCGACTATGATCCGCTCGACATCGTGGGTACGGGCGGTGATGGCAAGAACACCTTCAACATCTCCACTACCGCCTGCTTCGTAGTGGCCGGCGCGGGTTATCCCGTGGTGAAGCACGGCAACTACGGCGCCACCTCCATCAGTGGGGCGAGCAACGTGATCGAGAGCCTCGGGGTGCGGTTCACCACCGACCGGGATCAGTTGCGCCGCAGCCTTGACAGCTGCGGATTGGCCTACCTCCATGCCCCGCTCTTCAGTCCAGCACTGAAGGCGGTGGCACCGGTGCGGAAGAGCCTGGGGGTGCGTAACTTCTTCAATGTGCTGGGACCACTGGTAAACCCGGTGCAACCGCGTTACCAGATGCTGGGTGTCTACAGCCTCTCCATGTCAAGGCTCTACAGCTACATCTACCAGGCGGAGAACAAGCGTTTCAGCATCGTGCACAGCCTTGATGGCTACGATGAGATTTCCCTCACCGACCGATTCAAGGTGGTCTCCAACAGGGGAGAACAGCTCTTTTCACCGGCCGATCTAGGGTTTGAGACCATCCCGCAGGAGTCGCTCGACGGCGGGGACAGACCCGAAGAGGCTTCACAGATCTTCCGCAAGGTCTTGGCTGCAGAAGGCACGGAAGCGCAGATGAATGCGGTGCTGGCCAACGCTGCCTTCGGGATACAAACCATCGAGCAGCAGAAGCCCATCGGCGAGTGTCTTGAGATAGCGAAGGATGCCCTCTATGGTAAGAAGGCACTGCGCACGCTGGAGAAGTTCATAGAGATCAATCAGGAGTAAATTACAAGCAAAAAGCTAACAGCTATTCATGATGCAAGATATATTGAGCGAGATCATCGCACACAAAAAGATTGAGGTGGCAAGGCAAAAGGAGGAGACCCCTTTTTCATTGCTGGAGAAGAGGATATTGAAAGAAACGACTCCTTTTTACTCACTGGAAGCGGCGTTGGAGCAATCAACCACGGGAATCATCGCCGAGTTCAAACGGCGATCACCCAGCAAGGGATGGATCAACCGGACAGCGGAGGTGATTCCTGTTACAAAGGCTTATGAGGCTGCCGGGGCAGCAGCAGTGTCGGTGCTGACCGATGAGCCCTACTTCGGTGGGACGCTGGCTGACCTGCGGGCGGCAACGAAGTGTGTCTCCATTCCGGTGATGCGCAAGGAGTTCATCGTGGATGAGTATCAGATCTACGATGCGAAGTGCTCCGGTGCCAGTGCGATCCTGCTGATCGCCGCCGCCATCACAAAAGAGGAGTCGCAACGATTCACGGAGTTGGCCGGTCAGCTACAACTGGAAGTGTTGCTGGAGCTGCACGATGAGCGGGAGACAGAATACATCATCCCGCAGAACCGCTTGATCGGCATCAACAACCGCAACCTGGGCAGTTTCGTCACCGACGTGCAGAAGTCGTTTCGAATGATTGACCTGCTCCCGCGG
>JADLKK010000094.1 GCA_016839025.1 Proteiniphilum sp.
CCCGATAAAGTAATCATGCTGCAGGAGGATGCATTCTCCGGCAAGTTCGAGTTCCGTCCCCTGGAACCCGGATATGGCATTACCATTGGTAACGCCCTGCGCCGCATCCTGCTCTCCTCGCTGGAGGGATTCGCGATTACATCGGTAAAGATAGATGGCGTGGAGCATGAATTTGCCACCATACCGGGTGTGATAGAAGATGTAACAGGCATTATTCTGAATCTGAAGAAGGTACGGTTCAAACGAATCGTAGAGGAGTTTGAAACAGAAAAGGTGAGCATCGCTATTTCGGGAACGGAAGTGTTTAAAGCCGGAGATATTGGTAAGCTGCTGACCGGTTTCGAAGTGCTCAACCCGGAGCTGGAGATCTGCCGCCTGAACAAGAAAGCCGATCTGCGCATGGAGCTGACCATCCACAAGGGTAGGGGCTATGTGCCGGCCGATGAAAACCGGGAGATGCTTGCATCGGAAGATGTACAGATTCTGGCCATCGACTCCATCTACACCCCGATCCGGAACGTGAAATTCGAGATTGAAGACTACCGTATTGAACAGAAGACCGACTACGAGAAGCTGATTATTGAGATTATCACCGACGGTTCCATCCAGCCCAAGGAGGCATTGAAGGAAGCAGCCAAGATCCTGATTCAACATTTCGTCCTCTTCTCCGATGACAACAAGATCATGCTGGAGACCAATGATGCCGAGAGCATCGAGGAGTTTGACGAAGAGGTATTGCACATGCGTCAGCTGCTGAAGCGGAAACTTTCCGACCTGAATCTCTCTGTGCGCGCGCTCAACTGTCTCAAGGCTGCCGATGTGGAAACGCTGGGGCAGCTCGTGTCGCACAACAAGAACGACCTGTTGAAATTCCGCAACTTCGGAAAGAAGTCGCTCACCGAGCTGGAGGAACTGCTCGACGGGCTGAAACTCTCTTTCGGCATGGATACCTCGAAATACAAATTAGATAAAGACTAACAACTGCAATGAGACACAATAAGAAATTTAATCATTTAGGGCGTAAGAGTGCACATCGTGGGGCGATGTTATCCAATATGGCCACCTCGCTGATCATGCACAAACGCATCTTTACCACTGTTCCCAAAGCCAAGGAGCTGAGGAAATTCGTGGAGCCGATCATCACCCGCAGCAAGGAGGACACCACCCACTCCCGGAGAGAGGTGTTCAGCCTGCTGCAGAGCAAGGCTGCTGTGACAGAATTGTTCCAGACCGTATCGCAGAAGGTTGCCGATCGTCCCGGTGGATACACCCGGATCATCAAAACCGGTTTCCGTTTAGGGGATAACGCTGCCATGTGCTTTATCGAGCTGGTTGACTTCAACGAGAACATGCTCAGCGATGGAGGTGCGAAGAAGGCCAAAACACGTCGTTCCCGCAGAAAAGGAGGTGCTGCTGCGGCTGCTCCTGCCACGGAAGCGCCCAAGGCAAAAGAGGTGAAAAAGAAGGAGGAAGCTCCGGTGCAGGAGACTGTCAGTGAGGAGAAACTCCCGCAGCCTGAAGCAGCTCAGGCCGACGCCAAAGAGACCGGGGAGGAGACACCCTCGACAGAGGGTGACGTGAAAGCGTAACCTCTCCCCAACAAGACACTGCAGTGAAGGTTGTCATTCAGACAGAGATCTGCAACCTCTGTCGATGATCTGCGTTGCAGTGAAGCTGTGATTTTTAAAATGTTAAACATGAAGAAAGCGCCGCGAGTGATTCGTAGCGCTTTTTTTTTGCAACAATTCTTCCTGTTCGGATGTTCTACCATCTCACTGTTGATGACGCGTATGAAGAAGAAGATTGTTGTGGTTGGCTGCGGTTTTGGCGGGCTGCAGTTTGTGAATCATCTTCCCAGGGGAGTGTATGATATCATGGTGATCGACAAGATCAACCACCACCAGTTTCCCCCATTGTTTTATCAGGTGGCCGCGTCACAGATTGAACCGGCCACCATCTCGTTTCCTATCCGTAAGATCTTCCAGAAGCGAAGGGATGTGCGTATACGGCTTGCCACCGTGTTGGCGGTGGATGAGACAAACAAGGTGGTAGAGACCAATATAGGACCGTTTGCCTACGATTACCTGGTGATCGCTACCGGCACCCGCACCAATTTCTTCGGCAACAAGGCTACCGAGCAGCATTCCTTGGGGCTGAAGTCGACCTACCAGGCCATCAACGTGCGCAACTACATCCTCTACAATTTCGAAAAGCTGCTTTATGCCGAGGAGAAGGAGGGGCTCTACAACATCGTGATCGTGGGTGGTGGTGCCACCGGAGTGGAGATGGCCGGTGCCTTTGCCGAGATGACCCGCGAGATCTTACCGAAGGATTATCCCAACATCGACTCGGAAAAGGTACATGTCTACCTGCTGGAAGGTGGTCAGCATACGCTGGCTGCCATGAGCCCCTTCGCGCAAAACTATTCCGAGAAATATCTGCGTTCCATGGGGGTGATCGTGAAGACCGGCACACTGGTGCAGGATTACAACGGTGAAAGGGTGACACTGAACACAGGTGAGACCATCCCCACGCGCAACGTGATCTGGTCTGCCGGGGTGACCGGTAACCTCATTAGCGGGCTACCGCAGGAGAGCATTCTGCGGTCGGGAAGAATCCGTGTGGATCGTTACAACCGGGTGGAGAGACTGAAGAATGTCTTTGCTATCGGCGATGTGGCCTATATGGAGACGGCGAAATATCCCAGGGGGCATCCGCAGTTGGCCAACGTGGCGATAGGGCAGGGGAAGAATCTTGCAAGGAACCTACAACGAATCGACGCCTTCCGGAGCGACCTGAAACCCTACGAGTACCGCAACCTGGGCACCATGGCCACGGTGGGTCGCAACAAGGCGGTGGTGGATCTCCCCTTCGTGAAGTTCAAGGGACGTTTCGCCTGGTTTGTATGGATGTTTCTTCACCTGATGCTGATCCTGAGCGTACGCAACAAGTTGGTGATCTTCATCAACTGGGCCTGGAACTACTTCACCAAAAATAACTCATTGAGATTGATACTGAAGGATACAGATTGATATTGAAGGGCGCGGATTATTCTTTTGATGGATTGTTTTATCACTATCAAAGATTGTTGTATATTTGCTTTTGTTCGCGTGAAAATGTAAGGCTATGGTTCAATCGTGACACTTTTTCCGGTTCAATTTCATTTTTCGGACGAGTATCAGGCCATTATAATGACGACAGAATCTATCCATAAATAAGTTACATATACAAATCGTATGAGACAAACCGGAACATTGCTTATCCTGCTGGTTGTATTTACCACATTGCTTTCAGCACAAGAGAAGAATAAGAGACAATACACTTTTCTGCTCACGGGTGCATCTTTTGCAACATCCGTCAATGGATGGTTCGAGGTGGGATGTGATTTAGCCGATGCCACACCCATCAATCGGGCCAAAGGTGGAGAATCGATTGCCGATGCTGCCAACAGGATGGTGAATGGAACACTCTACAGCAAGGAAGAGCTGGAGGTAATTGATGCCCTGGTAATCATGCAGGTGCATGACAGAGATGTGTTTGACGAGTCACAGCTGAAACCGAAATACACGGATTACGAGACTCCCCTTGATAAAACCCAATATGCGGCAGGTTTCGACTACGTGATAAAGCGATATCTGACCGAATGCTACAATCTGAAATTTGAGGAGACTTCGAAATATTACAACAGTCGTATGGGTAAACCTGCCGTGATTGTACTCTGCACCGACTGGCATGATGGACGTGTGACATACAATCGTTCTGTACGTAAGCTGGCAGACAAATGGGGTTTTCCGGTGGTGGAGTTCGATGAATATATCGGTTTTTCCAGGAACAGCCTTCATCCTGTCACAGGAGAACAGGTGAGTCGCCTGTTCACGGCTGATAAGCAGGAAATAAGCGGTGAAACCTTTGGTTGGCATCCGGAGAAGGGTGAGGACAAGTATATTCAACGTCGTATGGGGGCAATCTTAGCTGATACGATGCGGAAGATCTTTCCTGTAGAGTAGCTCTTTTGTTTGTATATTGAAAACAGTTACTGCCATGCGTATAAAGGAGATTATTCAGGTCATTGAGCAGCTGGCTCCGCTTCCGCTGCAGGAGGAATATGACAACAGCGGTTTGCAGTGTGGTGATCCTAACAGGGAGACAACCGGTGTGCTGTTGGCCATCGATGTGACAGAGGATGTGGTGGAAGAGGCCATCGCCCTCGGATGTAACCTGATTATCACCCATCATCCGATTGCGTTCCGTCCTTTCCGGTCACTCACCGGCAGGAACTATGTGGAACGCTCCATGGTGATGGCCATCCGTAACGATATTGCCCTCTACGCCGCCCACACCAACCTCGATAACGCGCAGGGAGGGGTAAATTACCGCTTGGCGGAGATGCTGGAGCTGCAAAACGTGAAGATACTCAGTCCACGTGAGAACGCGTTGCTCAAGTTTGTCACCACCGTGCCGGTGCAGCATGCGGAAAGTGTGCGCAATGCCCTATTCAATGCCGGTGCCGGTCATATTGGCCACTATGACAGTTGCAGCTACAATCTCACCGGTGAGGGTACTTTTCGTCCGGGTGCCGGGTCGAACCCCTTCGTGGGGGAGTCGGAGAGGCTTCACTTTGAACCGGAGGTGCGGATCGAAACGGTGGTACCGGTGATGAAGAAAGAGGAGGTGCTGCGCGCGCTACTGGCGGTGCATCCTTATGAGGAGCCGGTGTTCGACCTCTATCCCATTGCAAACGAGTGGGCACGGCATGGCAGCGGTGTGGTGGGTGTCCTGCCGGAGCCAATGCCGGAGCAGGAGTTTCTCTACCTGCTGAAGGATCTCTTCAACCTGACCACCATCAGGCACACCAAGCTTCGGGGAGGAGAGATACGTGATGTGGCTATCTGTGGTGGTGCCGGTGCTTTTCTGATTCCCCGGGCGGTAGCCTACGGCGCCGATGCTTTTGTGACGGGTGAGGCGAAATACAACGATTACCACGATGTGGAGGATCGGCTTCTGCTGGCCGTGGTGGGACACTATGAGTCGGAGATCTGCACAAAAGATCTCTTTTTCGATCTGCTTTCGAAAAAAATCCCTACCTTTGCAATCCATAAGTCGGCATTCGACGTGAATCCGGTGAAGTATCTGTAAAAGAAAGCGGTTCGACTTGTTCCCGCAGTTACAGTGAATGTGGTGACGAAACGATCGACCGGTCGTTTGGTTACTGCATTTTTTCGTTACAGACACTCCGCCGGTTGCAGGGTTGCATCGTTTGGGGGGAAAGTGAACATCCATTATAACATCATACAAAAATAGGATTCTTATGGCAACAAAAAAGAAAGCAACGGAACAGGAAGTTTCCGTAGAAGACAAATTGAAGTCACTGCATAAGTTGCAGTCTTATCTCTCCGAGATCGATCGGATCAAGACAATGCGCGGAGAGCTGCCACTCGAGGTAGCTGACCTGGACGATGAGATTGCCGGATTGGGTACCCGTATCAACAACTTCGAACTGGAACTCAAGCAACTGGATGAAAACAGCAAATTGCAGAAGGGTAGGATTGAGACCAGCAAGGCGAAGATCGAGAAGTATACCAAGCAGTTGGATAACGTGCGCAACAGCAAGGAGTATGACCACCTCTCGAAGGAGATCGAGTTTGAGACGCTCGAGATCGAGCTCTCAGAGAAGCATATCCGTGAATATGGACAACAGTCTTCTTCCGTCAGGGAACAGATTGCCGCTGCCACTGAGCTGTTGAAAGAGAAAACCGATGATCTGGAACACAAGAAGAAAGAACTCGAAGAAATCGTCTCAGAGAACAAGGTGCAGGAAGAGAAGCTTCGTGAGAAAGTCAAGAAAACGGAGACCACCATCGAGCCTCGCCTGCTGGCAGCGTTCAAGCGTATCCGCAAGAATGCCCGCAACGGACTGGGTGTCGTACCCATACAGCGGGGAGCCTGCGGAGGATGTTTCAACAAAATCCCGCCACAGAAGCAAATGGATATCAAGATGGGCAAGAAAATCATTGTTTGTGAATATTGCGGGCGCATCATGATCGATCCGGATATGGCTGGTGTGGCGGAAAAGTAAACAGGATGGCAGAGGGGAAAGAGGGGAATCAATATGGATTTTTTTCTCTATTTCTCTGCTTTTTCTTCTTTTTTTCGTTGCAAAAGATGTATCTTTGCGCTCCGACAGGAGTCCTGCTCCGGAGTTCATTCACAGCTAACTAAAAACCTTTGATTGATAATTGGTTACTCAAAAAGATCACTACAAGGTAACTTATTACACAACTATATGGCTAATCGAATCAAAATTAAGAAAGGCTTACGGATTCCTTTGTTGGGCGAGTGTGAGAAGACACTCCGTGGCACGGTAACAAGCGAAGTGGTGCGGATCTGCCCCGAAGATTTCCAGGGCATCACACCCAAGTTAGCCGTCAAGGCCGGTGATACCGTGAAGGCGGGTTCCCCTCTCTTCTTTGAGAAGAACTATCCCGGCATGCTATTCGCCTCACCGGTGAGCGGCGTGGTGACCACCATTGAGCGGGGTGAGAAACGCCGCATCCTCTACATTGAGGTGAAGGCTGACGCAACCACCGACTATTTGGACTACGGCATCAAAAAACCGGCTACTCTTCCGACTGAGGAGGTAAAGCAGTCGCTTCTCGATGCGGGTATCTGGTTTCTCATCAGGCAACGGCCCTATGATGTGGTGGCTTCCCCCGACAAGGCTCCCCGTGACATCTTCGTCACCGGTTTCGACACGTCGCCGCTGGCACCCAGCTATGATTTTATCCTGCAGGGACAGGAGGCCGACCTTCAGGCAGGATTCGATGCACTCTCCAAGTTGACCAGCGGTAAGGTATATCTCTCCATTAGCCCGGAAAGCAGCTGCAAAGGGTTGCGTGAAGCGAAGAACGTGGTTCTCACCGAGTTCGACGGTCCCCATCCGGCGGGTAATGTGGGGGTACAGATTAATCATCTCAACCCGGTGAATCGTGGCGAGGTCGTCTGGACCCTCACTGCCCTGGATGTGGCCATCATCGGCCGCCTCTTTAACAAGGGAATCGTCGATCTGACACGCACCGTCGCCCTTACCGGCTCGGAGGTGAAACAGACCGGTTACTGGAAGATGGCGATCGGCACCCAGCTGAAGGAGCTCTTCCAGAACAACGTAACCGAAGGGATCTCCCTGCGTTACATCAGCGGCAACCCGCTCACCGGCAGAAAGATTGATGCGGATGACGTGCTGCGTGCCACCCATTCGCAGGTGGCGGTGATTCCCGAGGGGGACGACGTGCACGAGGCGTTTGGCTGGGCATCGCTCTCACCCAGGCGCTACAGCGCCGGTTGCACCTATCCCACGCTGAAGAAAGCCTACCGGATGGATGCCCGTCTGTTGGGCGGGCCGCGAGCCATCATTGTCTCCAACGAATATGACAGGGTGTTCCCCATGGATATCTATCCCGAGCAGCTGGTCAAGGCGATTATCGCCTTCAACATCGACAAGATGGAGGCGTTGGGTATTTACGAGGTGGCTCCCGAGGATTTCGCGCTTTGCGAGTTCGTAGACACCTCAAAGCTGGAGTTGCAACATATCGTCCGTACCGGTCTCGACATGCTACGCAAGGAGATGGAGTAACATGAGGGGAAGCAAAGAATACTAACTACTAAAACATAGCACTTTGAAAGCGTTAAAAAACTATCTTGACAAGATAAAGCCCAATTTCGAAGAGGGGGGAAAGCTGCACTGGCTCTATTCCACCTACGATGCGTTTGAGACGTTTCTGTTCGTCCCCAACACTACCTCGAAAACCGGCGTTCATATACACGATGCACGCGACTCGAAGCGCACCATGATCATCGTGATTCTTGCGCTGGTGCCGGCACTGCTGGTGGGTATGTACAACGTGGGGATGCAACACTACATGGCCATCGGTCAGGAGGTGTCGCTGCTCACCACCTTCGTCTATGGACTGATTGCCATGCTGCCGCTGATCGTGGTCTCCTACGTGGTTGGCCTCGGCATTGAGTTTGCCATGGCACAAGTAAAAAAGGAGGAGGTGGCCGAGGGGTTCCTGGTCTCCGGGATGCTGATCCCGATGATCGTGCCCATCGACACACCCCTTTGGATGGTGGCCGTGGCCACGGCCTTCTCGGTGATCTTCGCCAAGGAGGTGTTCGGCGGGACCGGTTACAACATCTTCAACGTGGCCCTCATCGCGCGTGCGTTCCTCTTCTTCTCCTATCCCACCAAGATGTCGGGCGACCAGGTATGGGTGCGCACGGCGGAGACCTTCGGCATGGGGCAGGGAACCGTGATCGACGGCTACTCGGGTGCCACACCGCTGGGACAGATTGCCACTACCGAGGCGGCCACCTTTGGAGAGTTTACCTTCCACGGCGTTACCGGCAACCCCCTTTCCATCAGCGATATGTTTTTCGGATTCATTCCCGGATCGGTGGGTGAGGTATCCACTTTCGCAATCCTCCTTGGTGCGCTGATTCTGATCGCCACCGGTGTGGG
>JADLKK010000095.1 GCA_016839025.1 Proteiniphilum sp.
GATAAGCGTGCATCGAACGAGAACCCCTTCTTACTGATCCCGGTGCCTGCGGCAACCGATGAGGAGAAGGTGCCGTAGCTGCCGATGGCAGTGGAGGCTTCTCCGTATGCTTCGGTGCGTGCTCCGGTTGTCCTGAGCGAAATGCTCGCACCGAAAGCACCAGCACCGTTGGTGGAGGTACCCACACCCCGTTGTATCTGGATGCTTTGCAGCGAGTTGGAGAGGTCGGGCAGGTTCACCCAGTAGACCTCCTGGCTCTCCGGATTGTTGAGTGGCATACCATTGAGCGTTACATTGATGCGGGTAGCGTCGGTACCGCGGATCCGGAAATAGGTGTTACCCACACCCAGGCCATCTTCGGTGAAAGAGACCAGTGATGGCGTGTATTGGAGAATGGCCGGTATGTTGCGGCCGGCATTTTGTTTTTTGATATCCGCAGAGTTGATATTGGTGTAGGAGACCGGTGTCTCTGTTCCCGCACGTGTGCCGGAGACAATTACCTCTTCCAGCCGGATGTTGTTGATACTGTCTGCAGGCGTGGCATCTGCCTGTGCGACTGTCTGATAAACTGTTGCTGAGAAAAGTGTCAGCAGAAAAGAAAAGAAAACCTTTTTCATTTTACCTGTTTTTTGGGGATGTACAAAGTGGAATTCCCTTGCACATCGGGTGTGAGTGAAATAAAAAAGGGGATTTGTGTAAGATGTATACCTGTGAAAGAGCCACCGGAACGTGAATCTCTTCGTTTTCCCTCCGCCGGTATTATCCGGATCAGGTGATATGGGTATGATCTCAGCCCGAATAGTTGGGGCACCCCTGTTGTTTGATGAAACAAAGGTAGTCACTTTTTGTTCAAAATCCTCCGCTCTTCTGCAAAAAATGGATTCAGATGCTGTTTTCTCTCGATTTATTTGTAATTTCGTTTGCATTTAAACAGGTGCAATGAAAGAGAGTCTTACGGTATATGAGTGACGAAGAGAAACTGATTGCGGAAGAGCGGCTGATTGAAGAGGAATTCCAGGGTCTCCTGCTGGATTATCTCAATTCGAATCACCGTCGGAAGGTGGATGTCATCACCCGTGCTTACAACATGGCCAAGGAGGCGCACAAAGGTGCCCGTCGACGCTCTGGTGAACCCTATATCATGCATCCGCTGGCCGTGGCCCGCATTGTCTCGAAGGAGATGGGACTGGGGTCTACCTCTATTTCCGCCTCGCTGCTGCACGACGTGGTGGAGGATACCGACTACACCACCGAGGATATCCGTGCCCTTTTTGGGGACAAGATTGCGCAGATTGTGGAGGGATTAACCAAGATATCGCATGGCATGTTCGGTGAGAATGTATCGGCACAGGCTGAGAACTTCCGCAAGCTACTGCTTACCATGTCGGACGATATCCGGGTGATCCTCATCAAGATCGCCGACCGGTTGCACAACATGCGTACCCTCTCTTCGATGAGCCCCACCAAGCAGTTCAAGATCACCGGTGAGACCCTCTATATCTATGCTCCCCTGGCACACCGGCTGGGGCTCTTTGCCATCAAGACGGAACTGGAGGAGCTCTGCTTCAGGTACGAGCACCCGGAGGTGTATGCCGATCTCACCGCGAAAATCGAAGAGACGGCACCCGAACGGAACAAGATATATGAAAATTTTGCGGTACCGGTGATCCCTGCTCTCAACAGGATGGGTATTCAATATGAGATGCGTGCCCGGGTGAAGTCGGTCTACTCCATCTGGAACAAAATGCAATCGAAAGGAATCAGTTTCAATGAGGTGTATGACCTCTTTGCGGTGCGTATCATCTTTGAGGTGCATCCCGGCATGGATGAGAAGAAACAGTGCTGGGATATCTATTCAGCCATCACCGATATATACAAACTGCGCCCCGACCGTATCCGCGACTGGGTGAGCCATCCCAAGGCGAATGGTTACCAGGCGCTGCACCTCACCGTGATGGGACCCGATGGCAAGTGGATTGAGATACAGATTCGCAGCCGCCGCATGGATGACATTGCCGAAAAGGGGTTTGCCGCACACTGGAAGTACAAGGAGAACCGAATAGAGGAGGACAATGAGCTGGAAAAATGGCTCAAGACCATCCAGGAGATCCTCTCCAATCCCAACCCCAATGCGATTGATTTCCTGGATACGGTGAAGATGAACCTCTTCTCTTCCGAGATCTTCGTCTTTACCCCAAAAGGAGAAATCAAGACTCTGCCCCAGGGAGCCACAGCTCTCGATTTTGCCTATATCATCCATACCCGTATCGGTGATCATTGCCTGGGGGCAAAGGTGAACCACACACTGGTGCCCCTCAGCCAGAAGCTACATAGTGGCGACCAGGTGGAGGTGCTCACCTCCCAGTCGGTCAACCCTCAGCCGGAATGGCTCAACTTCGTCACCACAGCCAAAGCTCGCACCAAAATTGAAGCCTCATTGCGTCGCCAGCGACGACGTATCGTTGAGAAGGGGAAGAACATGCTGGATGAGCTGTTTGGTGACGAGCCGGTTGATAACACCCTCTTCAACAGGATCATGCACTCCTTTAAAGCCGAGAACAAGGAGGATCTTTACTTCATGATTGGCAACAACGAAGTGAGCCTGCCCCCGCAAAAGGAGGCTTTCTTCAAACTGAAACCGGTACCGGAGAAACAGGATAATCTGTTTGTGCGATACGTGAAGCAGGCCATGAGTGCCATCAAGAAGACACCTCAGGAGCCGCGGAACGTGATCCGTGCAGGTGAGGAAGAGGAGGGGGAGGAGCGGTTGATCCTCCCGCAGGAGATACAAAGGGGGAAAATCGACCGCAAGCAGGTTTATCCGCTTACGGAACAGCATTTCCGCAAAAACTTCATTGTCTACTCCTGCTGCAACCCTCTGCCGGGAGATGATGTGTTTGGTTATGTGACGCAGAAGGAAGAAGTGGAGGTGCACAAGCGCTCCTGCCAGACTGGTCTGAAGCTCAAATCCAGCTATGGAGACCGTATCATAGCAGTAGAGTGGGGTGATTACCGGCAATATTCGTTTTTGGCATCCATTGTCTTTACAGGGATAGACCGCGTAGGGATCCTGGGGAATATTCTGGCTAAGCTGGCAGAAGATGTGGTGGTCAATATACAAAGTGTGAATGTGGCATCCAGGGATGGTATTTTTGAAGGGGTTTTCAACGTGCACGTTCACAGTGCTGAGGAGGTGAACCAACTCTGTGCCAAGATAGCAAAAGTGGACGGTGTCAGCACCGTCCACCGTTCTACGATTTGATTTTTTTCTTCTTTCTGCCGAACAACAATGAGGTTCCTTTTTTCAGTACAAAGGCGATGATAGCCGGTTTGGTGAGCTTCCAGGTGACAGAACCGAGCAGGGGCAGGTTGGACAGTGCGAGGTTCACCCAGGGGTTTCTCTTGCGCGTGACATAGGGAGTGACTGAGTAGTCATTTCCACTGGAGAGGGTATCGATTGTCTCCACAAACTTTGTTTTCATAGAAGAGGTGATGCCCCTGGTGATCATTGATCCCCAGTTGTCGCTCAGGTACTGCAACTGATAGGAGAGACGCTGGCTGGCGATGTTTCGTTCCTCCCTCTCTCTCTTTTTCTCCAGTCGCAGCTCTTCCAGCGGTGTCAGCTTATAGGTGCTCATAGCTTGCTCTTTGTTTTGTCTGATTCATCACTTTCCATCAGGAAGCGTACCACCTTGTTGGTCATCTTCTTCTTGAAGGGTTTGCCCACCAGCAGCATCACTGTCAGCACCAGCAGGGCGAAGGCTGTGACGATACCAAAGCCGGCCCAGCTGTTCTGCAACAGGTCACCCAGGTAGAGTGCCACGGTGATGAAAAGGAACAAGAGTGCGAAGAGGGACACTCCACCCAGGATCAAACCGTAGGTGATTGCCGATGAGCCCAGGCTGATTTTTTCATACACCTCCAGTTTTCCGAGCTCGAGGGTACTGGTGATGTATCTTGATACATCATCACGCATCTCCTCAAACAGCGTACTTACTTTTTTTTCTTCCATCGGTTCGGCAGGTTAAGAGCTTTTGTTATTGTTTGGCCAGTTCTTTCTTGGCAATCTCGGCGATGTCATCGATGTCTTCCTTGAGATCCTGTACTTCGCTCTTGCCTTTGTAGACGGCTGATTTTACATTTGCTCTCACCTTGTCGGCAAACTCGTTGGCCTGTTCCAGCCACTCTTCCTTACGGTCGCTCCCCATGATGTAACCGATGGCGGCACCCAAGGCTACGCCGATACCCAATCCCAGTAACAATTTTGATTCTGAATTCATAATTACGTCGTGTTTAATAGTTCGTAGTTTCATTTATACATGTGAGAACTGATGGCCGGATTGCGGTGAAGAGACCTTCCGGCTGAGCAACTCTCCAGGTTTCCTTGTATCAGATAAACAGATGGAAGGCAAAATTGTTTGCCGCGGAGATCGATTATCGCCAATGGGTCATTTTACCGGGAGCGATTCACCCAATAGGGTGGCAGAGGTGAAACCGGTCACCCGTACCTTCACGAAGTCACCGATGCGGTGCTGCTGCTTGTCGAAGATCACGACCTTATTCTGCTCGTTTCGTCCGAAAAGTTGCTCCCTTGATCGCTTGGAGAATCCTTCCACCAGTACCTCGAATATCTCTCCCATATCGCGTTCGTTGCTCTGTCGCGACAGCTGCAGTTGCAGGTCGATGATCTCCTGCAGTCTCCGGGTTTTTACCTCCTCCGTTACATTATCCTCCAACTTCTTCGCCGCATAGGTGCCGGGACGCTCGGAGTACTTGAACATAAAGGCGGAGTCGAAGCCCACCTCCCGCATCAGCGAGAGGGTCTCCTGGTGATCCTCTTCCGTTTCGGAGTGAAAACCGCACATGATGTCGGTTGAAAGGCCGCAATCGGGGATGATCCGTTTGATGGTGGCGATCCGTTCCATGTACCACTCCCTGTTGTAGCGCCGGTTCATCAGCTTCATCATGCGGGAGCTGCCCGATTGCACCGGTAGGTGAATGTAATTACAGAGGTTGGGATAACGCGCGATGGTTTCGAGGGTGGCATCGTTCATGTCCCAGGGATGTGACGTGGTGAAGCGGATACGCATCTTTGGTGCTGCTTCTGCTACCAGAGCCAGCAGATCATGGAAACCGATGATGCGCTCTTTATCCTGGTAACGATAGGAGTTGACGTTTTGCCCGAGCAGGATCACCTCTCTGAAACCTTTCTCCTGCATCACCCGTAACTCATTGAGGATGCTCTCCGGTTCACGGCTACGTTCCCTGCCACGGGTGAAGGGCACGATGCAATAGGTGCAGAACTTGTCGCAGCCCCGCATGATGGAGATGTATCCTGAAATATTGCTTCCCGCCATCTTGAGGGGAATCACATCCTTGTAGGTCTCTGTTTTCGAGAGCTCAATGTTCATCGCCTTCTCCCCCCGCTCGGCGGCACCCACCAGATTGGGCAGATCGAGGTAGGCATCGGGACCCACCACCAGGTCGGCATGGTGCTTGTCGATCAGTTCCGACTTGGCACGTTCTGCCATGCAACCCAGCACCCCGATGATCAGATTCTCTTTTCGCTTGCGTTTCAGCGACTGGAAATAGTCCAACCGCTGAATCACCTTTTGTTCCGCATTTTCCCGGATGGAACAGGTGTTGACGAAGATGGCATCGGCATCGCGGTCGCTCTCTGTCAGGCTGTAGCCATCCATCTCCATGATCGATGCCACCACCTCGGTATCGGCCACATTCATCTGACATCCGTAGGTCTCGATGTACAATTTCCTGTCTCTATGCTTGTCTGTACTCATTATTTCCTTCATATTCACTGTGATTCTCCCGGGGGGAGGAATGTTAAAAACTGCATTTATTGGGGCAAAAAGTTGGAAATCACTTTCCAATCACCTATATTTGCCAAGGAAAAAATAAAATTTTTTCATAGTTAAGGTTTTGGTTAAATGATCGGGAGTGACTGGGAAGTTACTCCCGATAATTTGTATACCAAACAGCCTACAATTCACGAAAAATGCCTATTTTTGTCCAGATGCAAAATTAATCAAAATATGGAGTTTGGCGATATCATTTATTTTATCCTTCTGCTGTTTTTTGTGATATTGGGATTTTTTAATGATTCCAGGAAAAAGAGAAATTTGCAGCAGAAGCAGCATGACCGTTCTGCCGAAGTATTCCCCGGCGAGGGAGATGATGAGCCTTTTAGTCCCTATCTTCCCCGTCCCTACGTGGTTGAGATTCCTCCTGCCGTGCCGCCCCGTGTGCCAAAGGATGTACGTCCCGGGTTTCGTTCCTCGCTCGATCTGGTGACCGATTTTGAAGGACAATCGTCGCTGAAGAGTTCCATCTTTGTTTACGATGCAGACGCTTCCTTTGACCAGGAGACTGCTCCCGGAGAGCTTGATTCAGAGCAATTATCCTCTGTCGGGTGGAACCTCTCCACTCATCCCCTGCTGGCTGAACTGAACAGTGATGCGGGGCCGGATGCGCTGAGGAAAGGTCTGATATACGGGGAGATCATGCAGCGCAAATATTGAAACCACGTCTGAGAGCAACTGACCAAAACATATAAAAAACCAACAATTGACATGGCATTGAAATTTATTAGCGCTGAAGAGGCTGCGTCGCTCATCAAACACGACGACAATGTGGGCTTCAGCGGGTTTACGCATGCCGGATGCCCCAAGGTGGTGCCGGTAGAGATTGCCAAAAGGGCAGAGGAGGAACATGCACAAGGGAAGCCCTTCAAGATTGGCGTATTCACTGGTGCCTCCACCGGCGACTCCATCGATGGATCCCTCGCACGGGCCAAGGCAATCAAGTTCCGCACGCCCTATCAGACCAACAAGGATATGCGTGAGGCGCTCAACCGGGGCGAATTCGACTTCTTCGATCTGCACCTCTCACAACTGGCTCAGGAGATCCGTTACGGCTTTCTGGGCAGGATTAACGTAGCCGTTGTGGAAGCTGCCGACGTGACCGAAAGCGGAGAGATCGTACCCACCACCGGCGTAGGCATCACCCCCACCATCTGTCGTCTGGCCGATATTGTGATCGTGGAACTGAACAAGAAAGTACCCACGAAGCTACGGGGGATGCATGACCTTTACGAACTGCAGGATCCCCCCAAACGGCGGGAGATACCCATCTATGAGGTACAGAACCGTGTGGGACTGGAATATGTGAAGGTGAACCCGGAGAAGATCTTTGTGGTGGAGACAGAACGTGATGGCGAGGGTGGCGGATTTGCTCCGCTCGATGAGGTAACTGCCCGCATAGGCAATAACGTGGCCGAGTTTTTCGTGGCCGAGATGAAAGCCGGACGCATCCCACCCCATTTCCTTCCCATCCAGTCGGGGGTGGGCAACATCGCCAATGCGGTACTAGGCTCTATGGGCAGCAATCCTGATATCCCCCGCTTCGAGGTCTACACAGAGGTGATCCAGGATGCGGTGATCGACATGATGCAGAAGGGCAATATCTCCTTTGCCAGCGGCTGCTCGCTCACGGTGAGCAATGAGGTGCTGGAGAAGTTCTACAGCGACCTGCCCTTCTTCAAGAACAAGCTGGTGTTGCGCCCCTCGGAGATCTCCAACAATCCCGGACTGGCCAGGCGCCTGGGTATCATTGCCCTCAACACCGCCATTGAGGTGGATGTGTTCGGCAACGTCAACTCCACCCATGTGAATGGCACCAAGATGATGAATGGTATCGGCGGATCGGGTGACTTTACCCGCAACTCCTACCTCTCTATCTTCCTTACCCCCTCAACGGCCAAGAATGGAGCCATCAGCTGTATCGTGCCCAAGGTGACGCATGAGGACCACAATGAGCATTCAGTGAAGATCGTCGTCTCGGAATATGGGGTGGCTGACTTGCGCGGGAAGGGACCCCGCAACCGCGCCGAGGAGATCATCAACAAGTGTGCGCATCCTGACTACCGTCCGCTGTTGCATGAGTACCTCAACCTGGGTGTGAAGGGACATATCCCGCAGGATCTCTACTCCTGCTTCGCCTTCCACCATGCCCTGAGTGAGACGGGTAGTATGTTGCACACCGATTTTTCGAAGTACAGGCGTTAGAAGGAGTGATCCTTCTTCCCGATAAAACCATGACGGTTCCGTAATACGCGGAACCGTTTTTATTGTGTGCCGCCTGATAGGATATGATCAGCCTGTTGGGGATGGAAAACCGGATAGGTAGCCTGCTGTTTTGGTGAGGCGGGCAACCGGCACTCACCAAGGATCTTTCAGGGATTGTATTTGTGCCTGTATTCTTTGGGCGTTAAACTGGTCTCTTTCTTAAAAGATTTTGAAAAATGAAATGGATCGAAGTAGCCTAGCCGATAGGCTATCTCCTTTATTTTCAGGTCCGAAAACTGAAGGTATGAGCATGCCCGCTGAATTTTGAGCTGATGGTGATATTCCATTGGAGTATAAGAGGTTTTTTTCAGGAAGAGGTTGCCAAAATGCGAGGCAGAGTATCCAACATGCCTTGCAAT
>JADLKK010000096.1 GCA_016839025.1 Proteiniphilum sp.
GGTGGAGTCATTGCTTCTAGTTGGGGCACAGTCAACAACTGCACCAACTCCGGGACTGTTACTGCATACTGGGTGACTTCTACCCACGATGCCGCACTTGCCAAGAATTTCGTCTGCCAGGCGGGAGGAGTCAGTGGTGGTGCGTACAATGGGGACACTTCCCTTGGCGGAATGTCAGGATGCACCAATAGTGGTACGGTAAGCATCACTTGCGATTCGTCAGGTTCCAACAACGCCTTTGGTGGTGTAACCGGTTGGGCTTCAAAAGAGGCTGCAGGTGCAGCTACTATTCAGAATTGCAACAACACTGGCGCTTTCACCGTTGACGGATTCGGAAAAAGCCGTTCCGGAGGAGTTGTCGGCTCTTGTGGCATGATTGTGGACTGCACAAACAGTGGTAAGGTGTGGCTCAAGAATGGCCACGTGAACAGTTGTCTGGGTGGTGTTCTTGGTTGGCTTAACTTCAACGGCATGACAGGATGCAAGAATACCGGTGATGTACAAAGTGATGTTTTGGTTACCAATAATCTGGCTGCCTCCGGAGCCAACTACAGCTCCCAAGCTGGTGTTGGCGGACTTGTTGGAGGTCATGGTAATACTGATGTTGCCTTCGAAAACAACTCTGTCAACTGCAATGTAACAGCACCTGCCAGTTGCAAATTTGCCTCTATGCTGATTGGTATGGTTGACCGAGATAAGTCGCCTGCGGTTGGCAGGATCCTCAATGTGGGCACAACGGTTGCTCCCGTCAAGGTCAAAGGTTCATTTGGTACCACCACCCTCACCTCTTTGAATTACACAGACTTCATCAAATATTCTGGGTACCTTAACCTCAACCCAGCCGTCCTCTATAATGTCCTATATGGTGAGTAAATGGAATCAAAAAAGTGGCAGTGCAGGAATGTACTGCCACTTTTTTGATGAATGGATCGTTTGATGCAATCATGACAGCGTGACAATACCTATGGAAACGAATCTCCCTTATATTTTTGTATACCCTTCCCCGGTACACGATAAATCCCTATCTTTGCCCAATCATTATGGATGAAAATATGGGTAAGGATAAACCATTGATCCTGGTCACCAACGACGACGGGTATCAGGCGAAGGGAATCAGATCGCTGATAGAAGCGATGAAAGGATTGGGGGAGATCATTGTTTTTGCTCCTGACATACACCGGTCGGGGATGTCGAGTGCCATCTCTACCTCACATCCGCTGCGTGCGAGGGTTTATCACCATGAAGAGGGGCTTACTGCATACAGTTGTAACGGTACGCCGGTCGATTGCGTGAAGCTGGCGTTGAACGAGTTCCTGCCTCGCAATCCGGACCTGCTGGTATCTGGTATCAACCACGGCTCTAACGCAGGCATCAGCGTAATCTATTCCGGCACAATGGGTGCCGCCATCGAGGGATGCATCTTTGAGGTCCCCTCCATTGGCTTCTCGCTTTGTGACTTCTCTTCCGATGCCGATTTTAGAGTAGCTGGCTCGCTGGCACGCAGGCTGGCAGCTGAAGTGCTGATGAAAGGTCTCCCACGGGGTGTTTGCCTGAACGTAAATGTACCGTCTGGAGAAATTAAAGGAGTGCGGATGACCACCCAGACCGAAGGGAAATGGGTGAATGAGTATCAACGGTCAAAAGATGGTTCAGGAAGAGACGTATTCTGGATGACCGGTAACTTCGAGAACTGGCAGGCCGACAACCAGGATAACGATGAATGGGCTCTGGCAAACGGATATGCTGCCGTGGTACCGGTTAAGATTGATTTGACAGCCTATGACTTCCTGCCGGAACTTAAAACGTGGAACCTATAACGTTTAAACGTTACCAGGTTAGTGAGTTTGAGGTTGGATGTTCCTGGCTCGTAATTCGATTTTTCATGCTGAAAGCTGAACGCTAAAATATATGAAATACTACATCATAGCAGGCGAGGCTTCGGGTGACCTGCATGCATCGAACCTGATGCGTTCGCTGAGAAAGTTGGACAGTGAAGCCCGGTTTCGTTTCTTCGGTGGTGATCTGATGGAGCAGGCCGGAGGGACACTGGTGAAGCATTACCGTGAGATGGCATACATGGGGTTGATGCCGGTATTGTTGCATGCACGGACCATTCTGCGCAATCTCTCTTTCTGTAAGAAAGAAATCGCTTCGTACCATCCTGATGCGGTAATCCTGGTGGATTATCCAGGGTTCAACTTGAAAATTGCGAAATATGTGAAGCAGCAATTGCCCGGTATCCCTCTGTTTTACTACATCTCCCCCAAGGTGTGGGCCTGGAAGGAATACCGGGTGAAGTCGTTCAAAAAGTATGTGGATGAAATGCTCTCTATTTTGCCTTTTGAGGTGGATTTTTTCAGGAAGCATCATTATCCGGTGCACTACGTGGGTAATCCGACAGTCGATGCGATTGCGCAGAGAAGGCTTGCAGATGAGACCTTCAGACAATTTACAGCTGCAAACGGTATAGAAGAGAAGCCGGTGATCGCCCTGCTCGCCGGTAGCAGGAAGCAGGAGATTCGCAGCAACCTGCCCGCCATGCTGGAAGCAGTAAAAGGGTTTGCCGATGGGTATCAGTTCATCGTTGCGGGGGCACCGGGCATAGAACCGGCGTTTTACAAACCTTATGAGAAGGGTTTCCCTCAGGTAAGGGTGCTTTTCGGGCAGACCTACCGTATCCTGGCGCAATCAGAGGCTGCTCTGGTCACCTCCGGTACCGCCACGCTCGAGACAGCGTTGCTCAATGTGCCACAAGTGGTTTGTTACCGCACCTCGCTGCCACGGCTTACCTACTGGGGCTTCAAACATCTACTGCATACGCCTTATATCTCTTTGGTGAACCTGATCTGTGGCAGGGAGGTGGTGAAGGAGCTCTTTGCGAAACAATTTACCGTGGAAAATATCCGCAGGGAGCTGCAACAGTTGCTCCATGTGCAGAGCTATCGCGGCAACATGCAGAACAGCTATCAGGAGCTACGGGAGAAGCTGGGGGAACCGGGAGCCTCAGACAGGGCTGCCGCGGTGATCCGGCACCGGCTCCTGATCTGATTCGATCTCTTAAGGAGAATCAACCTCCAGACAATTTTCAAAATAAAAAGAGGCGATCCGTTCATCCTTCCACATTTTTTCTTTTCTTTGTAACTCCGTAAAATCAACAGATATGAAGGTAGGTATTCTCACATCGGGGGGGGACGCGCCCGGCATCAACGCCACCATCCGGGGCGTGGGCAAGACAGCGATCAACAATTACGGCATGCAGATGATCGGCATCCAGAACGGCTTTTCCGGTCTTTTACACAAGGATGTTGTAGAGCTCTCTGACCAGTCGCTTTCCGGTATTCTCAACTTGGGCGGCACCATCCTGGGAACGGCCCGCGAAAAGGTCTTTCGCAAGATGATCAACTCGCCCGACGAGAAGGATCGTGAGCAGATCAAGAATGCTTACCATGAGCTGGAGCTCGATTGCCTTGTCTGTATTGGCGGGAATGGCACGCAGCGCACTACCTGGATGCTCTCCGAGCTGGGATTGAATGTGGTGGGGATTCCCAAGACCATCGACAATGACGTTTACGGTACTGATGTAACCTTTGGTTTCGATACGGCGGTCAACATCGCCACCGATGCCATCGACCGGCTACACTCCACTGCCAGCTCACACCGTCGCGTGATGGTGATCGAGCTGATGGGGCACCACGCCGGGTGGATCACCCTCTATGCCGGCATGGCCGGGGGGGCAGATATCATCCTGTTACCCGAGCTGGGCTTCAACATGGAGGTGGTGATCGACAAGATCAGAAAGCGAATGGAGTTGGGCAAAGCTTATTCCATTGTGGCTGTGGCCGAAGGGGTGGAGGTGCCTACCAGCGAACGCCCTGCTGCCTATTTTACCCGTGAGATCCAGGAACAGAGTGGTTTTGAGACCAGAGAGACCGTATTGGGGTATATCCAGCGGGGCGGATCACCCTCACCCTACGACCGCAACCTGGGCACCCTGCTGGGTGGGCATGCTGCCGAACTGATTCACCAGGGACGTTTCGGGAGGATGGTAGCCAAACTGGGCAGTCAGATCTCCGATGTACCATTGGCAGAGGTCGCAGGCAAATTAAGCCTGGTTACCCCCGATACCGATCTGGTGGTGCAGGGGAAACGGATGGGAATATCGTTTGGCGTTTGGATGTAACCCAATTTATCCCGCTTCACTCCATTTTTCCTTCAGGCATGGGGAATAGGAAAAGAAGTCAGGGCTTACCTGTTTCAACAGGATCCATTGGACAGCTCCTTTTACGACTCCTCCTCCTGGACTGTCGGGGTTGTATCCGGTGAGCTGATTAGAATCTCCTGTAGTTCGTTGTTCTCCCGCAGTTTCTTGATGGCCATCTTGGCTGCCATCTGGTGCGATTCCTTTTTGGAGTACCCTTTTCCGGAGCCCACCTCGATGCCGGCTACCCTGGCACAGGAGAAAAATACCGGGTTGTTCTGGGCATCGTAGGATGACTCGGTCACCTCGAACGATACCTCCACCTTGTTCTTCTGTCCCCACTCAATGAGGCGCGACTTGAAGTCAACCTCGCTCTTGAGCACCTTCTCCATGTTGATGTGCTGCTTGATAAGGGTTTCATACACAAAATGCTTGGCCACTCTATAGCCCTGATCAAGATAGATGGCGCCGATAAGGGCTTCCAGTGCATCCCCGTAAATGTTGGTGTTGTGCGCCAGGTTGCGGGTAGAGGAGACGATGAGCTTGTCGAGACCCAACTCGATGGCAATCTTGTTGAGGGTCTCCCGCTGTACGATGCGTGAGCGGGTACTGGTGAGAAATCCCTCTTTCTTGTGGTCAAACTGCTTGTAGAGGATATCGGCCACGATGGCATCCAGGATGGCATCACCCAGGAACTCGAGCCGCTCATTGTTTACCCATTTCCCTTTCTTGGAACGTACGGATGAGGAGCGGTGGGTCATGGCTTCCCGGTAGAGATCGATCCAGTCGGGATAAAATCCCAGCACCTTGTAAAATGAAAGATAAGGCTCCTTACCCTTATGCGGGAGAGCCTTTACTCTTTTGACAAATCTTCTTAACACACTACTGGTTGTATTGCTTGAGAATTACACTTGCGTTGTGTCCTCCAAAGCCAAAAGTGTTCGATAACGCAGCTCTTATCTTCCTCTTTTGAGCTTTGTTGAATGTGAAATTTAACCGGTAATCAATCTCTGAATCCTCATCCCCCTCGGTGAAGTTGATGGTGGGGGGGACCACCTGATCGCGGATGGCCAGGATGGTGAGCATTGCCTCCAGTGCACCTGCTCCTCCGAGCAGATGGCCGGTCATCGACTTGGTGGAGCTGATGTTGAGCTTGTAACTGTGCTCGCCGAAGACCTCGAGAATCGCTTTGGATTCTGATATATCCCCCACTGGGGTGGATGTACCGTGTACATTGATGTAGTCGATCTGATCGGGTGTCATCTCGGCATCCTCCAGTGCATTGCGCATCACCAGCTTTGCACCCAGTCCTTCCGGATGGGAGGCGGTGAGGTGATAGGCGTCGGCCGACATGCCGCCTCCCGCTACCTCTGCATAGATGGTGGCACCCCGTGCGATGGCATGCTCCAGTTCCTCGAGGATCAGTGCGGTACCTCCTTCACCGATCACAAACCCGTCGCGGCTGGCGCTAAAGGGACGTGAAGCGCTCTGGGGAGAGTCGTTTCGGGTCGAGAGGGCGTGCATGGCATTGAATCCTCCCACCGCAGAGGGGCTGATGGTGGCTTCGGCACCACCGGTGACAATGGCGTTGGCTTTCCCGAGGCGTATCAGGTTAAAGGCATCTACGATGGCATTGGTAGAAGAGGCACAGGCAGACACGGTTGCGTAGTTGGGTCCTCTCAGTCCATAAATCATAGAGATATGCCCTGCGGCAATATCCGCTATCATTTTCGGAATGAAGAAGGGATTAAACTTAGGCCCTTTCTCCTTGTTCAGGAAATATTCTCCTACCTCGTCCTCAAATGTCTTGATGCCACCGATTCCGGCGGAAAAAATCACTCCGATGCGATCCAAGTTCTCCTTTTCCAGGTCCAGTCCGGAGTCCTTCATCGCATCTGCGGCAGCCTTGATGGCCAGCTGCGAATAGCGGTCGTACTTCCTTACATCTTTTCGGTCGAAGATGTCTCCCGGATTGAAATCCTTCACTTCGCAGGCAAACTGTGTTTTGAAAAGGGATGCATCGAAAAGAGTAATAGGCCCGGCGCCACTCTTGCCCGCCAGTGCGCTCTCCCATGTGGTACGAACGTCATTACCCAGCGGTGTGATGGCTCCCAGGCCTGTTACTACTACTCTCTTTAACTCCATTGTTGATGGATTATTTCGCGTGTTGTTCTACGTAAGCAACAGCGTCTCCTACAGTTGAAATCTTTTCTGCCTGGTCATCCGGGATAGAGATGTTGAATTCTTTCTCGAATTCCATGATCAGTTCAACAGTGTCAAGAGAATCAGCGCCCAAATCATTGGTGAAGCTGGCGGTTTCTGTAACTTCAGACTCTTCCACGCCCAATTTGTCAACAATGATCGATTTCACTCTTTGTGCTACTTCAGACATAACTTTCGATATTAATTAATAAATAAAAATTTTATTCTTACATTTGCGTGTGCAAAGTAACGCATTTTTTCTCTAATTGTGCAAACAATTGCTGATTAAATTCCGCAAAAATGCACAGAAACCTTTTGTTTGTGCAATAATCTGCCCTTTTTTATGGTTCGACTTGCCCTTTTCGCATCGGGTAGCGGCAGCAATGCCGAGAATATCGCCCGTTATTTCCACAATAGGGAGGATGTTGCGGTATCGCTCATTGTCTCCAACAAAGCCGATGCATATGTACACAATCGTGCCAGTTGTCTGGGAATACCCTCTCATACCCTTAGCCGAGAGGCATTTGTTGAGGGTAAAGAGGCGCTGGATCTATTGCGTCGCTACCGGATTGATTTTGTTGTACTGGCCGGATTTCTGCTGAAGGTTCCACAGTCTCTTCTGGATGCATATCCCAGGCGGATGGTGAATATCCATCCGGCACTGTTGCCCAGGTATGGCGGTAAGGGGATGTATGGCGACCGGGTGCACCGGGCGGTGGTGGAGGCTGGTGAAAAGGAGTCGGGTATCACCATCCATTACATCAATGAGCACTACGATGAGGGTGACATTATCTTTCAGGCCAGGTGCCCGCTGTTACCAGGTGATACTCCCGAAGATCTGGCCGCCAAGGTGCATGCACTGGAGTATGCCTATTACCCGGAGGTCATCGACTCTATTCTGAAAAAAAGCAAGGAAGAGAATCAGCCGTTTGATAAATAATCGTATCTTTGCACTTCCATTCGCGGCCGTGGCGTAATTGGTAGCCGCGCCAGACTTAGGATCTGGTGCCGAGAGGCGTGGGGGTTCGAGTCCCTTCTCCCCTGAGGATTGAACCCGGGGGAACTTTGCTATTCAATAGGTTATTGAGGCACCCATATTGAATCTGTTATGTTGGCTTGTTCCCCTCTTTTGTATCAATCTGACTGAGAATCCAAAGTTGTGTTATAAATGGCAGTAAGGTGTCAAAGCGTGAAATTATGATTGAGTAATTTTTCGTTATTGACCGAAAAATGTTTTCTTTGCATGATGTTGATGATGAAGCGAAATAAGAACCACTATGGCCTATAAAGCAGTATTTATTGATGTTGACGGAACATTGTTGAATGATGATTTGCAAATTGCAGAAGGAACAAGGGATATTATAAGAAAACTAAATTGTGAGAATGTGCTCATTGCCATAGTTACCGGCAGGTCCCCTGCTTCATCACTGCCATATTATGAAGATCTTGGAATTGCAGGCAATCCGGTAGTTTGTTATAACGGGGCACTGATCATTCGAAATGGAACAATCCTCCTGGAGGAGATGTTACAAAAAGAAGATTGCTTGAGGATTTTGACCGAGGCAAAAGATTACAACGTCAACGTAAGTTTTTATCATCAATATGACTGGTTTTCTGAAAGAATGGATGACTGGATAAAACAGGAAAATGCAATCTCAAATACAATAATCACCCAACGAAAACTTAGTGAACTGCTGGAAGACAATTTTAATCCCAATAAGATACTCTGTATGGGTCATCCTGAGGAAATAACCTTGTTTGAAGATCATCTGAATGCAATTGGGTATCCAACCCTAAACATCTATAAATCCAAACCAACTTACCTGGAAGTTGTCAACAGAAACACATCCAAAGCTCAAGGAATCAAAACACTCATCGATATTTACAATATCAAAGAACGGGAAATCATTGCAATCGGTGATAATTACAATGATATAGAGATGTTAGAAATGGCGGGGACCAGTGTTGTCATGGGAAACGCTCCGGAAGAAGTGAAGAAGTATGCGACCTTAGTTACTGATACGAATAATAGAGAGGGTATAAAAAAAGCCCTGGAATTGCTATATGGCAGGTAGACAGTGAAATGACCGC
>JADLKK010000243.1 GCA_016839025.1 Proteiniphilum sp.
GAATTATATCCTCAACTACATCCGCGACAACAAGACAAAGGTGACGCTCAGCTACGAGCAGGCACAGTTCGACATTCCGGAAGAGGAGGAAATCCTCAGGGCGATGGAGGAACGGCAGACACAAGAGTTGCTTTACCGGGGCATCGACCTGCTGCCACCACAGAAAAAGGAGGTGTGCCAACGGAAGCTGGAGAGTGACGACAGCAACCAGCAGATTGCCGAGAAGATGGGCATCTCGGTGCACACGGTAAAATCGCATTACCAGGAGTCGCTGAAGCTATTGCGCAGCTATTTTGATAAAGTAAAAATGATCTTGTTGTAAAAAACCAACCGGCAACTCATATCTTTTGCCGGAAATTGTGTCTATTCATAAAAGTGCCGGCTTGATGCTGAGAAAAGAGAGAGACATAGTAAAGAAAGTGATTGCTGAGAACGCTTCAAAACAGGAGGCGCGTGATGTGGTGGAGTGGTTTTCCGGTTCCATTGAAGGTCAGCAGACTCTTTCGGATATGATCGACCGCGATGCCTACCTGATGGAGGGCGATCCCCTTACGGGGCAGTCGTTCACACCGTTGCAGTCCGACTTGCTCTTCAGCAACATCGAGCGAAATATCAGGCTCAGGCATTTCCGTAAACAGATGCTGCGTGTCGCCGCGGTGCTTCTTCCATTGTTGCTGTTCACCGGCTTCGGCTTGTACATCAACAGCCGGACCTCACTCTTCGAGGGAATCACCTATACGGAACTTTACGTGCCCAAGGGAGAGGATGCCCGCATCTTTTTTCAGGACGGTACCGAGGTGTTCCTCAATGCCGACACCCGTATCCGTTACCCCGAACGTTTCGGACTCCTGCGCCGTGAGGTATGGCTCGACGGCGAGGCATACTTCAACGTGAAGAAGAACTCGCGGCGCCCTTTCGAGGTGCATTCACAAAACACCACAGTTGAAGTACTGGGTACCTCTTTTAACCTGAACGCCTACCGCGAGAGCGATAAGATCCGGGTCACTCTCGACGAGGGGAGCATCGCCTTCCGAACACAACACAACGGTTCCACCCTCTCACCAGGCCAGCAGGCAGAATATGACAAAATCACCGGCAAGCTGGTGGTGACGAACCTGATCCACCCTTCCAACCAGTCGCTCTGGAAGAACAACCTGCTCTATTTCTACGATTCACCGCTCTCAGAGGTGATCAACGTGCTGGAGCGACGCTACAATGTGGAGTTCAACCTCCTCACTCCCGAGGCGCTCAATTACAGTTATACCCTTACCACCCGTCATCTGTCGCTCGACTCGGTGCTGATTGAGATGCAAAAGATCGCTCCGGTGCGGTTCACCCTTCGGGAGAACGGTGTGGATGTCTCAATGTAGACCTGTATGAAACCCTCTCTTTGTATTCGTCTGACCTACCTATTTTTCATTTAGTAGCCATCTTCTTTACAGTAGTTGATGCTCTTTATTCAGTTGATTGATTGGAATCATCTGGCGTAGAAATAATCCCCAAAATGATTATGTAAATAAAAGTAAT
>JADLKK010000097.1 GCA_016839025.1 Proteiniphilum sp.
TACACCCCGGGCTTCGTGCACCAGGTGATTCACGATACCTACCTGAAGGATCACGACGCACCCGAAGATATCGAATACTACATGTGCGGCCCCGGCCCGATGGCTGCCGCCGTACAGCGAATGCTCGATGATCTGGGTGTGCCGCCGGAGATGATCATGTTCGATGATTTCGGATAAATAGCTGTTAGCGGTAAACAGATGGGATTTTTATAGAGTTGGTACCCCTGCATGGGGGTACCAATTTTTGTTAAACTACCCGCAGATGTTGCTGATGGGGATACGGGGAGCATTGTTGATGTCGAGCATGGCGTTGATCAGCAGGATGTAATCGTAGTTTTGCAGTTCGGCAGCAGGTATCTCTTTTTCGGTGATTATCCCTTCCCGCAGCAGCTGTTGGCGACGGGTGCCGTTGAGCAGGAAAGTCGCAGGCGTAAAAAATCGATCTCCCTGTTGTAGCAACACGTTGCTGAAGCTGGTATCGGTGATCAGCCCGTTGCGTACGATCAGGATCTCATCACAGCTGCTCTTCAGCTTAAGCAGTTTTTCGAGCGCGCCACGGTCAGCATATTTGAATGCATAATCGGGATTGCCCCTCACCAACCGGAGGGCATGAATCACCTTGGGTTGGTAAGGGAGAAATTCTACTGACACTATTTTTTCATCGTATTCTATGCGCCACTTCACTTTGCCGCTGTTGAGGTGATCCGGCAGCAATAGCAGCGGGTCCGGCAGATCCGGAGCTGTGAATCCATGCTGTGCGGCGGTCAGCCGCATCCGTGTCAGGTGAGCCTCCATGTTTTGTGGCTGGCCATTGATGATGCAGATTGATTCCAGGAACATACGTCATGAGAATTGAAAGGGTAGGTAAATTTTCTGAATTGCTTCCCGGTATTCGCTCAGACTATCGCTGTTGGCGGTGATGCCACCCCCACTGCGGAAGAAGAGCTGCTTATCGCACTGTTCGATGAAGCGGATCATCACGAAAGTATCGAGCGACCGGCCATCGAAATAGCCCGCCACGCCGCAGTAGAAACCACGTGGTTTTCCTTCAGCCGCACGGATCAGCCGCAGGGTTGCTTCCTTGGGAGCGCCCGAAACAGAGCCTGCTGGCAGCAGGGCAAAAATGAGGGAGCCCAATTGCTCCTGGTAATTTGCGGGGAGGGTTCCCTCAATCTCGGAGCTCACTTGCAGAATTTCACCCTGGTTGGTGGATAGTTTCTCCAGATAACGGAAGCGCTTTACCGTGACTCTTCGTGCAACACAACTCAGGTCGTTGCGAAGCAGGTCGACGATGGTGTTGTGTTCCGCAATCTCCTTCGGATCATTGAGGATAATCTCCCGTGCTCCGGGCAGTGAGGCATCGATGGTACCCTTCATCGGGAAGGTGGCGATACGTCCCTCACTGATGGATACGAAGCACTCGGGGGAGAAGCATACCAGCCGCCCGGGGATCAATAATCGGTAGCGGGCTTTGCTATGGTGAAAAATCTCTTCCAGGGTGAGTGAGGTCTGCAGGGGTGTACGGATGGTGAGGTTGGTGAGATAGCTGTCGCCGCGGTGCAGTCCCCGCATCACCATTTCGAATCGTTTCCGGTAGGTCTCATACGTTTCCGGCTCCGCCCTGAAATGAAACGGGTCAATTGTTTCCGGCCGGGGTGTTGTGTTACACTCTCCGTTGATATCAAAGAGCACCCCCTTTTGTGATAACGGATGGGACAGGAAAAATCCTTCATCCTCTTCAAACTGCAAACCGAAGAGAAAGGGAGTCCGAACTCTCCCTGCCTCATCCATCATTTTTCTAACCAGTTCTCTTTTGTAATACATGATGCAAAAATACGCCAAAAAGAATGAAATAAAACGGGTAAGCAGAAAAATAGAGATTGTTGATTGTAGGGGAGGTGAGGCACAAACCGAAGCGGGAAATTGCTTTGCAGAGAAGATAAGAGACTGGGATTATGAGTGCTCTCAATGCTGTTTAGGTGTTAATTGAGAAGGAAAATATGATTGGGATTGTCAAAATGTAATTATTTAAGCAAATAAATTACGAAATATTTTGCAGGTTCATTTTTTTGTCTTTTCTTTGCACTCATCAAACATTCAAAACTGAAACGGCAGTATGGTTCGCAATATTGATATTCTAGTCATTTCTATTCTACTTCTGGAAGACTTCAGAGGGTGAGACTGGCATATCAAATCGTAAACTGACGTAGATAAAAGAATAAGATGACCTTTCTCACCCGGTGAGGAAGGTTTTTTTTTAGGTTACGACCAATCAACAGATAATTATAATGGAGCGTATTTATGTTTTTGACACCACCCTGAGAGACGGAGAGCAGGTTCCCGGCTGCCAGCTGAACACGATTGAGAAGATTCAGATCGCACAGGCGCTGGAGCTGCTGGGTGTGGATGTGATCGAAGCGGGATTCCCGGTATCGAGTCCCGGTGATTTTAATTCGGTGGTGGAGATCTCCAAGGCGGTGACCTGGCCTACCATCTGTGCGCTGACACGTGCCGTGGAGAAGGATATCGAGGTGGCGGCCGAGTCGCTGAAGTATGCCAAGCGGAAAAGAATCCACACCGGTATCGGCACCTCCGACAGCCACATCAAGTACAAGTTCAACTCCAACCGCGAGGAGATCATCGAACGGGCAATAAGAGCCGTAAAGCATGCCCGGCGCTTCGTAGACGATGTGGAGTTCTATGCCGAGGATGCAGGGCGTACCGACAACGAATACCTGGCCCGCGTGGTGCAGGCGGTAGTCAACGCGGGAGCCACTGTGGTGAACATCCCCGATACCACCGGTTACTGCTTCCCCGACGAGTATGGAGCAAAGATCAAATTCCTGCTGGATCATGTCGACATGAAGGATGCAATCCTCTCCACCCACTGTCACCAGGATCTGGGGATGGCCACGGCCAACACCCTCTCGGGCGTGATCAATGGCGCCCGCCAGGTGGAGGTGACCATCAACGGAATAGGCGAACGGGCTGGCAACACTTCCCTCGAAGAGGTGGTGATGGCGCTCAAGAGCCACAAGGACAGAGGTTTCGACACCAATATCAATACGCAGCATATCTATTCCACCAGCCGGATGGTCTCCAGTCTGATGAACATGCCGGTGCAGCCCAACAAGGCAATCGTGGGTCGCAATGCCTTTGCCCACTCTTCCGGTATCCATCAGGACGGTGTGCTGAAGAATGTGGAGACCTACGAGATCATCAACCCGAAGGATGTGGGCATCGACGACAATGCAATCGTGCTGACAGCGCGCAGTGGCCGTGCCGCCCTGAAGAGCCGCCTCGCCCTGCTGGGTGTGAAGCTGGAGTCGGAGGAGCTGGACAAGGTGTATCAGCAGTTCCTCGAGCTGGCGGACAAGAAGAAAAACATAAACGACGATGATATCCTGATGCTGGTGGGCAAGGAGGCTCGTCTGCACCGCATCAAGGTGGAGTATCTGCAGGTGATCTGCGGTATCGGTGTGCGCGACGTGGCGAGCCTCTGCCTCAACATTGCCGGTGAGCGTTTCGAAGCCACCGCCAGTGGTAACGGACCGGTGGATGCAGCCATCCGCGCGGTGAAAAACGTCATCAAGCGAAAAATGAAGATCCAGGAGTTCCTGATCCAGGCCATCGACCACGGCAGTGATGACATCGGCAAGGTGCACATGCAGGTGGAACACAATGGCAACCTTTATTACGGTTTCGCGGCCAACACCGATATCGTGGCCGCCTCGGTGGAGGCGTTCATCGACGCGGTAAATAAGTTTGGGTAAAAATAGCAGTCAGCTTTCAGCAATAAGTAGTAAACGACAAGCATATCATCAAATCAACAACTCAATATAAATGAAGACTCTTTTCGATAAAATCTGGGATGCGCACGTGGTGACCACCGTGCAGGATGGTCCCACGCAATTATACATCGACAGACATCTCTGTCACGAGGTAACCAGTCCACAGGCATTCGCCGGTCTCCGCAACAGGGGATTGAGCGTCTACCGCCCGGAGCAGACCACGCTCACGGCGGACCACAACATCCCTACCATGGGGCAGGATCAGCCTATCCGCGACCAGATTTCGCGCTTTCAGGTGGATACGCTGGCGAAGAACGCCCGTGACTACAAGCTCACCTACTACGGTCTCAACAACCCGAAGAATGGCATCGTCCACGTGATCGGTCCCGAGAACGGTTACACACAGCCGGGGATGACCATCGTCTGTGGCGACAGCCACACCTCCACGCATGGTGCCTTCGGGGCGATTGCCTTCGGCATCGGTACCAGCGAGGTGGAGATGGTGCTGGCTTCGCAGTGCATCCTGCAGACGCGCCCCAAAACCATGCGAATCAATTTCGAGGGGAAGCTCAACGAGCATGTCAGCGCCAAGGATATGGCGCTCTACATGATTGCGCAGCTCACCACCGGCGGTGCCACCGGTTACTTCGTGGAGTATGCCGGCGAGGCGGTGCGCAACCTCACCATGGAGGAGCGGATGACTCTCTGCAACCTGAGCATCGAGATGGGAGCCCGCGGTGGTCTGGTGGCCCCTGACGAGACCACCTTCAACTACATCCGCGGCCGTGAGTTCGCGCCCAAGGGTGAGCGGTGGGAGGAGGCGATGTCCTACTGGAAAACGCTCCACACTGATGAAGGGGCGCAGTTCGACAAAGAGGTGACCTTCGACGTGTCGCAGATCAGGCCGATGATCACCTACGGTACCAACCCCGGCATGGGGATGCCGATCGACGGCACCATTCCCACGCTCGACGAGATAGATGAGGCGGGTCAGATCTCCTTCGAGAAATCGCTTCGCTACATGGGCTTCGAACCGGGTGAGAAGCTGGAGGGGAAGCAGATAGACTATGTCTTCCTGGGCAGCTGTACCAACGGCCGCATCGAGGACTTCCGCGTCTTCGCGGGTTATGTGAAAGGTAAAAAGAAAGCCGACAATGTCACCGCCTGGCTGGTGCCCGGCAGCTGGCAGGTACGCAAGCAAATCGAGGCAGAAGGGCTGGACAAAATCCTGGAGGAGGCCGGCTTTGAACTGAGGCAGCCCGGTTGCTCCGCCTGTCTTGCGATGAACGACGACAAGGTACCCGCCGGCAAGTACGCCGTCTCCACCTCCAACCGTAACTTCGAGGGCCGACAGGGTCCCGGTGCACGCACCATCCTGGCAGGACCGCTGGTAGCAGCGGCAGCGGCGGTGAACGGTAAGATTACGCAGCCGTGAGATAGCTGTTAGCTGTTAGCGATTAGCTGTTAGAAAAAAATATACGTAAAAAAAGAAACAATGGAGAAATTTCAGACAATCACATCGACATATGTCCCGCTTCCGATTGAGAATGTGGACACCGACCAGATCATACCTGCCCGCTTCCTGAAGGCCACTACGCGCGAAGGATTCGGCGACAACCTCTTCGCCGACTGGCGCTACGACAAGGAGGGTAATCCCAAGGCGGACTTCGTGTTGAATGACCCCACCTATAGCGGTGAGGTACTGGTGGCAGGAAAGAACTTCGGCAGTGGCAGTAGCCGCGAGCATGCAGCCTGGGCTATCGGTGGCTACGGTTTCAAGGTTGTGGTATCGAGCTTTTTCGCCGATATCTTCCGCAACAACGCCCTCAACAACGGCATCCTGCCGGTGGTGGTGAGCGATGCCTTCCTACGGGGTCTCTTTCAGGCATCGAAAGCCGATCCGAAAAACAGCGTCACAGTCAACCTGGAGGAGCAGACCATCACCAACAACGCTACCGGTGAGCGCGAGCAGTTCGAGATCAACACTTACAAGAAGGAGTGCCTGCTCAAGGGGCTTGACGACATTGACTTCCTCCTTTCCAACAGAGACAAGATCGAGGCGTACGAACAGCAACGTCCCTATGCTTACTAATCCCAAATGAGATGAAAGTGGTGGCAGAGAAGAGAAGAATAGAGATCATGGATACCACGCTCCGCGATGGGGAGCAGACCTCCGGTGTTTCCTTTGCTGCCCAGGAGAAGGTAAGCATTGTGAGCCTCCTGCTGGAAGAGCTGAAGGTGGACCGTGTGGAGATCGCCTCGGCCCGCGTCTCGGAGGGAGAGTTCCGCTCGGTGCAGAAGATGGCACAATGGGCTTCTGTCCACGGCTACCTGGATCGACTGGAGGTGCTCGGTTTCGTGGATGGCGGGACTTCGCTCGAGTGGATCGCCAATGCCGGGTGTCGTGTGGTGAACCTGCTCTGCAAGGGGTCGCTGAAGCACTGCACCTGGCAGTTGCGCAAGACGGTGGAAGAGCACCTGGCTGATGTGAAGAAGACCATCGCCCTGGCGAAAGAGAAGGGGATGCGGGTGAACCTCTACCTGGAGGATTGGTCGAACGGGATGCGCGACTCGAAGGAGTATGTCTTCCGGATGATGGACGGGCTGAAGGATGAACCGGTGACCCGCTTCATGTTGCCCGACACGCTGGGAGTGCTCAACCCCGACGAGGCCTACCGGTTCTGCAGCGAGATGATAGCGCGCTACCCATCGCTTCACTTCGACTTTCATGCGCACAACGACTACGACCTGGCAGTGGCCAACGTCTACAGTGCGCTCAGAGCCGGTGTGAAAGGGGTACACGTGACGGTGAACGGTCTTGGTGAGCGTGCCGGCAACGCACCGCTCACCAGCGTGGTGGCGCTGATCCATGACCACATGGGGCTGGAGACCGGTATCGACGAGTCGCACCTCTACAACGTGAGCAAGGTGGTGGAGACCTACTCCGGGGTCCGGATCCCGAAGAACCGTCCCATTATCGGGGACAATGTCTTCACACAGGTGGCCGGAGTGCATGCCGATGGAGACAAGAAGAAGAACCTCTACTACAACGACCTGATGCCGGAGCGGTTCGGCCGCTTTCGCGAGTATGCCCTGGGCAAGAATGCCGGCAGGTCGAACATCATCAAGAACCTGGAGGCGTTGGGTATCGAGCTGGATGATGAGTCGACCCGCAAGGTGACCGCCCGTATCATCGAGCTGGGCGACAAGAAGGAGATCGTGAACCTGGACGAGCTGCCCTACATCGTCTCTGATGTGCTCAAAAACGGCCTCGACAACAAGGATATCGAAATGTTGAACTATTCGCTTACGCTGACCGACGGATTGCGTCCCACCGCCACGGTGAAGCTTAGCATCAAGGGTGAGGTGTACCAGGAGACAGCTGCAGGAGACGGTCAGTACCACGCCTTCTCCAAGGCGATGTACAAGATCTACCGGAAGCTGAACAAGGAGACGCCGGAGCTGATCGACTACGAGGTGGTGATTCCGCCGGGTGGGCAGACAAACGCCTACGTGCAGACCATCATCACCTGGAAGTTCGACGGCAAGGTCTTCAAGACGCGCGCGCTGGATATCGACCAGACGGTCGCGGCCATCAAGGCGACCCTGAAGATGCTGAACATGATTGAGAGCGGGAATATACCGAACATGAATTATCTGCAGCTGCCGTAGAAGTGGTCAACTGTCAGCTTTCTACGATCAGCCTTTGGAAGGTGAGTGAAGGGGGCAGCTTTGGAGATGGAAGAATGGAAGAATGGAAGAATGGTAAGTGCAGGAGAAAAGATTTTTAAGTGAACAGTTATTGAGAATAGAATAAAAGATATGGAGTTAAAGATAGCAGTACTGGCGGGTGATGGAATAGGCCCGGAGATCATGGAGCAGGCGTTGGGGGTAACCAAAGCCGTATGTGCGAAGAAAGGACATACGTTGTCATTGAAAGAGGGGATCGTGGGCGCCTGTGCCATTGATGCCACCGGTGATCCTTATCCGGCGGCAACCCACAATCTCTGCATGGAGAGCGACGCGGTGCTCTTCGGTGCCATTGGTGATCCGAAGTATGATAACAACCCTAACGCACAGGTACGACCCGAGCAGGGGCTGCTCCGCATGCGCAAGCAGCTGGGCCTCTATGGCAACATCCGTCCCGTGATGACCTTTCCCTCGCTGATCCACAAGTCGCCCTTGCGGGCCGACCTGGTGGAGGGTGCCGACTTCGTCTGCATCCGCGAGCTGACCGGCGGCATGTACTTTGGACAGCCGCAGGGCCGCAGCGAGGATGGCAATACCGCCTACGACACCTGCATCTATACCCGCGAGGAGGTGGAGCGGATCCTCCACCTGGCCTACAAGTTCGCCGGGCAGCGGCGCAAGAAGCTGACGGTGGTGGATAAGGCCAACGTGATTGCCACCTCCCGTCTCTGGCGTCAGATCGCACAGGAGATCGCTCCTCAGTACCCCGACATCGAAACCGACTTCCTCTTCGTGGACAATGCCGCCATGCGCATCATCCAGTGGCC
>JADLKK010000098.1 GCA_016839025.1 Proteiniphilum sp.
TCACCCGTTAATCCATATGCTCGGGCCTCCTCCTGCAGCAGCTGTTCGTCGAGTGCCCGCTCCACCGATGCACGCGTGAAATAGTATCGCGCCCCTTTGGGCAGCAGGGGCAACACGCTCTCCCTGTCTTTATCGTTCGCCATACCGAACACCATGTGCAATCTGTTGTGTTGTTCCGATTTCAGTTGTTCCATCACATCCCGCAGACCATGGGCATTGTGGGCAATGTCACAGATGATTTTCGGCTTCTCCTGCAGTTGCTGCCAGCGTCCCCGCAAACCGGTAAGGGAGATCACCTGGGAGAATCCACGGTATACCGCGTTGCGGGGGATGGACAATCCGCTTTCCTGTAGCAATGCCACTGCCGTAAGCAGGGTGCGGGTATTCTTCTGTTGTGCGAATCCACCCAACTCGCATATTAACGAATGGTATTCGCAGGTGTGGAAAATCCAACGGGAGCCCTCTCTCACAGCGGAAAGATCATTGATTTCCTCCTCTGCAAAGCGAATGGGAGCCTGGACAGATGCCGCCTTGTCGCGAAACACCCTATCCACCTCCTGATTCCCTTTCTCACCGATCACCACCGGCACTCCCGGCTTGATGATGCCTGCCTTTTCCGTTGCAATTTGCGGGAGGGTGTCACCCAGGAATTTCATATGATCGAGGCCGATATTTGTGATCACGCTCAGCACCGGGGTGATGATATTGGTGCTGTCGAGTCGTCCCCCCAGCCCTGTTTCGATCACTGCGATATCTACCTTTTGCCGGGAAAACCAGAGGAACGCCATCTCCATGGTGAGCTCGAAGAAGGAGGGCATCACCGGCTCAAACTGTTTCCGGTATCGTTCGGTGAAGTCAATTACAAACGATTTCTCAATCATTTCACCGTCTACACGGATCCGTTCGCGGAAGTCAGTCAGATGGGGAGAGGTGTAGAGGCCGACCTTGTAACCCGATTCCTGGAGGATTGCTGCCAGCAGGTGTGAGGTGGATCCCTTGCCGTTGGTACCGGCCACATGGATGGTTTTGTAGTTCCGGTGGGGGTGTCCGAAGATGCGGTCCAGGGCCAGGCTGTTCTCGAGCCCCACCTTGTAGGCTCTTTCCCCGATCCGCTGGTATTCGGGCATCTGGTTGTAGAGGTAATCGAGTGTCTCTTCGTAGTTCATAAGCGATGCAAGGAATGTAGGATGGATACAAAAATAAGCGTTTCGGGGTTACCGAAACGCCTGTTTGAAAAAGATTTGTGGCTGGGGTCAATTTTTCAGCGGCAATACCGAGTACTGGCGTGAGTAACGGAGCTGCTGGTCCACATAGTTCTCATCGTAGGAGATGGTGACATCGGTTACCTTGCCCTTATCGTCGGTCACCAGCTTGTAGACCGGGTTGACAAATCCCTTGTAGGGGGCCAGATTGAGTGACTCATAGCGGGCGAGCACCTCTTCATGGAGTATGGGGTCCACCTTCACGCCGTAGGTTTCCACCAGCAGCTTGCCGGCTGCGAAATCGCCCTCCGACTTGATCCGCTGTACCTCCGCCAGCAGCTCGCCAAAAAGGGAGCGTAGCTTCTCGTAGTTGTTCACCACCACGTAGGTTTTGCCCTCTTGTTGGGTCAGTTCCACTACCTTTTCGTCGCGGCCCTTTTCGATCACCCATCGGGAGATGAGCGCCCTGTTGCGCATATGGGCCTGTTCAATCTCTTTTCCCGGCTGGATGCGGGTGAGCTGTGTCATGGCTCCATTCATGATGTAGGAGTAGTATTCGGCCTTGTAAGCCTCACTGTCGGGTAGCAGCCCCAACTCCACCAGCTTCGGATCAGCCAGGTAGTAGAGAGCGAACAGGTCGGCACGGGTCTCCTCCAAGGGAGAACCGTAAGCCTGTAGCACATCGCTGCTGACGCCCGGCAGCAGCTTGCCGGAACCGTGGCCCAGGCATTCATGCAGGTCGGTGTGCAGGTTGTCGGTGAGGGGGCCATATTGCTTGGCCAGCTCCCGCTCAGTGTCACTCCACATGAACTCCTCGTTGAAGCCGTTGCCCTCTGCTGCCTTGGTGTAGGCGTAGGTGATGTTGTCGATGGTAACCGATTTGGAGCCGTGATCGCGGCGGATCCAGTCGGCATTGGGCAGGTTGATGCCGATGGGAGTGGCAGGGTAGGTGTCACCACCCAGGATGGCGGCGGTGATTACCTTGGCTGAAACCCCCTTCACCTTTTCCTTCTTGAAACGGTCGTCGATGGGTGAGTGGTTCTCGAACCACTGCGCGTTGTCGCTGATGATCTGCGTACGCTTGGAGGCCTCCTCACTCTTGAAGTTGACCATTGCCTCCCAGGTCGCTTTGAGGCCGAGGGGATCGGTGTAGGTCTCGATGAAGCCGTTGATGAAGTCTACACGCGAGGCGGTGTCGGTCACCCATTTCACTGAATAGTCGTCAAATCTCTTCAGGTCGCCGCTGCGGTAGTAATCGATCAGCAGGGTGATCACCTCCTTCTGGTGGTCGTTCTCGGCGACTGCTGCCGCTTTCTCCAGCCATCCCACGATCCTTTCGATCGCCTTGTCGTACATGCCGCCCAGCTTCCATACCTGTTCGGTCACCTGCCCATCCACCTTGGTTACCTTGCTGTTCAGGCCATAGGAGAGAGGTGTCTCGTCAGTAGGATTCTTCATCGCGTGGTAGAACGATTCCACCTCCTGTTGGGTTACCCCTTCGTAGAAGTTGACCGCCGAGGTGGCGACAATATCGGCTCCGGATGCCTGGTTCATTCGCCTGGGCATCACTGCCGGATCGAACATCACCGGCAGTATTTCGCTGAGGGTCTCATCGGCGGCCATTCCGTCGCGGAAAGGCATCCGCCCCGGATCTACCCCTTTCACGATGGAGACGAAGTATTCCTGCGTGAACTGTGGCATGATCTTGTCTTCCGAGTAGTGATGGTGAATGCCGTTGGCCATCCAGATCTGTTTCAGGTAGGTTTCGAACTGCTTCCAGTCATCGGACGACTTGTCACCCATATAATTCTCATACACCCCTTCGCATACGCGGCGAATGGTGAGGTTGTAACGGTTGTGCTGGTCCCAGAGGATGTCACGTCCTTCCAGGGCAGCCTGCGAGAGATAGTAGATCAGCTCTTTCTGCTGAAGGGAGAGGCTGTTGAATCCCGGCACGGGATATCGCAGTATCTCGATGTCGGCGAAACGATCTACCTTGTACTCGAATGCGGAATCGATGCCATCGTCTGCCGGTCCACTGCCGGCTTGTTTGCCCTGGGTGCAGGCACCCAGTATAAAGAGTGATGTGAGCATGTAAACTGTTTTCTTCATAATCAGTTTGTTTTGTACTTGTAAGAGAGATTGGCCAGCTCTTCATTGGCCTGTCTGATCTTCTTTTTCAGATTCTCCTTATAAGCTGCCAGCTTCTGTTGTGCCGACTCATCACCGGTTGCGATCATCTGCAGGGCAAGAATGGCCGCGTTGAGTGAGCCGTTGATGCCGACGGTGGCTACCGGAATACCGGGAGGCATCTGTACGATGGCCAGCAGGGCATCAAGCCCGTCGAGGGAGGCTTTGATCGGTACGCCAATGACCGGCAGGGTGGTCATGGAGGCAATCACCCCCGGCAGGTGGGCTGCCATGCCGGCAGCTGCGATGATCACCCTGATGCCTCTCTCTCTGGCACCCTTGGCAAATTTTTCGACCTCTTCGGGTGTGCGGTGTGCCGAAAGAGCGTTGATCTCGAAAGGTATCTCCATCTCATTGAGGAACTGAGCTGCTTTTTCCATGACGGGCAGATCGGAAGTGCTGCCCATGATGATACTAATCAATGGATTCATATGTCTGAAAATGTTGGTTGCATAAAAAGGGAACCACTTTCGGTATAGTGATTCCCTATGGGTTCTCGGTTACTTATTTGCCAATGAACTTCTTGTAGGCGGATGCGGACATCAGTTGATCCAACTCACCGCTATCCTTCAGTGCTACCCGGATGATCCAGCCCTCCCCAAAGGGGTCTTGGTTTACCAGTTCAGGAGCATCCTCCAGTTTTGCATTCACCTCGAGGATCTCTCCGGAGAGCGGCATCATCAGGTCAGAAACGGTTTTTACAGCCTCAATACTGCCAAAAACCTCACCCTGCGACAGGGTCTCGCCTTCGCTCGTGACATCTACGTAAACGATCTCACCCAGTTCATCCTGCGCAAAATCGGTGATGCCTACATAGGCCTCGTTACCTTCCACCCGCACCCATTCATGGTCGGAGGAATAGTTCACATTTTCGGGAAAATTCATAGCAATCGGAATTAATTGATGTTGTTTGATCGGGTAAATGTAATACAATATTTTGGAAAGTCAAACAGAGGCAGAACGATTTCTGTCAGATAACCGTTCCAACCCAGACAAAGAGAAATGAGACCATAAAACCCAGCAGGAAACCGGCAATCACCTGGTGCAGTGTGTGGCGTCGCAGGATCAGTCGCGAGGTGCCTACCAGTCCTGCAATGATGAACAACCCCATAAACATATAATAGGGATTGGAACGTTCCACAAAGTAACTTACCGCCATAGCACCACCGATAAGGCCTCCCACACCGAACATGTGGGCACTGATCTTCCAGGTGAGGGTAATCAGGATGGCAATCACCATAATCACCACTGATGCAGCCATGATCATCAGGAACCAGGTCGGCATGCCCATCCTGTGGTAGTAAAGGATCATGGCGGAGTAGGAGATAAGCGTAATCAGGTAGGGATAAAAGCGTTCCCTCCGTATCTTCAGTGACAGGTCGGAGATCATCTTCATGCGGTAGAGCATGTAGATGAGCATTGCCGGGATGGCAAAGGAGAAAAGTGCTGCCGGCAGGAGGATCTGCCAGAACTGTGGCAGATAGATCATACCGAAATAGGTATATACGAAAATCAGCATCACCCCGTAGATGGGCATCAGCAAGGGCTGAAATATGGTGGAAATAACATGTGCGATTGCTTTCATCCTGGTGGGTATCCTTTCAATAAGCCGACAAAGTTATATTTTTTTCCGCAAACGGGAGACAGGAATGTTCAATTGTTCCCGGTATTTGGCTACGGTGCGCCGGGCAATGAGGTAACCCTTCCCGTTGAGGATCCGGGTGAGCTGGTCGTCGGTCAGCGGCCTGGAAGGATTTTCTCCTTCGATGCTATCTCTTAGTATTTTTTTTACCTCTCGCGACGAAATGTCTTCTCCATCACTTGTTTGCATCGCTTCTGAAAAGAAATACTTCAGAGGGTAGATGCCATTGTGGGTCTGCACATACTTGCTGTTGCTTACCCGTGAAACGGTGGAGATATCGAATCCGGTGCGTTCTGCCACATCCTTGAGCACCATCGGCTTGAGCTGTGTTTCATCTTCACTCAGGAAGAAGTCATATTGCAGGTGCAAAATCGCCTCCATGGTGCGCTGAAGTGTGTTCTGGCGCTGTTTTACTGCATCGATGAACCATTTTGCAGAGTCAACCTTTTGTTTCATGAACAACATCGCCTGCCGGTCGTCAGCCGACATGCTTTCCCGGTTCTCCTGGTATCCCTTGAGCATCTCGGTGAAGCTGCTGTTTACCTTCAGGCTGGGAATATTGCTGTTATTCAGGTAGATGGTTACTTGTCCGTTGTCGGTGTCAACCAGAAAATCGGGAGTGATATTGTTCATGGCTGTCTGTAGTGCACCACCAATAGCGTTACCGGGCTTGGGGTTGAGAGAGGTGATCTCCCCAATGGCCTTCCTCAGATCCTCCTGGGTGATGTTCATCTGTTGGATGATCTTGTCGTAATGTTTGCGGGAGAACTCCTCAAAATAATCTGTCAGGATCGCCTCAGCCAGCTTCACCGGTACGGAAGGCTCCATCCTTGTCAGCTGGAGTAGCAGGCACTCCTGCAGGTTCCGTGCTCCTACACCGGCAGGATCCAACTCCTGGATCTCATAAAGCAGATCCTCTAACTGAAGGGGTGTCACCTCCAGTTGTTGCTGGAAGAGCAGGTCGTCGGAGATGGACTGCAGATCACGCTGCAGATAACCGTTTTCATCCAGGTTGCCGATGATATAGGTAGCAATGGTGTGACGCCTTTCGTCCAAATCGAGCATGCTGAGTTGTTCCAGAAGCGAGTCGATGAGTGACTGATCATCGTAGTAGCTGATCTCGATCAAATTGGGTTCATTTCTGCGATCCTGTTGCGCAATGTGGTAATCGGGGATATCCTCTTCCGTAAGATAATCGCCCAGCATCATCTCATCCTGCGTGATCTCCTCTCCCTTCTCTTTCTCATCACCCTCTGTATTTTCCGACAGCTCATCACTTCCCGTCTCCAGTGCGGGGTTATCCTCTACCTCCTGTTTGATACGGTCTTCCACCTCTACGGTGTTCAGTTCCACCAGCTTGATCACCTGCATCTGCAGGGGAGAAAGCCGTTGTGTCTGTTTCAGTTCCTGTTGCTGCTTCAGCGCCATATGCATGGGTTAATTGATGAACAAAGATAGAGATTTCTCTTCCAATATACAATCAATAGGGCCCTTCATGTAACCGAAACGGGAAAAAAGGATTGTTAAATTGGTGGTGCTTTATCCAAATTTAAAACTTTTTCTTACCTTTGAATCAACAAACAGAGATCACAATGATATTCAAGTTTCTTATTCTTTCCGATGAAGTAGAGAACTTCAGAAGAGAAATAACCATTGATGCAGATGCCACATTTCTGGATTTATACAAAGCGATCCTGGAGTGTACCGGATTTAGTAACAGGGAGATGGCTTCTTTTTTTCTGTGTGATGGCAAGTGGCGCAAGGAAAAGGAGATTACGCTGGTGGAGATGGACACCTATTCAGACGAGGATTCGTTTATCATGGAGGAGTGTGTGTTGAGTGATTTTCTGGAAGATGAAAAGCAGAAGTTGATGTTCGTGTTTGATTATCTGACCGAACGTGCACTTTACATCGAACTGTCAGAGATTATTACGGGGAAGAGCCAGAAAAAACCACTTTGTACCCTTTCCGTGGGGGAGGCTCCCAGACAACAGATGAATATTGAGGAGGTCAGAGTTGAATCCCTTTCGGCGGATATGGGTGAATCCTTTTATGGTGATGAGAGCTTTGATATGGAGGAGCTGGACAGAGAGGGTTTTGAGGGTCTTGATGAGATCACCCCGGAGCCGGGTGATGGAACACTTTACTAACATCATTTTCCATGAACACCCTGCTCGTGTTGCTTGGCCCCACGGGTGTGGGTAAAACAGAGTGGAGCATCCGGATTGCTTCCGGGCTGAACTCTCCGGTCCTGTCGGCCGACTCCCGCCAGATCTACCGGGGCATGGCTATCGCAACCGCCGCGCCCACTGATGTGCAAATGCAACAGGTACCTCACTATTTCGTGGGTACCCTCTCACCTCAATCCTACTACAGTGCCAGTGAGTATGAGCAGGATGCGATTCTCCTTCTCTCCGAACTTCACAAGAAACACCCGGTGGTGGTGATGTCGGGTGGTTCCATGCTTTATATCGATGCTGTTTGTAAGGGAATGGATGATCTCCCTACCGTAGATGAGACCTTGCGTCGTGAGCTGCAGCAGCTTTACCAGCGGGAGGGGCTTGATCCCATACGGCGGCAGCTGAAAATCCTCGATCCACAGTTTTATGCCCAGGTTGACCTGAAGAACCCCAAACGGGTGATTCATGCCCTGGAGATCTGTCTGATGGCGGGCAGGCCCTACTCTTCGTTACGCACCAATCCGGGCAAGAGAAGGGCCTTCCGGATAGTAAAAGTAGGTTTTACGCGCAATCGTGATGAGTTATATGCACGCATCAACCAGCGGGTAGATGCAATGGTGGAGGAGGGCCTGCTGGCTGAGGCGAAGGGTTTTTATCCCCTGCGTCATCTCAATGCCCTCAACACGGTAGGGTATAAGGAACTGTTTCGCTACTTCGATGGCGATTGGAGTCTGGAACAGGCGATCGACAAGATCAAACAACATTCACGAAACTATGCCCGTAAGCAGCTTGCCTGGTTCAACAGAGACAAGGAGATAGCATGGATCAACCTCTCTCGGCAGGAGCCCGATGTGATGTGCAAAGTGATGCGGTTGCTGGGATAAAACAGCTGCACAGCTTTATTCAATTGGGGAGGGTGTGATATTTCCCCTGATTTTTCAGAGACAGGTGTTGGATAATTGGGATAAATGTGCTACTTTTGCATCACTTTTCTGAGAGAAAAATGAAATTCTTCAGTAGCTCAGTCGGTTAGAGCATCTGACTGTTAATCAGAGGGTCGTTGGTTCAAGTCCAACCTGA
>JADLKK010000099.1 GCA_016839025.1 Proteiniphilum sp.
CCCGAGCACCCCAACCCGATGGTGGCCCCGCAGGCCAACGCCATGGCAGCCATCATCGAACCGCTCATGGCCGGTAGCGGTGTCAGCTGGATGCTCCTCGGCATCGGCGCCATCATCGCCATCCTGGTCAACTGGCTCGGCATCTCACCGCTCGCCTTCGCCCTCGGCATGTTTATCCCGCTGCCGCTCAACACCCCGCTGGTGGTGGGGGGATTGCTCAACCACTGGATCAACAAGAGCAGCAAGGACAAGGCTCTCAATAACGCCCGTCACCAGCGCGCCATCCTCATCTCCTCCGGCTTCATCGCCGGGGCGGCGCTCTTCGGCGTACTGGGCGCCCTCATCATCTTCCTCACCGGCAACGGTGAAGTACTCAACCTGAACCTGTGGAACGATCCGCACGGTACCGGAGCCCAGATCACCGCGCTCATCGCCTTCATCGGCCTGCTTGCCTATTTTGTCTGGGAAACCAAACGGGCGAAGAAGGAGGATTAACTGATTTGGAGGCTTGGCGTTCGGGTTTCGAACAGCCAATCAATGCTCATGCTCCCCCGCGTCGTGTGTAATCAGGATCTCCCGGGTGATAAAGGACTCCTGTCCCGAGCTGTCGGTACAGTAGACCGTAAAGTGGTAATCTCCCTCCTTCACCGGCCGGCCGCCGATGCTGTCGGGAATCCGCATCAGCTGGTGATTGATGGTGACGCTCTGTTTCCCGGCGATCGGCTGTTCACCTCCTGCAACAAAGTCGCTCTCCATCCAGGTGCGCTCGAACGGTTGCGCCTCATCAGCAACACGGGTGGGGTATGTGCTATCAACAACCTCCTGTCGCACCAGCCCGCCTGGAACCGACTGCATGGCTGCATGTGAATGTCCGTCGAACGCACCGTGGATGTTCACCTTGTAGGATGCCAGTGCCACGTTGTCAGAAAGAGTCAGCACGAGATGGATCGCACTTCCCGGGGCGTATGCCTCCTCCTCTGCCGGTTCCATCAGGAGGATCTGCGGTTTCACTCTGTCGACTTCTTCCTTGTCACATCCGCTGAAGGCGGTCACAGCCGCCAGTATCGGCAGCATAATCCTATAGTTTGTCTTCATTCTTTTATGTTTGTAAGTTAGCATGTTATAAGTTTGAAATTCGTAGTTTGAGGTTTCTTGTTTATAGTTCGATGAAGCTAACAGCTTATCCAATCGGCACCCTCACAATCAGCTGCATGTTCCTTCCCGGCTCCGGGATATTCAGTCGCCGGTAGAAGCTCAGGTGATTCAGATAGGGCGTGTTGAAAAGGTTCTGCACCTGCAGGTCTGTAATCACCCGCTGCCCACCGAACCGCCATTGCAGGTGTGCGGAGAGGTTCCAGAGCGATGCTCCGGGTGTCGGTTCCTCGTTTTTCGCCACCCGCCGCTGGTCGAATATCTGCCGGAACTCCAGCCGCAGGCGGTACTGCGCCAGCATCCCCGCTCCCCGGTCCATATAGATCAGTTCGCCCGTCGCCATGTCAGGCGGTGAGAAGGGAAGTGCAAAGCGGTCACTCAGGTTTTGGTTACGCACCATCTCCAGCTCGCCTCCCAGCTGCCAGTGATCTGTGAAGCGGAAGGTAGCCTCCAGTTCACCGCCTCCGGTAACAGCTTTCGACTGGCGGTAGCGGTAAAGCTGACCGGTGTGTGGCAGCAGCGACCACTCGCCCGATGGCTCCAGGAAGATATAGTTACCGAAGTACGACAGGAAGGGACTCACCAACACCTCCCAGCGGTCGTCCCGGTAGCGGTATGCCCCGTCCCACTGAATGCCCCGTTCCGGGGTGAGCGTGCTGTTTCCCTGCTCGTGGCGGAAGGCACCATGGTGTACCCCGTTCGCTGCCAGCTCACCAGCCGTCGGATAACGGTAACTCTTACCGACATGCATCCTGAAGGTATGCTTTAACGAAGGTATGTAGACCACTCCCATGGCACCCGACCAGTCACCGAAGCGTCGCTGCAGCTCCTCCGCCCGCAGTGCGTAGCGCGCTGCCTCACCGGCGTCCATCTGCTGCGAGAGCAGGTACTCCTCCAGCAGCGGGTCGTGAAAACCCTCTACCGTGAGCGCACCAATGTCGTAACGTGCCCCTCCCGTGACGGTGAGCCGGTCGCTCACCACTACCTCGTTCATCCACCAGGCGCCCCCCGTGAGACGGTCGTATGCCGGCAGCAGGAAGGAGTAGCCCCCCACCCTGTTGTGTTGCAGCTCCGCGGCGATGCCCGCCTGCTTGCGCCAACGCTTCTCCTCGTCCCACCGGATGCTGCTGTTGAGCGAATAGGTGTTGAGAAGGAAATGGAGCTCGAGATCGGGATCCGTTGCCGGCGGTTGCTGGTTGCCGTAGTGCGTGTGGAAGGGCGACCGTTCACTGCGTCTGTTCTGCTGCATCCCCAGGTCCGCCAGCAGCGTCGCCCCTTTCAGTTTGATCCTATGGTTCGATATCACTTTCAGGTGTCCGGAGCTGCTGAGAGGCATCTCCAGGTTGCGCACCGATCCGTCCGGCACCAGACGGTCGAGCGACGGCACGCCGTGTGCCCCGGGGAAAAATCCGTTCTTGCCAAATACATAAGAGGCATGCAGCCAGCTATCGAGGCGGTCGCCCCCATAGTTGGCCGAGAGGGAGAGATTCTGTTCCCTGCCGGCCGTGTTCTTCATCCGCCGGTCGTGCAGCGGCAGCTTACGGGTGAGGTAGGTCACCGTGTCTGTCGGCACGCGGTAGTCGCCGTAGCGCTGCAGCGTGGCCCGTCCCCGCAGGTACCAGCTCCCCTGCTTGCTGCTGACCGCTACCGAGGCACCCGTCAGGTCGTTGTTGCTCTTTCCGGTCAGCGTCAGGTCGCCCCGCACCCCCTCCTGCCGCGGCAGCCGCGGGGGAAGAATCTCGATCACGCCCCCCATCGCATCAGAGCCATAGTGAAGCGACATTGGCCCCTTGTATACCCGCACGTTGTCCACGTCGTACTGATCGATCTCCAGACCATGGTCGGCACCCCACTGCTGGTTCTGTTGCACGATCCCCCTGTCGGCCACCGCCACGCGGTTGAAGCCCAGTCCCCGGATCAGCGGCTTGGCGAAACCCGCACCGATATCCATCGAGGAGATCCCCGGCAGGGCAGCCAGCGTCTTGGCGAAGCTCTCGCTATTCTCCTGCATCAGGAAGAGACGTCCCAGCTCCTCCACCGCCAGTGAAGGAGCCAGCGTCTGCTCCTGTTGCCGCTCGCCCTCCACCGTCACCTCTTTCAAAAGCAACGCCGAGGGATGCAAATGCAGGTGTAGCAAAGTGTCCTGCTGCAATGAAAAGGAGAGATTCAATGTCTCATAGCCGATGAATTGCACGGTGAGCAGGTAGTTGCCCTGCTCCAGCTCATCCAGCGAGAAGAAACCGTTCTCATCGCTCTGCAGGTGTCGCTCACCCGGCTGAAGCAGGATGGAGGCCGCCGGCAGGTAGTGGTCATGCTCCGCGCAGTGCACATAACCCTTCACCGACACCCCCTGCCCCTTGACACCCAAAACCGCTGCCGTCATCCACAGCAGCCATATCATTTTTTTCATCTGGTCATCGTTATGCAGAAATACCTGCTACAGGCAACTATTCATCACATGCGAGGAGCGTATAAGCGTTCACGTTACAGTTGGCACAGACCCCCTCAATCACCACAAACACCTCATGTTGGCAATACCCTTTGGGAAGTTCAGTCTCAAAGCGGCTCTTACCGCGCAGGCAAAGCACCTCATCACACTGTTCACAGTGGAAATGAGAGTGAAGGTGCGCATTCCCCTGCTTCTGACGCGTGAGCGCATACTTCACCGTGTTATCGTTCAGCACGATGCGATGTATCACCCCATGCTCCTCCAGCGTCTTCAGGGTTCGGTAGAAGGTAACCCGGTCGAACAGGTCTGAACTCCCCTTCAATTCCTGTTCCGACATCGCCGCCCTGCTCTCCAGCAGCTCTCCCACAATATACTTCCTGCAGGCGGTGTTCTTCAGTTCATTCCGCTGCAGGATCTCCTCTACGGTCATCATTCTGTTCAATTTTTAATTCCTCTTTCCGATGATGTTTTTAAAATCTATACCCTGCCGCCATGGAGCCTCCCCGGCAAAAGAGAATCAAACCGGTGGAGCGATTACGTTTGCGATGAAAATAGATCGCAACTATTTTATAATCAGCGGATGAAATAGCCGAAAACCGGTTCCGGCATCGAAAAAGACAACATCGCAACGGCATATCAAATGCAACATCGTTGCAAATATAACCCTGTTTCATCAAATACAAAAAAAGTTCCGGTGATTTTGGTAATTTTTAAGGAAAAAGCGATTATTTTTACCGAACCGGATGAATTCCTTCCGCACATCGCCGATTGGCATAGCGATCACCATCTGCCAACAACAAGCGTATTGTCACATGTCGACAGAAATATCAACCCGGCTCCTGCTTATCCTGCTGCTCCTGCAGTGGGTCGCTCTTACAGCAACACTACGGTTATAGCCTGATCTTCAAGACAGATGAACAGATAGATCTGCGGGTGCGCGTTGGTGCGAAGATCGCCGATGAAAAGAAAGTCCTGCTCTGGGGCACTGAGATCCCCGCCGGAACGATTGGCAAGGGTGAGCTGGGGATCTACGCCGTGGTGAACATGGAGGGGGAGATCACCCTGGTTGCCGACCTGCAGCAGACGATCGATGTGGGGCTGGGGGCAAGGGGTGGTACCTGCTGGTTCCTGCCCACCTCCATCCACAATGCCTCCTGGTTCAACCACACCTGTGAAGTGGCTTTGGAGGCAGAGGCGAAACTCAGGGCCTTCGCGGGACTGCATTGTGCGGCCACCCTGCAGCTAAAGTCATACAAGGTGCTTGATATTTACCTGCGCGGGGGAATGGAGGGAACAATAGAGAGTGACCTCACCACCCTTTCAGCTGATGTGGGGGTACGAATGAAGGCCGGCGGCAAGGTAATCAGCAAGAAGTTCACCCTGATGGATGAGTACTACTCCCTCTGGAAGCTGCAGAAGCCCGATATGGCAGGTTTCCTGATCGGGATGGAGGAGGTGTGTGCGCTGGGTGACCATGTGGCAGGTGTAATCAGGCGCAAACAGGGGAACGATCAATATGAACCATATGCAGGCCCCTTCGAAGTAGTGGTGACCCGTCCCAACGGACGTACAGAGCAATTTTCAGGGAGCTCCGATGCGGGGGGATTCTTCCTGGTAAAGGGGATAGAAAGGGAGACCTGGTAGCGATCCAGCCCGAGGGCGCCAACAACGCCTCACCGCCGGTCAGACCCACCCTCCCGTTCCGCGGGATCAACCTCACGGCAGTCGACTATTATACCGGCAAGGCGTACGGATCAGTCGCCGCTGCCCGTAGCAAGTACACCTCTGCAACCGGTTCCTCACCGGCAGACAGCAGCAGACCCTCGGCGATTCCAGGCATGCTCCGGCAGAACGTTGACCGGGGAATGGCGACAACAATGTCCCACCAGGAAATCATCCGTCGCGTGGAAGCCTTCCATGCCGGGCTGCTGGCATACCGGGGAGCGATCGGTTTCAAGGTGGGGGAGGCGGGAGTGGCGCAGCTTCAGGCCGCGACATCCGGCACCGGAGGTGCAGGAGGATCAGTCCGTGGAAACAGGTCAACAGAGCCAGTAGGGTCTGCCCCTACAGCCCGCAACAAGACAACCGACCTCTCGGGGAAAGTGCGTGAAATGCGGGGAACGGTAACGATGCTGCTCGGTGATGATATGCCACATGCAGGCATCCTCAACAGCGAAACGATATCCGCTTTTCCGGAGGCGACCCATGCCATCTCCCACATCGACACCACCGTTACGCTACAGCCCCAACCGGGAACAGCCGGCACATCGATCGCCAGCAGCGGTCCCTGGAGCAGCAGGGTACACACCAACCCCGGCATACTGATCCTCCCCACGCGCAACGGGCGTCATCCCTTTGAACGGGTATCCTACCAATATGAGGGAGTGGAGCTGGGGCACAGCTACCTGGTGGATGAGTGCCACTCCTGCAGGTCGCCGGAGGAGGTGATCAACCGCGCCGATCAGTTCGGCAGGATACGCCAGGAGGGATCGTTGCAACAGCTGGGACGCAGGCTGATGAAGGAACAGCCCAGGGTACGCCCCCTTACGGGCGGCACTCTGCGGTTCTAGTCCAATCCCATTCAACTGATCATCTTATCCTTGCATCAACAAAGCTGACCGCTAAAAGCTGAATTTTTCTTAATTTCGCGACTATTTATGTTAAATTTGCAACTTGTCGATACAATCAATCCAAAAAGCATCTATATTTGTCCGACAAATATGACATGACTCACAAATTAGAATTGTCACCATGGAAAGACTTAAGATACAAAATAATTCCATCACCCTGGTTGATCAGGTAGAGGACAAGCTACTCAACTATTTCAGGGAAAAGGATCTGAAGAATGGAGACCACATCCCCAATGAGATGGAGTTGGCAGCATCGCTGGGAGTAGCCCGCAGCGTATTAAGAGAGGCACTGAGCCGTCTCAAGATGATGGGAATGATTGAAACACGCACCCGCAGGGGAATGGTACTTACCGAGCCCTCCATCCTGGGTGGAATGCGACGGGTGGTGGATCCACGCATCCTGAGTGAAGATGCCCTGTTCGATATCCTGGGTTTCAGGATAGCCCTGGAGATAGGGATCTGCCATGAGATATTTCTCCACATCACCCCGGAAGATATAGCGGAACTGGAGGAGATCGTGAACGTAGGTATCATGTATGAAAACAATGAATATGCACCCTTCAGTGAATTTGCATTTCACACCAAACTCTACAAGATTACAGGGAACAGGACCATTGCTGAGTTTCAAAACATCGTACATCCTGTTATGACCTTTGTGAAAGAGAAGTTTCGGGAGTATCTGGCACCCATCAATGTAAAATTGAAGGAGGAGGGTAGAATTATCACCCACCAGGATCTGCTTCGTCACCTGAAAGAGCACGATGAAGAGCATTATCGTGAAGCCCTGGAACAACATTTCGAAGTATACAAGATATTTATCCGGGAGAAGAACAACCGATCAGTAGAAAAAAGACAAAACCGCTATCTCTAACGGTTTCTTGATCGCATTCGTATCACACAATATTTACTGTGGCGATACCGCTTCCTCTCACCCTGCAGAGATGAAGAGGAAGTGGCAGCCAGATAAAAAACATTATGAAGAACAAAGAACGATTGAACGGGTTGGTCGCAGCTACTTTCACACCCATGAGAAGCGACGGCAGCATAGACTGCCCCGCCATCGCACCCTATGCGCAACATATCGCTGAGCACGGGATCGAGGGCGTATTTGTCTGCGGCACAACCGGTGAATTTGCCTCATTGACCATCAATGAGCGGAAAAAGATCCTCGAACATTGGGTAAAAGCGGCTGACGGCCGCTTCAAGGTGATCGCCCACGTGGGCAGCAACAGCCAGCAGGAGGCAGCCCTCCTGGCAGCACATGCTACCGTTGCCGGCGCATGGGGCATCGCCGCTATCGCTCCCTCATTCTTCAGGCCCACAACGGTACGGGAGCTGACAGCCTTCTTCACGCCGGTGGCCGCGGCGGCACCAACACTCCCCTTCTATTACTACAACATGCCGGCCATGACCGGTGTCGACCTCTCCGTACCCCGCTTTCTGGAAGAGGGGAGGAAAGTGATGCCCAACCTTGCGGGGGTAAAGTACACCCACAACAACATGATGGAGATGGCAGAGTGTATCCATCTGAACAACGGGGCTTTTGAAGTACTGCACGGCTACGACGAGACACTTCTATGCGGATTATCGTTGGGTGTGGTGGCAGGCGTGGGAAGCACCTACAACTACCTCTCACCGGTCTACCACGGTATCATCGAAGCAGTGAGAGAGAATGAGCTGGAAAAAGCGCAACAACTACAAATGCGTTCCATAGAGGTGGTGAAGATCATCATCCGCTATGGCGGCGGCGTCAGGGGTGGCAAAGCCATCATGAACCTGATCGGAATAGAGTGTGGGGGGTGTCGTCTTCCGCTCTCCCCTTTTACACACCAAGAAACCGATGCGCTCAAACATGATTTGGAGCAGATCGGTTTTGCGATAAAACAGTGAAAGGGAGGAATCCGGCAGATCCCACCCTTTCGAGAATAATCTTAAAACAGAAGTATTTTAAAATCATTACAAAGATGAGAAAAAATTATCGATTTTTG
>JADLKK010000100.1 GCA_016839025.1 Proteiniphilum sp.
CGCGCTTTTCTTTCTCATGATACCTCTGTTTATTCCGTAAAAGTATACATTTTTAACAAAACAGGCAATTTTTCAAACCTAAATTTAAACTTATAAAAAGCTAATTCAGCATATTATTTGGACAAATCAGCATTAAACGATGTTGCCATGCTCAATGGAGAGAACGAATTTAAGAAGCTGAATGAGCGAAAAATTACTATGTCCGCTGGCGGCTTTTCGCCCTTTCGGTAATCAACAAGAGCTCACTTTTGCAAAGACAGTAAAAATCAAATGGTTAAAAGTAAATGTCAACTTCAATTCTTTTATTTAGAAATCATTAACCTTTAATTTTGCCCCTGATTTATAAATCTTGTCTCATCGTTGAGCCCATTCGCCTGTTGTCATTCAGCTAAATTAACATTTGATGGGCCATTATTAAATCATTAGACACTCATGAAAAAAATTATTTTTAAAAAACTCCTGTTAATCACTGCATGTGAGTTGCCCGTATCATTTAATTTTTTTGTATGGTTGTTAGTCATATGCATGACAGTAGCCATTACCGCTACGGGATGTAGCCAGCAAGGCGGGTACGAAGGGCCCAAAAGTGTGACACCCCCTGATCCTTCCAGGCCGGTGCTCTTTTCCGGGTTTTCTCCGAAGGAGGGAGCCGTACGTACGCTTCTCTTTTTTGAAGGAAGCAACTTCGGTACGGATGTATCGAAAATTGAAGTATTCATTGGTGGTGTAGCAGCCCCCGTAATTGGTTCATCGGGAACAAAGATCTGTGCGATGGTACCCCGGCGGTCTGGCAGGGGCGATGTGGTGGTCCGTATCAAGGACCAGGACGGAAAAATGATCAAGGAACATACCTTCGAAGATCTGTTTACACTTCAGGCTGCCTTGCAGGTGAATACGCTGACCGGGAAAGTAGACCCTCAAACCAACTCGTCGAGCATCATCAACGGATCGTTTGAGGAGGCCGAGTTTCAACACCCCTGGTGGCTGGAATTCGACATTGACGATGAGGGCAATAAAATCATCTATTGTATCGATGAGGAGAACCTGGCAGCCCTGCGGAAGATCAACCTCACGACAAAAGAGGTCTCTTCCGTTTTCATGAAAGGACAGGCAGGCGTGCATCAGGTAAAATCGATGTTGTTCGACACACCGACGAGAGATACCCTCTTTTTCGTGGATGACAACGGCCGTGGAAATTGGAATGATCGTCATCAGATGCCAAATATGTTTTATGCGCTGCGTAACGAGGGATTCCGTAAAGTGTATCCCTATTTGTACGCCCAATGCTCCTATTCAGCCGTATCCATGAGCGACGGATCCATCTTCTACAACACCTGGCAATCGTCCGAGGTGTACAAAGCCCGTCAGGTCTTTGACGAGAGTAGCGGGATGTGGGACGGAAAAGCATTGTTCAGCGTCAGGGCCAACTCCAGCGATCATGTATTCATGTTCCGGCACCCCGATGATCTGTATGTGTACATGACCGGATTCAATGGTGTTTACCGTTGTGCTTACGATAAAACAAAAAAAGAACTGGTTTCATCCGTACTTCATGTAGGTGATATCGGCGGCGGCGGGGGGTATGTCGATGCTCCGGGAAGCTCAGCCCGGTTCAGTCGCCCGCGACAGGGAGTGTTCGTGAAGAATAAAGAGTACGAAGCACAGGGTAAGGAGGATGTATATGACTTCTATGTGTGCGATCATAATAACAATGCCATCAGGAAAGTAACCCCTGACGGCGAAGTCAGTACGTTTGCGGGACGGGGAAGTGTGGGCGTCGATGGGAAAGTTTGGGGTTGGATCGACGGCGATGCTCGTGAGACAGCTCGTTTTCGGGAGCCTACCGGTATCTGTTACGACGAGGAAGAGGAGATCTTTTACGTGGCCGACCGCGAAAACAAACGGATACGCACCATCTCCGTAGAATGAACCAAAGGAATAAAACATGAAAAAAATGAAGAAATTTATACTATCCACTATATGTACCATGATCTGTGCATCGAGCATTTTTGCTCAACGAAAGAGTGTGGAAGTCACCGGAACCATTGTCGATGCAGAAGGAGTCCCGTTAATCGGTGCCACGGTTATCGTAAAAGAAAAACCGGGACTGGGAGTAGCTTCCGACATTGACGGGAATTACAAGATAAAGATTGAACCTTTTCAATATCTTGTTTTCTCATACATCGGTTACGAAACGCAGGAGCACCTGGTAAAGGATAAAGATACGATACTTGATATCACGATGCAGGAATCAAAAGCGACCGCCCTCGATGAGGTGACCATCACCGGAATGGGCCCGCAGAAGAAAGTGACCGTCACGGGAGCTATCACTACCGTAGAAGTGGGTACACTGAGGACACCCGTGTCGAGCCTCACTAACGCTCTTGCCGGGAACGTGGCGGGAGTGATGGCCATGCAACGTTCGGGCCAGCCGGGATCCAACACATCCGAATTCTGGATCCGCGGTATTTCAACCTTCGGGGGCAGTTCCAGTGCCCTTATCCTGGTCGATGGGTTTGAGCGTAGCATGGATGAACTCAACATCGAGGATATAGAGTCGTTCTCCGTATTGAAGGATGCCTCCGCCACCGCTATTTACGGGTCACGCGGCGCTAACGGGGTTATTCTTATCAATACAAAAAGAGGAGGGGAGGGAAAAGTAGAGGTGAACGCCAAATCGGAATATACTTGGACTACCCGTACCCGTACGCCCAAATTCGTGGATGGGCTCACCTATGCTTCCATGGCTAACGAAGCCCGTACCACTCGTAATCAGAAAGCGGTTTATACCGATCAGGAGTTGATGATGATCGGTGAACAGCTCGATCCGGACATCTATCCCAATGTGGACTGGATGGACCTTTTGTTGAAAGACGGTGCTCCGATGTATCGTTCCTCAGTCAGTGTGAAAGGTGGGGGAGCCAAGGCAAGGTATTATCTCTCCGGCAGCTTTCTCGACGAGGGAGGCATGTACCATGTGGATAGGACGATGAAGGAATACGATACCAATGCCAATTATCAGCGTTATAACTATCGTTTGAACATGGATATGAACCTGACTACCTCCACCCTTATTCAGGTAGGTATCGGAGGGGCCCTGGAAAAATCGAATCGTTCCGGGGCAATCAGTACTGACGACATCTGGTATTCAGTGTTTGGCTATAACCCCATTACCATGCCGGTGATGTATTCCAACGGATATGTGCCGATCATGCAGGGCGAAGATGCTGAGTCGTGGGAGAGAAAATACAACCCGTGGATTGCCGCTACGCAGACAGGATACTCCGAGATATGGCAAAATACCATCAATTCCAATGTGACGTTAGAACAGAAACTGGATTTCATTACCGAAGGGTTAAAATTTTCAGGCCGATTCGGGTATGATACCTATAATTACAACTACATACAGCGCCGAAAAAATCCGGAGATGTGGAGAGCCGAACGGCAAAGGGACTCCGACGGAAGGATTGTTTTTAACCGATTGGTTCCGGAGCGGTTGATGTCACAGGGATCTTCTGCATCGGGCGACAGAAAGGAGTTCATTGAGGCAGAGATGTCTTACGGGAGAAACTTCAATGACCACAACGTGGGCAGTGTGCTTAAGTACACACACGATAACTACGTGAACACTTCCGGCATAGGGGGAAATATCATGGAGGGTATCGCACGCCGTCATCAGGGATTGGCCGGAAACCTCTCTTACGGATATAAGAACCGCTACCTCTTCAATTTCAATTTTGGGTATAACGGTTCGGAGAACTTTGCCAAGGGGCATCAGTTCGGATTCTTCCCCGCTTATTCTGCAGCGTGGAACATCGCGGAGGAGCCGTTTGTGAAAGACCGTATGGATTGGTTGGGAATGCTCAAGATCCGGTATTCTTACGGTGAAGTGGGAACCGATAACTCCTCATCCCGTTTTCCCTACCTGGCCGATTTCGGAAACTACAGCAGGAACACACCGGCAGGCGATCAGGATGTTTATTACAACTGGGGCGACCTGAACAGTGCTTTCGGTTATCCGGGATTGACCTATACCCGGGTATCCTCCAACAACGTCACTTGGGAGATTGCCAAAAAACACGACCTGGGAGTAGACCTTTACTTGTGGGGAGACAAGTTTGGACTGACAGTCGACTACTTCGACGAAAAGCGGGACGGCATCTATATGGTCCGATCCTATCTGCCCGATATGGTGGGTATCCAGGGCTCCAACCCCTCCGCCAACGTGGGCAGTGTGAAGACCAACGGGTTCGATGGGAACTTTAAGCTGGATCAGAAAGTGGCCGATGTGGCGCTGCAGATCCGCGGCAACTTCACCTACAGCAAGAACGAGATCACCGAAGCCGATGAGATGGTGAACCGTTATCCCTACCTCCGTCGCACCGGCTATCGTGTGGATCAGGCAAAGGGTTTGATCGCCCTGGGCCTGTTCAAGGATTATGAAGATATCCGCAACAGCCCCCGCCAGGACTTCAGTGATCGCAGGGACGTCATGCCCGGCGACATCAAGTATAAGGATATCAATGGAGACGGCATCATCAACAACGATGATATAGTACCCATCGGCTCTACCACACGGCCCAACCTTATTTACGGCCTCGGCCTTTCTGCCACATGGAGGGGTTTTGACTTTAACCTCCATTTCCAGGGGGCGGGCAAATCCCACTTCTTCATCAACGGGTTTACCGTTTATCCTTTTGTCAACGGAGAGTGGGGCAACATCCTCGAAGAGATGGCCAACTCCAACCGCTGGATACTGGGTGTCAATGAAGACCCCAATGCCGAGTATCCCCGGTTGAGCTATGGTGGCAACGCCAACAACTACCGTGCCTCTACCTACTGGTTGCGCGACGGCTCCTACCTGCGGTTGAAAACGCTGGAGATGGGTTACACCCTGCCCAAGGCATTGACTACCCGGATGTTTATGGACAAGGTGCGGATACATATTATTGGGCAAAACCTGCTGACTTTTTCGAAATTCAAATTATGGGATCCGGAGATGGGAAGCTCCAACGGCATGAAATATCCGTTGGGGAAAACAATTACATTCGGGTTAACAGTCAATATTTAAATAGAAAAAAAGATGAGAAAAAATATACTATTCAGCGTAATAATCTGCATCGGGACCTTTGTATTGTCCTGCTCCGATTACCTCGATGTGGAGCGTTATTTTAACGACCGGCAGGACCTGGAACGCATCTTCAACAGCAGGGACTATACCGAGCAATGGCTGGCCAACGCCTACTACCAGCTTCTTTCCTATAACCTGGAGATCGGACACGTACGCTTTACCCTCACCAATTACTCCGATGACATGATCTTCACGGAAGGTGGTGCCGGTATCTCATACTCCAACTATAAATTCGGGCAGTACGGCCCCCAATACGGAGGAAATGTCAATGCCCTGATTGCCCGTCCCTGGGATCAGTCGTACGAAGGTATCCGCCAGGCCTCCATCTTCCTGCAACATGTCCACCCGGGTGCAGAGATCAGCGCAGAGATGTGCGACGATCTGAAGGGGCAGGCCTACTTTATCCGCGGTTACCTCTACTGGCTGTTGTTGAGGAAATACGGGCCGGTGCCCATTCTACCCGACGAGGGACTCGACTATGAAGCGCCCTACAGCGATCTGGCTTATCCCAGAAGCACGTACGACGAATGCGCCGAGTATATTGCTGAACAGATGCTACTGGCGGCACAGTTTCTGGAAAGTGACCGCAGTTCTCGCAATGCATCACGCCCCACCAAAGGGGCAGCACTGGCCGTTCGTGCCAAAGCCTATCTCTACGCTGCCAGTCCGTTGATGAATGGTAATCCCGATATGTCCTCTTTCACCGATGATACAGGCAAAGAACTTATTTCCGGGGAGTACGACGAGGAGAAATGGGCAAAAGCCGCTGCAGCTGCCCTCGATGTGATCAGACTGGACAAATATGAGATTTATGTGGCACCCAAACGCAGCAGCGGAGGACTTTGGGGAGCCTATCCCAAAACAATTGAACCGCCTTACCATCCGGTATATTCGGAGCGCGGATGGAAGGATGGGGGATGGAAGGATATCGATCCGCTCGATTCTTACCGTGCCCTGTTCAACGGCGACCTCTACGTATCGGAAAACCCCGAACTTATCTTCTCGCGTGGGGATAATCAGTTACACGACGAATATGGCATTCAGTCCATGTCTCGCCACCAGATGCCTGTCAGCAAGGCAGGCGGATGGAACTGCCACGGCATCACGGGTAAACAGTGCGATGCCTATGCAATGAACGACGGAAAACCGTTCGACCGTGCTACCAGCTTGAAAGGCTTCACGCAGGCCGACGGCGAATACCCCTATTTAAGGAAAGATGTCTGGCTCGAATATGCCAACCGGGAGCCCCGCTTTTACGCTTCGGTAGCCTTCAATGGTGCGCATTGGGCCTGTACCAGCGCCAAGGATGCCAATAATCGCGACTTTCAGACGTTTTATTATTACGGGGAAGACGACGGCCGGAAGATTGTGAGTACTGACGACCGGTGGATACCCACTGGCATAGGCATGATGAAGTATGTAAACCCCAAGGAAAGTTACAAGGACGGAACGGTATATCCGAAGGTGGATCCGGCCATCCGTTATGCCGATATCCTGCTTATGTATGCCGAAGCACTCAATGAATTAACGTCTACTTATCAGGTAGCATCCTGGGACGGTAGCGAGACATATACCGTGTCCCGTGATATTGCAGCTATGAAGGCGGCTGTTCTCCCTGTACGACTACGGGCTGGTCTACCCAACTTCGATGAGATTGGAACGGGCGATCCGTATCAAAATCCCGATGAATTAAGAAATGCCATCAAACGTGAACGGCAGGTTGAGTTTCTGGGAGAAAACCAGCGCTATTACGACCTTCGTCGCTGGAAAGACGCACCCGAGGAAGAAAGTCAGATGATCTACGGCTGCAACACCACCGTTCCGAGAGAATACCGCGACTTCTTCCATGAACAGGTTGTTGTGCCCAGTGTGCAAACCTCATGGTCCACGAAGAAATATTTCTGGCCCGTTCCTTACGATGAACTGAAACGGAATGCCCGCCTTACACAAGCTCCGGGATGGCCATCTTTTGATTAATTCAATATAAACAGTAAATAAATAATGAGACACATATCTATTTATAAGATCTTGTTGCTGGGAGCTCTCTTTGTGGTGAGCGGCTGCAATAACGAGTGGGAAGAAGAGTTGTACACCCGGATGGTATCCCTGAAAGCGCCAATCAACAGGGATGACGTATCTGTCATTTATCTAAGGTATCAGCCCGATAACCTGCAAGTCACCTATAAGCTGCCGGTGATCGTGAGCGGCTCAAAAAACAACGACCGCGATTATTCCGTCCATATCGACGTGGATAACGATACGTTGAACCTGTTGAACTTCGGTAGGTATGCTGCCCGGAGCGATCTGTATTACAAGCAACTGCCGGAAGAGTTCTTTGAATTGCCTTCGAAAACCTGCCGGATTCCCTCCGGTGTTGATGTGGCGTTCTTTCCCATACACTTCAACTTTTCGGGGCTCGACCTGGTGGAGAAATGGGTCTTGCCCCTGACTATCCTGCCCGATCCGTCCTATACGCTTAACACCTATAAAGGCCGGCAGAAAGCGTTACTCTGGATCATGCCCTTTAACGATTACTCGGGAATCTACAATGCCGCCAGCATGTACGTTTACTTTGGGGACAACACCACCAAGTACATGACGGCTAGCACTCGGGAAGCCCGGGTTGTGGATGAAAACACCGTATTTTTTTATGCCGGCATCACGGAGGAGCTGGCGGAGAACAGGGGCGATTTTAAGGTGAAGTGCGAATTTCTGGAACCGGATGAGGTGACGGAAGTTGAAGCCACGGGCCTCTATCTGAAGAAAGGGAGGTTGGTATTGACAGCCGAGAATCCCGCGCTGGAATTTGAAGTGATTGGCGAGCCGACGTATGAAATAAAGGAAGAGCTGGATATCGACCGTCCGCACATCATCAAGCGTTTCTTCACGTTAACGATGGAGTACCGCTACAAAGATCCCGTTTCCAGTGAAAACATGGTCTTCCCCTACAGGTGCAAGGGCACCATGCTGATGCAGCGCAACGTTAGCACACTGGTTCCGGACGAAGACCAGGCAATATTTTGGTAGGTAAAGTTATGATACCGGTGTCACGATATCCTCCTGTTGCAGGGGGG
>JADLKK010000244.1 GCA_016839025.1 Proteiniphilum sp.
TGGCTCTAGTCGCCGTTGCGGCTCATCTCTTCCGATCGATTGCGGGCAGCATCGAGCACTCCTTCAAAATGTTTACCGATTTCATGGGTCTTGAAGTATTCCAGTCCCGCCTGAGTGGTACCCCCCTTGCTGGTGATGTTGCGGATCAGCTCCTCGATGCTGTGTGCCTGCTGGTTTTCGGTGAAGTAGCGTGTGGTACCCCGCGTGAGTTCGAGCAACAGCTCGTCGAGCAACGGCCCCGGCAGGCTGAACTCCTGCATCTTTTCCTTGAAAATCTGAATGAAAGCGAGAATAAAAGCGGGTCCGCTACCGAAGACGGAGGTGAAGAGGTCGAAGCCGCTCTCCTCCAGCTCCACCGCCTTGCCCAGCTTGCCCAGCAGGGTGAAGATACCGGTTGCTTTCTCATCACCCGGCCGGTTGGTGCAGAAGGCGGTCACCGACATACGGTAGGCCATGGCAAGGTTGGGCATGATGCGCACGATCAATTGCTCCGCTCCCAAGTACCGTTCAATCCAGGCGATGCTTTTACCTGCCACCGGTGAGACGATGGTCTTGCCCGTGAGGTCACACTCCTTCAGTTGCTGAAGGATTCCCGCCAGATCCTGCGGCTTCACTGCCAGCCAAAGCACATCTGATCGATCAATCAGTTTTTCCAGCTTCTCATGGAAAGGAATGGACATCGCTTTGTCGCTGCGTGCAAAATAGGCGAATGTCATCCCCTCCTCCTCTTTCAATCCTTCGTAAATGGCCCGGGCCAGGTTGCCGAAGCCGATAAATCCATGTTTCATCATTGATCTTTTTTTTGTTGCGGCTGCTCTGTTGCCGGTCAGCTCATCCCGGCCACCCTTTTAAAACGGGTGCAGGGAATCTCACCGTTCATGGCCCTGATGATGTAGTTGGCCCGTTGTCCGTTCACGATCCACATCTCCACTCCCTTTTCCATGCAGATCTCGGCCGCGTGAACCTTGGAGGACATCCCTCCTGTGCCGAGGGTGGACTCTTTCTCTTCGATATAGCTGCGGATGCTCTCCAGATCCGTCACCTCGCTGATGAGCCGTGCATCGGCATGCAGGTGGGGGTTACGGTCGAAGATGCCGTCGATGTCGGAGACCAGCAGCAGCAGGTCGGCACTGGTGATCACCGCCACCAGTGCCGAGAGCTTGTCGTTGTCCCCCAGCAGGATCTCCTCGATGGAGACGGTGTCGTTCTCGTTCACGATGGGAATGTAACCTGCCTGCCAGAGCCGCTTGATGGTGTTGCGTGTGTTCTCGTTGGCCACAGGGTTCTCGAAATCACGGTAGGTGAGCAGGATCTGTGCGATGTTGAGACCGAAGGTGGAGAAGATGGTGTCGTAGAGCTCCATCAGCTTTGTCTGTCCTATGGCGGCCATCGCCTGCTTCGAGTCGACGTTCCGTTGATAGCCGTTGATCTCCACGAACTGGCGGGCGGTGGCGATGGCACCCGAGGAGACTATCACCACCTCGTAGCTTTC
>JADLKK010000245.1 GCA_016839025.1 Proteiniphilum sp.
GGTGATCTGGTTGAGCACCCCTACCGTATTTTCTGAGAAAATGGTGACGGTATATAATGTTTTTCCTTCCATAATTTGTTGAGTTTAGAGTTTGTGTCCGTTTCCAATCAGTATATCGGTAACGCTTCCGCCGGCAGGTACCATGGGATAAACCATCCCTTTGGTTTCCACCACTGCTTCGAGCAGGTAGGCACCCTCGTGGGACAGCATCTCCTCGATGGCGCTGTCCAGCTCTTTCCGGTCGGTCACTTTCCTTCCCCGGATGCCGTAGGCTTCGGCAATCTTTACGAAGTCGGGGTTCTTGAGGTGTGTCTCGGAGTATCGTTCATCGAAGAAGAGCTCCTGCCACTGCCGGACCATGCCCAGGTAGTTGTTGTTCAGCAGGATAATCTTGACGTCGATGTTGTACTCCAGGATGGTTCCGAGCTCCTGGATGGACATCTGCAGGCCACCGTCTCCGACGAAGATGCAGACAGTACGGTCGGGAGCCCCGTATTTCGCCCCGATTCCGGCGGGAAGCCCGAACCCCATGGTGCCCAGTCCGCCCGAAGTGACCATGCTGCGTGTCAGCGTGGATTTGAAATAGCGGGTGGCCATCATCTGGTGTTGCCCTACGTCGGTCACGCATACTGCCTTATGTCCCGTAGCTTCCGATACCTTGTTCACCACTTCACCCATCTTCAGTTCACCTCCGTTTTCGGGATACAGTTCGGCCTTGATGACGCAATCGAACTCCGTCTTTTTGTACTGTCCGAATTTCTCCATCCACTCCGAATGTTTACGTTCCTCGATCAGGGCCGTGACGAGCGGCAGTGTGTCTTTGGCATTGCCCAGCACCTTTACGGTGGTTTTCACGTTCTTGTCCATCTCTGCCAGGTCGATGTCGAAATGAATGATTTTTGCCTGACGGGCATAGGTGTTGAGGTTGCCGGTGACACGGTCGTCGAAACGCATGCCGATGGCGATCAGCACGTCGCACTCGTTGGTATTCATGTTGGGAGCGATATTACCGTGCATCCCCAGCATCCCTGCGTTGAGCGGGTGGTCGGAGGGGATGGCGGAAAGCCCGAGGATGGTAGAGCCGAACGGAATGCCGCCTTTCTCCAGGAAAGCCAGCAGCTCCTGCTCCGCATTTCCGAGGATCACGCCTTGTCCTACTAGCGCCAGGGGTTTTTGTGCCCGGTTAATCAGCTCAGCAGCCGCTTTGATATTTTCTGTTTCCGGCTCAGGAAAAGGGATGTAGCTTCTCAGGAACGATGTCTTGCTGTAGGTGTAGTCGAGTTTGTTGATCTGCGCATCCTTCGTTATGTCGAGGACCACCGGGCCGGGCCGGCCGCTTTTGGCAATGTAAAAGGCACGGGAAACGGCCCAGGGGATCTCTTCCGCCCGCCTTACCTGATAGGCCCACTTGGTGATGGGTTGGGTGATACCGATCACATCGGCTTCCTGAAAGGCATCGGAGCCCAGCAAGCCCGATATAACCTGTCCC
>JADLKK010000005.1 GCA_016839025.1 Proteiniphilum sp.
CAGCCTGAGCATGCTGGCCGGTCTGGCCGGGTTGTACGGACTCTACCTGCTCTATCTCGGTGTACAACCCCTCATGAAAGTGCCGAAAGAAAAAAGTACAACCTACTTTGTTATTTCTCTGCTTGCCATGGTGGTGGTATCGTTGCTGGTGGGATTGGCCGTCGGACTGATAACAGGCGTGGGAAACAGGTGGTAATAAACGAAACCCCCGCAGGCACTTACCTGTGGGGGTTTGGGTACATATGAATCAGCCTCAGTGCTTGCGCAGGATTTCCAGCGTATCGCGGGCGATGGTCAGTTCCTCATCGGTGGGGATGATCACTACCTTCACCCTGGAAGAGGGCTTGCTGATCACTACCTCGGTGGCTCGCACCCTGGCGTTCAGTTCCTCATCCAACTCGATGCCCATAAAAGCCATATCCCGGCACACTTCGCTGCGGGTGGCCGCCTGGTTCTCGCCCACGCCACCGGTGAAGACCAGGATATCCACACCGCCCAATGCGGCGGCATACGATCCCACATACTTCTTGATGCGGTAGTTGTAGGTTTGCATTGCCAGGATGGCCCGTTTGTTTTCCGCCTGGATGCCTGCCTCTATCTCCCGCATATCGGAGGAGATGCCTGAGATGCCCAGTACGCCCGAGAATTTGTTGAGCAGGGTGGAGATACCCTTGGTGCCCATGTGCTCCTTCTCCATGATGTAGGAGATCACTCCCGGGTCGAGGTCACCGGAACGGGTACCCATGATGAGTCCCTCCACGGGGGTCATCCCCATGCTGGTGTCGATCGACTTGCCATTTTTGATGGCGGTTACCGATCCCCCGTTGCCGATGTGGGCGGTGATGATGCGTTGTTCCCCGTAGGGTACTCCCAGAAAATCGCAGGCCCGTTGCGATACGTAGCGGTGGCTGGTGCCATGGAAGCCGTAACGGCGGATGCCGTACTTCTCGTAGAGCATGTAGGGGATGCCATACATGTAAGCGTAGTCGGGCATGGTTTGGTGAAAGGCGGTGTCGAAGACACCCACCTGTGGTGTTTCCGGCATCAGCTCCTGGATGGCATAGATCCCTTTCAGGTTGGGAGGATTGTGCAGAGGAGCCAGTTCGATGCATTCGTTCAGCATCTGGATCACCTCGTCGTTGATCAGCACGCTCTTGTTGAAGCGCTCGCCCCCATGTACCACACGGTGGCCTACTGCCTCAATCTCTTCAAGCGATTTGATACAACCATACTTCTCACTCAGGAGTACTCCCAGGATATATTCTATTCCGGCCCGGTGTTCCAGGATCTCACCCTCGAGCATCACTTTCTGACCGTCGGACAGCGTCAACTTGAGAAACGATCCCTTCATGCCGATCTTCTCAATACCGCCCTGGGCTACCACCTGCTTGCTCTCCATCTCGAAAAGCTTGTATTTGATCGATGAGCTGCCGCAGTTTAAAACCAATATCTTCATTCCTTCTTTTTTCCTATTTAGTTGTAGAGAGACTTGTTGGGTGAAAGCGGCTGTCCGTTTTCATCGTAAATATAGAAACCCTTGCCGGTACGTACTCCCAGCTGGTTGGAGCGGTAGAGCTTCCACAACAGCGGGTTGGGTTTGTAGTGCTTCTCCCCGAAGTCGTTGAACATCGCCTCCATCAGGGTGACCAGCCGTTCGATGCCGATGATGTCGGCCAGGCGGAAGATGCCGTAGCGCTGCCCGTAGATGATGGTGAAGGTCTCCTCGATATCCTCGAGCGAGGTAACTCTTTCCAGCAGGATCTGGCACGCCTCGTTGAGCATGGTGGCTACCATCCGCAGGCTCACATTGCCGTTGCTCTCGTTGATGCGGTGTGGTTTGTAGTTGATTAGCCGGGCAAAGATCTCCATCTTGTGATATACCTCTTCTGAGGTATACATGCCGCTTACAATCTCCAGGATGCGGGCATCGGGATGCGATACCGGAAAGTAGAGGCTCACGCACCGTTCCTTATGTGTCAGATCTGCCGCCAACTCACTGATGATGATGGTGGAGCCGTTGGTGGCGATGATGGCATCCTCTTCGAGGATCTCCTCCAGCTTCTTGAAGATGTTTTTTCGCAGGGGGGTGCTCCGGCGACCGCTCTCGGTGTAGCGGGTGCACTCGATCACCAGGTCGCATCCGGCAAAATCCTCATACGCGAGGGTAGGAGTAATCCGGTTCATGATCACCTTCTTCTCCGACTGGGTGAGGCCCCAGCCAGTAATCTTCTGGTTCATCACTTTCTCCAGTTCGCCCATTACAAAGTCGATCCGTTCGGGAGACTCGTCCAGGAATACCACCTCCATGCCGGCGGTGGAGGCCATGTTGATGATGTTTCTTCCTTCTTTACCGGCACCTACCACCCCTATTTTCGAGAACAATGGCTTGATTCTGTGCTCAGCCGAGATGGTGAGTCCATATCTTTCAATCGGTTCAATAATCATTTCGCTCATAACCGGTTTGATTAGCTGTTTTGTTTCAGACCAATGGCCTGGTTGGCCGTGATGGCCACCATGTTGTAGATGTCATCCACGGAGCAACCCCTGGAGAGGTCATTCACCGGGGCTGCCATCCCCTGCAGTATAGGTCCCACTGCCTCGGCATTGCCCAGACGCTGCACCAGTTTGTATCCGATGTTACCCGCTTCGAGGGTGGGAAAGACCAGTACATTGGCCTTTCCTGCGACAATGCTGCCGGGGGCTTTGCCGCTGCCCACCGATGGTACCAGTGCCGCATCAGCCTGCAACTCCCCGTCAATCAGGAGGTCGGGATTCATCTCCCTGGCAATGCGGGTAGCTTCCCGCACCTTGTCTATCATTTCATGTTCTGCACTCCCTTTGGTGGAGAAGCTCAGCATCGCCACCCTGGGCTCCACACCCGCCAGGCTCCTGGCCGTTTGTGCCGAGGAAACGGCGATAGATGCCAGCTCTACGGCAGTAGGATTGGGCATCACCGCACAGTCGGCAAATAGGAGTATGCCATTTTCTCCATACTGAGGTGTCTGGGTGAACATGATAAATGCCCCCGACACCACCTTTACACCCGGCAGGGTCCTGATGATCTGCAACGCGGGACGAAGCACATCTCCCGTGGTGTTCTCTGCACCGGCGACTTCACCGTCGGCATCCCCGTTTTTGATCATCAGGCAGGCCAGGTAGAGGGGATCTTCCACCAGCAGCGATGCCTGTTCGGCAGTCATTCCTTTTTTGCTGCGCAGCTCCAGCAGGAGATTGGTATAATCTCCTTTTTTCTCATGATCGCCGGGGTGTATGATGGTGGCACCCTCAATATTTTTTAGTTCCGCCTCCCTGGCTATCTCTCTTATCATCTCTGGTTTTCCCAGCAGGATGATCTCAGCCACTCCATCCCGGAGCAATCTGTCGGCTGCCTCCAGGGTACGCGGTTCGGTGCCTTCGGGAAGCACAATGCGTTGCTTTTCCCCCTGTGCCCGTTGAATCATGCTTTCAAGTAAGTTCATTCTCTATCGTAAATTTGGTTTGGTCTTCTCATTTGCCAGTCGGGCAGTTATCTTCTCCCGGTTATCAGCAGGTCTCATCAGGGCCATCCGACGGTGCGGCCGGATGATGCGGTCATGATCTTGTCAAATTTGGATAATTGCACTGCAAAAATACAAAAAAATAGGGATATCAGGTAGCAAAATGGCAGTGAAATGAGAGATGGCTGGCGGTTGGGCTTGCCACAAAAAAAAGTTTGCATCGCAAAGGCAATGCAAACTCCTGTAAGGTGAGATGACCCAGGTTTGTTATGCCTGCTTTATCCATATCGAGGCTATCTCCATTTTCTTTTTGATCTCTTCTGTGCAGAGGTTGCCGATACTGCCGGCGTGGGTGTGGTTCACCTTTTTTTCCGCACGGAAAGAGCCCTCTTCCACTTCCCTGCCTACCGCCTTGTAAGCCTCGCGGAAGGCTTTCCCCTGCAGGACCTGCTTGTTGACCTCTTCCACGGTGAAAAGATAGTCATATAGGCTGCTGTCCAGGATTTCCCTGTTCACTTCGATATGCTGCAGCATAAAATGGGTCATTTGAAGGAGTGTGTGCATTGTCTCTATGGCCGGGAAGAGCAGTTCTTTCAGCAATTGGTAATCACGGTGATAGCCATGGGGCATGTTGGTGGTCATCAGGGTAATTTCGTTGGGCAGACTTTGCAGACGGTTGGCGTGAGCTCTGATCAGTTCCCACACATCTGGATTTTTCTTGTGTGGCATGATGCTTGAACCGGTGGTAAGTTCAGCGGGGTAGGAGATGAAACCGAAGTTGCCCGATAGAAAGAGGCAGTTGTCGGCAGCCAGCCGGTTAAGGGTGGAAGCGATGTTGGCCATCGCCTGGGAGAGGATGCGTTCACTTTTGCCCCGTCCCATTTGAGCTGCTACTACGTTGTAGGCCATGGTGGAGAAGCCCAGCTCACGGGTGGTCATCTCCCTGTCGAGGGGGAAGGAGCTGCCATAGCCGGCAGCGGAGCCCAGCGGGTTCTGGTCTGCTACCCGCCAGGCTGCTCCCAGAGTATGCATATCATCTACCAATGTCTCTGCATAAGCTCCAAACCAGAGCCCGAAAGAGGAAGGCATGGCAATTTGTAGATGGGTATAGCCCGGCAGCAACACCTCCTTGTGTTGCTCGCTGAGCCACTGCAACTGCTCGAACAGCACCAACACCTCCTCTTTGATCCCGAGGATCTCTTCTTTCAGGTATAGTTTGATGTCCAGTAACACCTGGTCGTTACGGGAGCGGCCTGAATGGATTTTTTTACCCATCTCGCCAAGTCGTTCGGTAAGGATTGCCTCCACTTGGGAGTGGATATCTTCCGCATCCTCATCGAGACGGAAGCTGCCGTTTTCCACCTCGCTGAGTATCCGCAGTAGCTCATTGCGCAACACCCTTTCCTCTTCTGTTTCCAGTAATCCGATGGCGGCAAGCATGCGGATATGTGCCATTGATCCGGTTATATCATGTTTCGCCAGCCGAAGGTCCAGTTCCCGGTCATTTCCCACCGTGAAGGCCTCTACCCGTTTGTTGGCATCAAAGCCTTTGTCCCATATTTTAGCCATGGTTATTATGTTTAGCTATCAGTTGTCAGCTTTTATTTGTAATGATTTTTCAGTTGTGTGATGAATGCGATGTACCCTTTGATACCCTGTTCCAGTTCCTCGACCAGTACGTACTCGTCGGCCTGGTGAGAGCGTGCCGATTCGCCCGGACCCATCTTGATCGCGGGACAGGTGATCCTCATCCAGTCGGAGGTGGTGGGAGATGTATAGCGCTCGACGCCCAACGCACCGATACAGTGTATCAGTTGGTGATCCGCAGGGGTCGCAGAGCTTCGGTTGGTGAGTGATCGGGCTGTAAGCTCACTACTCACCCGTGGTTGCAGTATCTCCATGATCTCGCTGTTGCTGTATTGTTCCGTGGGGCGGATATCTACCACGAAGCGACAGCGGTCGGGCACCACATTGTGTTGTGTACCAGCCTGAATCTGTGTCACTGTCAGCTTCACCTCTCCCATCGCGGGTGAAATCCGCTCAAACCTTGCCGACCGGAGTGCAGCGATATCCTCCAGGGCAATATACAGCGCATTCACTCCCTCATTGCGTGCTGCATGGCCACTTACGCCACGGGCCTCACCATCAATCACCAGCAGTCCTCTTTCCGCAATTGCCGCCCTCATTCCGGTCGGTTCTCCAATAATAGCCATATCCACTTCGTTTTGTAGCTGCTGCCAGAGGAGGCGCATTCCGCCACTACCGGAGTTCTCCTCCTCTGCTGTTAATGCCAGTAGCAGGTTGAAGGGTAGTGGATTTCCTTGAAAGTGCAGGAAGGTGGTGGTCATCGCCACCACACTGGCACCGGCGTCGTTGCTTCCCAAACCGCGGATATGGGTGTCAGAGTGCGGCGGATTGAATGGATCGAAGCTGTAACCAGTGGTCGGCTGCACCGTATCGAGGTGTGAGTTGAGCATCAGTGTCGGCTTCGACGGGTCCTCTACCCGGTTTCGCAAGACCAGGTTGTTCCCGTACCGTTTTATACTGATACCCTGTTCGTGGAAGAAGGCTGTCAGGTAGTCGGCACGAGCCGTCTCCTCTCCGGAGAAGGAGCGGATGGATACCAGTTTTCTCAGCAGGTTGGCGGCGGTAGATGGTTTGCTGTTCATTGAGAGAGAATTGAATTGAATCAGATTGATGGGGATTGTCGCTTAATCTGTTTCCCTGGATGCGGAGAGCAGGGTTCCTCTTCCGGAGAGGAGGTTTCTCGCATGCAGGATCACTACCTCCGATACTCCCTGACTGATAGCCCTGAAAGCGTTGTCAAGCTTGGGAATCATTCCGTCGGCAATAATGCCCTGCTGTTTGTATGTTTCACACTCCTGTTGTGTCATCGTCAAAATCAGACTCTCCGGTTCATGGATGTCCCTCAGTACACCCTCTTTTTCGAAACAGTAATAGAGCGTGGGGTCGTATTTTTCTGACAGGGCGGTAGCCACAGAATAGGCGATGGTGTCGGCATTGGTGTTGAGCAGCGAGCCTTTTCCATCATGTGTGATGGCGCAGAAGACCGGAAGGATGCTGCTCTCCGTCAGTTGTGCAAGGAAGGAAACATTGATCTTCGCCGGGTCAGGGTCGCCCACAAACCCGAAATCAATCGGGATGGGGGAGCGTCTGAGGGATGGAATTGCATTTGCATCAACACCGGAGAGCCCGATGGCGTTACAGCCAATTTGTTGAAGGGTGGCAACAATGCTTTTGTTGATCCATCCAGCATAGACCATGGTAACCAGTTTCAGTGTCTCCTCGTCGGTGATGCGCCGGCCCTGCACCATCTTCGTTTCGATACCCAGCTGGCGGGCCATCTTCGATGCCAGTACTCCCCCACCATGCACCAGCACCTTTCTGCCTGCCAGTTGCTGGAAGTCAGAAAGGAATTGCTGCAATGCTACCGGATCATCCACGATGTTGCCGCCGATTTTCACGATGGATATTTTTTCTTTCATATTTATTGGCGATCAGCGATCAGTTTTCAGTTGTCCTGAACTTACTACTATACAGACGGATGAACGTACACATTTCAGATTGAGAGCAGGATCTCCTTGAGGATGGTTTGAGCAGAAACCACCCTGTTGGCTGCTTCCGGGATCACGATCGACTGACTGCTTTCGATCACCTCGTCGGTAACGATCATGTTGCGACGCACCGGCAGGCAGTGCATGAAGTATGCCTCATTCGTCAGTGCCATTTTGGCGCCATCCACTGTCCAGGAACGATCGGTGGAGAGCACCTTGCCATAGTGCGGATCGTTGTATGCTGCCCAATTCTTCGCGTAGATGAAATCGGCATTGCGGTAGGCCTTCTTGTTGTCGTATTCTACCGTTGCATTCCCTACAAATTGCGGGTCCAGCTCATAACCTTCCGGGTGAGTGATCACAAACTCATAATCAGTGGCGTTCATCCACTCGGCGAATGAGTTGGGAACAGCCTGCGGCAACGCACGGGGGTGCGGTGCCCAGGTGAGTACCACCTTTGGTTGTGCGCTCTTTTTGTACTCTTCGATGGTGATCAGGTCGGCAAAGCTCTGCAACGGATGACGGGTGGCCGCCTCCATGCTGAAGACCGGCTTGCCGGAGTAGCGGATGAACTGATTCAGTATCAGTTCGTTGTAATCATCCTCTTTCTTTTCGAACTGTGCGAAGGAGCGGACACCAATCACATCGCAATAGGAACCCATCACCGGGATTGCTTCCAGGATGTGTTCCGGCTTGTCGCCATCCATCACCACGCCCCGTTCTGTCTCCAGCTTCCAGGCACCCTGGTTGATGTCGAGCACCATCACGTTCATGCCCAGGTTCATCCCTGCTTTCTGGGTGCTGAGCCTCGTACGCAGGCTTGCGTTGAAAAAGATCAGCATCAATGTCTTGTTGCGCCCCAGTGCCTGGTCGGCAAAAGGATTCTCTTTTACATATCTGGCCTTCTCCAACGCCTGTTTCAGGTCGCCAATATCCTGTACGGAAGTAAAATGTCGCATATTCCTCTTCTTTATCGGTTTAGCTGATTGTATCTCCTGGTCTGTTCAACGTCTCCTGCAGTGCCGCCAAAAAATGATCGGCTTCACCATAACCAATCGACAGCGGTGGCAGCAGACGCATCACATTGTTCCTGGCTCCTCCGGTGAAGATATGGTGACGGGACAGCAGTTCGTTCCGAATTGTCGCGTCTTGCTGCCGGAATGTTACACCCAGCATCAGCCCACGGCCACGAATTGCACCGATACCCTCTATTGTGGAAAGCTTATCCGTGAGGTAAGCGCCCATCTCTCTTGCATTTTTCATCAGCGCTTCCTCTTTTATTACATCGAGTACTGCGATAGCGGCCGCACAAGCCAGATGGTTTCCCCCGAAGGTGGTTCCCAGCATACCCTTTTTTGCTTCAAAGTTGGGGGAGATGAGTACTCCTCCGATTGGGAAGCCGTTACCCATGCCCTTGGCAGTGGTGATGATGTCAGGTCGGATACCGGCAGCCTGGTGTGCGAAGAAGTCTCCTGTACGGCCGTATCCCGATTGTATCTCGTCGAGGATCAGGGGTGTTTCATAGCGGCTGCATAGCTCGCGTACCCCCTGCAGGAAAACAGTGTCCGGGACAAAGATGCCCGCCACTCCTTGGATCCCTTCGATGAGCACCGCCGCAGTATCCTCCTTGCAAAGCTCCCGTTCCACTGCCTCCAGGTTGTTCAGAGGAAGGAAGGTGACTTCGTGGCCCTGGTTGAAGGGCGCCTGAATGGCTGCGTTGTCGGTTACTGCCACTGCGCCTGAGGTGCGACCGTGAAATGCCTCGCGGAAAGCGACCACTCTCCTTTTTCTGGTATGGAAAGAAACCAGCTTCAGTGCATTTTCGTTTGCTTCTGCTCCTGAGTTACAAAGGAATAGGGAATAATCGGGATAACCGCTCAGCTCTCCCAGCTTCTCCCCCAACTCATGCTGGAGTGAATTCTGTACCGAATTGGAGTAGAAACCAAGCCGTGCCACCTGTTCTTGCAATGCCTGTACGTAGTGCGGATGAGAGTGACCGATAGAGATCACCGCATGTCCACCGTAGAGGTCGAGGTACTCGGTGCCCTTTGTGTCCCATACCTTGCATCCCTCTGCCTTTATCGGTTCAATATCCCATAAACTGTATACGTCAAATAGATTCATTCGTTGATTCGTTGATTTGTTGATTCACTCCTCGGCACATTCTCATATTGTCAGAACGCGGTTCCTTTCAGTTTCAGTCCCGTAGCCTCATCCAGGCCGAACATCAGGTTCATGTTCTGCACTGCCTGTCCCGAAGCCCCTTTCACCAGGTTGTCGATGATGGAGGTGATATGGATATATCCGTTGTGGAACTCAATGTGGAGCAATCCCTTGTTGCTGTTTACCACCTCCTTCAGGCTGAGGCTCTGATCCGAAACAAACACAAAGGGTGAGGCTGCATAATAGTCCCTGTAACGATCTACCATCTCTCTCTCTGTTATCCGAGCTTCCCATCTGGTGTATACACTGGCGAAGATGCCGCGGGTGAAATCGCCCCGCATCGGTACGAAGTTGATCTGCGGCAGCTGGCTGCATCCTGCAGCAGCCAATGTATTGCCGATTTCAGTGAGGTGCTGGTGGGTGAAGGGCTTGTAGACCGAGAGGTTGTTGTCGCGGTAACTGAAATGGGTGGTTTCTCCCGGCTTCTTACCGGCGCCTGTAGAGCCGGTAATGGCATGCACATGGATATCCTCTTGCAACAAATCATTCGCTGCCAGGGGCAGGAGTGCCAGCATAATGGAGGTGGCGAAACAACCGGGGTTGGCCACATAGTCGGCTTGGCAGATCTGCTCACGATTGAGTTCGCAAAGGCCGAAACAGAAGGTTTTTCCATCAAAGTGAGGTTCATTCCGGAAGTCGTTGCCCAGGTCGATTACTTTGCAACCCTGCGGGAGAGGATTTTTCCCGAGAAAATCACGTGAGAGACCGTGTCCCAGACAGAGAAAGATCACATCAGGCTGGTAAAATGTTCCGGTGAAAACCAAATCTGTCTCCCCCAGCAGATCCCGGTGTATCTCTGCCACTGGTATCCCCACCGAAGTAGAGCTGATCACCGATTCAATCTCTGCATGGGGGTGACGCAGCAGGATGCGCAACAGTTCTCCTGCCGTGTACCCTGTGCCGCCTACTATGCTAACTTTGATCATGATCGTGGATGGTATAGTAAATTTTCAGCGGATTAGCGGTCACCTTGGTGAAGCCTACCACATCCTCCCCGGAGAATGAGTTGTTCGATTCGCCATATTCACCAAAGCGGGAGCTCATCAGGTCATGGTCACTGGAACAGCCCAGTACCGCGAAATGATAGGGACGTAACTCCACCTGTACTTCGCCGGTCACAAACTGCTGCGTGTCGGTGAGGAAGGTCTCGATGTTGCGCATCACCGGTTCCAGATACTGTGCCTCATGCATCAGTTGCCCATACCAGTTGGAGAGCTGGTCTTTCCAGTAGAGCTGCTGTTTGGTGAGCACATGCTTCTCCAGCAGATGATGTGCCTTGACAATGATCAGTGGTGCCGGTGCCTCGAAAGCCACTCGACCTTTGGTGCCAATAATGGTGTCACCCACATGCACATCCCGCCCAATGCCATATTTCGAGGCGGTTTTGTGGAGCAGGTGGATCAGTGCTACCGGGTCCATCTTTCTGCCATTGAATGAGGTGGGTTCTCCTTTCTCAAAACCAATGGTGATGTGCTCAACACCACTTGCTGTCACTTGCGAGGGATAAGCTTCTTCGGGGAGTACACCGGAGGATTTCAGTGTCTCCACGCCGCCCACGCTGGTACCCCAGATGCCTTGGTTGATGGAGTATTTCGACTTCTCCCAGGAGAAATCAAATCCCATCTTTTTCAAATAGTCAATCTCCTGTTGCCGTGAGAGTGCGAGCTGGCGAATTGGTGCCAGAATTTTCACCTCCGGTGCCAGTACTTCAAATACCAGGTCGAATCGTACCTGATCGTTGCCGGCGCCGGTACTGCCGTGGGCCACATATTGTGCTCCCACTTTCTGAACGTGATCAAGCACTGCCATCGCCTGGAAGAAGCGCTCCGAGCTTACCGAGAGGGGGTAGGTGTTGTTTTTTAACACATTCCCGAAGATCAGGTATTTGATGCCGCGGGCATAGTAATCAGCCACCGCGTCAATACAGGTGTGTGTGGCTGCACCCAGCTTCAGGGCACGCTCTTCGATCTGTCTGGACTCATCGGCAGAGAATCCTCCGGTGTTCACAATCACCGTGTGTACCTCCAGTCCTTTCTCGTGCATCAGCCAGGGTACACAAAACGACGTATCGAGACCACCGCTGAATGCCAGTACTACTTTTTCCTTCATTTCTTAAACATTTTATTTGTTTTTCTTCTCTTGATGACCGGTTTGACCACTTTTTTGGCAAAGGGACTTGCTTCCTGTATCGGTTTCACCTTGGGATCATAGAGCAGTCCCGTGCACAGACACATCTTGTAGTTGTTGCGCTGCAGGATGTCATAGTTGCGACACCCCTGGCAACCCTTCCAAAACTCCGCATCGTCGGTCAACTCGGAAAAGGTAACCGGCTTGAATCCCAGCTCGGTGTTCATTTTCATCACTGCCAGCCCGGTGGTGATGCTGAAGATCTTGGCATTGGGATAGAGCTTGCGTGAAAGATCGAAGATCTTCCGTTTGATCTTCTTTGCCAGTCCCTGGTTGCGGTAGTCGGGGTGGACTACCAGGCCTGAATTGGCCACAAAACGCTGGTGGCTGAAGGTTTCTATATAGGCAAACCCTACGAGCCGTTCTCCGTCGAGGGCAATTACCGCCTTGCCGGCATCAATTTTTTCCGCTACATATTCGGCACTGCGTCGGGCAATGCCGGTACCGCGTGCCTGTGCCGATTCATAAATCAGGTCGCAGATCTCCTGCGCGTACCCTATGTAGCTGCTATTGGCTATATGAATTTCTACATTCATCCTAAAACATAAAAAAATTAATTGGTTGTTGATTGACGCCGACAGGCCGACGCATAAAGCAGGGAAAGCACAGGCAGAGAATTGCCTGCATTTGTTAAAAGCATCGTCGGACCAGGTCTGTCGCTTTGCGGAGGTAGCTATGTGAATATGTTATTCCCATTGTGCTGCAAAAGTAATCATTATATTTGTAAATAGGGGTCACAAATAAAAAAAATCTTTTTCGTTCAGGGGAAATAAAGCAATATGCTTTCTTTTTGAACTTTTAAGGCAAATTTGTAAAAATATTTTTGTCTTTTTGATACGCTTTTATTATTTTTGTCTTTTCCGAACTGCATTCTTTTCTCTCTTGTCTCACCCTTACGGGATTTTTTTCACGGTCAGCAGTTTTCAACATGTAAATCGATTCAAAATGGAACATAAGAAATACAGAAATTACATTCTTCGCAATTACAATGACCTGGATCAATTGAAGGTGCTTACTGATGAGGAACGAGAAGCGATTAATGTAGTGGGGCATGTGCTGCCTTTTAAGTCAAACAATTATGTCGTTGAAGAACTGATTGACTGGAACAATGTACCCAACGATCCCATCTTCACACTTACATTCCCCCGCAGGGAGATGTTGTCAAAAAAGCACTATGCTGCGGTGAAGTACCTGCTCGACAAGAAGGATGAAGCCGGATTGAAGGAGAAGGTACATGAGATTCGCCTCAAGCTGAATCCCAATCCCGCGGGACAGCAGCACAATGTTCCGGTCATCGATGGCCTCAAGCTGCATGGTATGCAGCATAAGTACCGCGAGACGGTGCTTTTCTTTCCCAGCCAGGGACAGACCTGTCATGCCTATTGTACCTTTTGTTTCCGCTGGCCTCAGTTTTCCGGAATGAATGAGCTGAAATTTGCCATGAAAGAGGCTGATCTGCTCCACCGTTATCTGAAGAGGCATACCAAAGTGACCGATGTGCTCTTTACCGGGGGCGATCCCCTTACTGCCAAGACAAACATCATGTCTGCCTACATTGAACCGCTGTTAACAAAGGAGTATAACCATATCCACACCATCCGTATCGGATCCAAGACATTGGGCTATTGGCCCTATCGGTTTCTTACCGACAAGGATGCCGACGACATGCTCCGGCTGTTTGAGAAGGTAACAAAAGCAGGTAAGCATCTGGCCTTTCAGGCCCATTTCAATCACCCCGTAGAGCTCTCAACCGATGCCGTGAAGAGGGCTATTGAACGAATTCGCAATACCGGTGCACAGATCCGGACGCAGTCACCCCTGCTGCGACACATCAACGATGATCCACAGGTGTGGGCTGCAATGTGGAAAGAGCAGGTCAACCAGGGATTGATTCCCTATTACATGTTCGTGGCGCGTGATACCGGATCGAAGGCGTTCTTCGATGTGCCGTTGGAGAGAGCCTGGAATATCTTTCGTAAGGCATATCGCAACGTGAGCGGTGTCTGTCGAACCGTTCGCGGTCCGAGCATGAGTGCCAGTCCGGGGAAGGTGCAAATTCTGGGTGTGGCAGAACTCCAGGGGGAGAAAGTGTTCGTGTTGCGTTTTCTGCAATGCCGTAATCCCAATCTGGTGGATATTCCTTTCTTTGCGAAGTTTGACAGGAAGGCCACCTGGTTCGATGAGTTGGTGCCAGCGTTTGGTGAGCAGGAGTTCTTCTTTGAAAAGGACAATCTGCTGGGTCGTCACGGGAAGGATGCCGATTTCATCTGGGAATGAGAGGAAAAAGCCTCTCCGGCCCTTGATTTATCAACAAAAAAGTGAACCTTTTCATTAATTAACACAGAATTATCTGATTTATTACTTATTTTGCCCTCCAAAGCAACCCGTTGAGAGACTCCGGGTTTCATTTTTTTCCGCTTCCTCTTCGGGATTTCATTTTGTGACAATGAGAGCGATTGTAAATGAAGATATATGGGTAGGATCATAGCACTGGCAAATCAAAAAGGTGGTGTGGGGAAAACCACCACCACAATCAACCTTGCGGCATCCCTTGCCGCAATGGAGAAAAAAGTTCTTGTTGTGGATGCCGATCCGCAGGCAAATGCCTCTTCTGGACTGGGTATCGACATCAAGAAAATCACCAATACGATCTATGAAGGGCTGATCGGCAAATGCACCCCGCAGGAATCCGTTCTTCACACCCCGTTTGAGCATATCGACATCATCTCCTCTCATATCAATCTGGTGGGTGCCGAGCTGGAGATGGTGCAGATGGAGAACAGGGAACGACGATTGCGTGATCTGCTGATGCCCCTCGGCAATTCCTACGATTATATCCTGATCGACTGTTCCCCTTCATTGGGAATCATCACGGTTAACGCGCTTACTGCCGCTGATGCGGTGATGATTCCTGTGCAGTGTGAATATTTCGCCCTTGAGGGATTGAGTAAGCTGCTCAATACCATCAAGATCATCAAGTCAAAGCTGAACAGGAGACTGGAGATTGAAGGGTTTGTACTCACCATGTATGACTCCCGTTTGCGTCTCCACAATCAGATCTATGAAGAGGTAAAGCATCATTTCAAGGAGCTGGTCTTTACCACGGTCATTCAGCGTAACATCACCCTCAGTGAGTCGCAAAGCCATGCCAAGCCGGCGTTGATGTACGATGCCGGTTCACGGGGGGCACTCAATCACATGCAGCTGGCACAGGAGCTAATCGAGAAAAATTCCTAACTTTGCCACCCATTACCCGATGAACTATGGCGAAAAAGAATGCATTAGGAAGAGGTTTGGATGCGTTGATCACCTTCAATGAGAGTGAGACCCAGGGCTCTTCCTCTATCAGTGAAGTGGATCTGGACAAGATTATACCCAATCCTGATCAGCCGCGCAGGGCTTTCAGCGAGGAGGGATTACAGGAGCTGGCTGCCTCTATCCGCACGATCGGTGTGATTCAGCCTGTCACCCTGCGCAAGCTGGATGAGGATCGTTATCAGATCATTGCCGGTGAACGGCGCTATCGGGCATCACAGATGGCCGGACTGCTCTCCATCCCCGCCTATATCAAGACTGCAGATGACGACGAGACCATGGAGATGGCTCTTATTGAGAACATCCAGCGGGAAGATCTTAACTCAATTGAGATAGCCCTGGCTTATCAGACCCTTATTGAGGCCCTTTCCCTTACCCAGGAGCAGCTAAGTGAGAGAGTAGGCAAGAAAAGAGCTACGGTCACCAACTACTTGCGTCTGTTGAAGCTGCCTGCCGAGGTGCAGATGGGAGTGAAGGACAAGAAGATTGATATGGGTCATGCCCGTGCGCTGGTCACCATCGATGATCCGGTGGCGCAGCTGATCCTGTACAACAAAATCCTCGAAGAGGATCTTTCGGTGCGGAAGGTAGAGATGTTGGTGCGGGAGCAGAATGACAATGGCGTGTCTGCTCAACCGGCTGTAGCCAAAAAGAAAAATAGCGGTCGCTCTTTCTCTTCGCATTCTCAGTCTGTTGATTTTGATTCTCTTGCGCAGCATCTATCCGCCTATTTCCGGACCGATGTGCAGTTTACCTGTAACAAGAAAGGCAAGGGACGAATCACCATTCCGTTTCATTCTCCTGAAGAGCTCGAACGACTGATTGTGATGTTCGACAACATGAAAAAGTAAGCACAGCATGAAGGGTGCAGGATTTCTCATTGCTCTGTTGTTCTCCTTTGGCGTTGCCGCACTTACGGCACAGGATCTCCCGCCGCTGGCGCAGCAGATCAGAAGTCAATCCTTTTCGAACGATACGCTCCTGTTACGGGAGGATGCTTCTTATTCCGTCACACAAGAGCGTGACAGCCTGGAAACAATTGTAGGCAGTCGACCCGTAATGGAAGGGGATACTCTATTCATCGACCGGTTTTCTGATTCCTTTTTTGCTCCTGCCCCTCTTTTTAAACCCACGCCACGGAAGGCCGTGATCTACTCGGCACTCTTCCCCGGTATGGGACAGGTCTACAACCGGAAATACTGGAAGCTGCCGATTCTCTACGGAGGCTTTGTCGGGTTTACCTATGCCATCACCTGGAACAACGGGCTCTACCGTGATTACCTGGGTGGGTATCAGGATATCATGGACAGCAACCCTGAGACCAACCGGTGGCACGACCTGCTACCTTACGGCAGAGATCCGGGCTCAGTTGATGAGAAATGGTTCACAGATGTGTTGCAGAAACGAAAAGATTATTACCGCTACTACCGAGACCTGAGTATCATCGGTACCGTGGCTCTCTATATGCTGGCTATGGTGGATGCCTATGTGGATGCCCAGCTGTTTGATTTTGATATGAGCCCCGATCTTTCCATGCGGGTGCAGCCTGCTGTCGTCAGAGAGCAGCAGACTGGTTTGGCGGCTGTCTCCTCATATGGGTTACAGCTCTGTTTTACTTTTTAACCATCCCGGAATTATGCAGAAGCAGGGCAACCCAGCCTGACTGGATTGCCGGGGTGATTAGACGAAAAAAGATATCCGGTATGAAAAAAACGATCCTGTTAGCGATCTGTAGCCTGTGGATGAGTGCCGTTGTGAAATCACAGCAAACGACACCCGTAGATAGTGACACCCTTACCGATAATGCCATCATCTATCCGGAAAGCATGACCGCCCAGTTGAGCGATTTGCTGCGTTCCTGGCAGATAGAACTGGCCCAAAGCGATGAGGAGTGCCGGAGAGGATCTAACGTGCTCTTCCCAGACTCCGTATACCTCGGCAGGCTCCATAATATGCCGACAGTGATGGAGCTCTCCTTCAACAGTGTGGTGAAGCGTTACATCGAGATGTATGCCGTTCGCCGAAGGGAACAGGTTGGCTATATGCTTGCCCTGGGCGATTATTATTTCCCGCTCTTTGAGCAGGCACTCGACAGGGAGGGACTGCCCCTGGAACTGAAATACCTGCCGGTGATTGAATCAGCGCTCAATCCAATTGCTGTCTCGCGTGCGGGAGCCACCGGCCTCTGGCAGTTTATGCTGCGCACTGGAAAGGGATACGGGCTTGAGGTGAACAGCCTTGTGGATGAGCGAAGAGATCCTTATAAGGCAACCGAGGCGGCTGTACGGTATCTGAAAGATCTCTTTGCGATATACCAGGACTGGAACCTGGTGATTGCCGCTTATAATTGTGGCCCGGGGAATGTGAACAAAGCCATAGCCCGCAGCGGAGGGAAACGCGACTATTGGGAGATCTATCATCGTCTGCCGCGGGAGACAAGAGGTTATGTACCGGCATTCATAGCGGCAAACTATATCATGCATCATTATGCGGAGCACAATATCTGCCCGGCACATACTTCGGGGCCGGTAACAGCTATCGACACTGTTCAGGTAAGTGAAAGAGTTCATCTTGATCAGATCGCATCCGTTCTGGAGATCCCGGTTGAAGAGCTGAGGCGACTCAATCCGCAATTCAGAAAAGATATTATTCCCGGGAACTTCAAACCTTATGCGTTGGTCCTACCTTCTGAGAAGATGTATGCCTTTGTCGACAGACAGGGTGAGATCCTGGCCTACAACAGGAGTACTTACCACCCGCACCGTTCCAACACAGATGCATATCTGACAGGGGAGAATCACTCCACAAATGAGGGGGGAGAAAATGTCTACTACAGGGTGAAGAAAGGTGATAACCTCTCTGTCATCGCGCGCAGAAATGGGATCAGCTTGACACAACTGAAATCGTGGAACGGATTGAAGTCAAGCAGGATTGGAATCGGCAAATTATTGGTGGTAGGAAAAAAGGTGGTGACACCCCCCGTGCCTGCGGAAAAGGAATCTTCCCCAAATGAATACAAAAGGACAGAAAGTGCGCCATCGGGCAGCAATATCATCTCCACCTACCTGAAGGAGCAGATGGAACGTGCTGAACAACAGCAGAAAGGTGCTGAATCCGAAGCTGTCATGGATCAGGAATCATCCATTGATCCTGGCAACATTTCCAGTGAGGCGGAGGCCTTCGCAGAGGAGGAGCTCCCGGAAGGAAAGCAGGAGTAGTGTAAATACCCTACAATACCAGTACCTTCTTTGCAATGCGTGTGTGATCGGCTGTCTTTACCCGCACAATATAGACTCCTTTCGGGAGATGTGCCGCCGGGAACGAGGTTCTGTTGATACTTTTGTCTGTCCTTTCCCCGAGGATTTTCTGTCCGGATACATAGAAGAGCTCCCACTCCAGCAATTCATGGTTTGATTCAATGAAGATGCGTCCTGCTTCACCTGCATAGTAGGTTGTTATCTCCGGTTTTTCCCTCTCCGGGTGTACCGATACATTTGTCTCTCCAAGCACATAGGGTGCGATCAGCAGAGAGCTGTTTACCGGATTCTCGATGTTCTCCGACGAACGCTCCCATCCGTAATTGTTCTTCATCCATGCTGTGGAAGCCTTTCCCGATCCGATCTTGCGTGGTTCCGCATTGTAGACGGTAAACCCGCCGGGAGTACCGTTCGCATCGGAGTAGGAGATGAAAAAGGTACCCTTGAGTGATACCGGTCTATTGAATGAGACATAGTTTTCCACACTGTGGTTCATATCACGTCTTCCGGTGAGGAAATCATTGTTTCCGTAGTACTGGTAGCTGTAACTGTAGGGTTGTTCATATTGCAGCAGTTCCGGCTTCTCCTCACCTGTGTAAACCCTGATTCTGATATCATTGTTTTGCATGTTGCTGGTCGCGGGAGACGAGATAAACACCCCTTCCAGGGTAATCGTTTCCTTCGAATGGTACTCCTCTGCGAACTCACTGTAGCCATAAGCATTGTTGGTGGCAAACATCGGTACCGATTGATGTGTTGTTTTGACCGGCTTTTCATCCACACCGAAGTTCATGCTTCTGGTGTAGGGATTGTCGGCTTGTGGCTGAAAGCCTGCCAGCCGGGTAGCCTGGGTACCGGCGGGGTCGAGGTAGTGGTTGATGGGGAGGGCATTGTCAAGAGAGTCGGACAGATGCCAAAATTTGCTGAGCGAGGCATACTGATCCGGTCCGCGCGGTGATGTGCAAAAGGAAGATCCACCTGTCAATGTGCCGATGATTCGCTTCTCCCGGTCCAGGAGAGGAGATCCCGAAGAACCACCCTCGGTGGCTCCCGTATCCCAGGCGCTTACCGCCCAGTGAACATTGGGTTTCATGTTGTATTTGGAACCAGGGAATGAGGTAAGGGTTACTGTTCCCTCCTCTATTGCCACTTTCTTGATTCCCCCGTTTGGGTGATGGATACCGTGAAATGGCCCTCTTGGAGCGCTGGTTGCATCCCATCCCAGGTAAAAGGGCTGGTACGATGCGGGCGGGATATTCCTGAGACGCAGCAGGGAAATGTCGTGCTGTTCGCTGATCACCAGGGACGTGTCACCCGTCATCGTCATCTGCAGGGGTCCCCTGATATCTGCAGGGCAAAGGGGTGACTGGTAATGAAAGAATGCGACGATTGATCCTGAGACTTCGTCATATTTCCAGTTGTCGCGGTGTCCATATTTTTGCCATTGTAGGGAATTGCTGCCATTGTTGAAATCATAATCATTGTTCAGGCAGTGGGTAGCGGTCAACAGGTAAGGCGTTCCGTCTTCCGAGGTGTTGTTTATCAGTGATCCGGTGCAATAGGTGGTCCCATTGATGATCAGTCCCACTACACCGCTACCCGGGAGAATATCTTCCGGGTAGCAGACGATGTTGGGATGGCAATCCTGTTGAGGATCGCGTGGTTCTGTGGCACGGAAGATGCCCCTGAAATCATGGTTCACCTCACCGATCTCGATCTCACCAGGAAAGAGTGCATCCAGCGGCTCCTGGTATTCCACGATCACCTCATCACCCCCAACAGGCTGTACCGGAAGAATATTCCGGCTGTTGTTGTTCTCTTCGGTGTAGGAACCCAGAATCTCGGTCTGGTTACCGTTGTAGAGATAAACCCGTGCTCCGGGCGGCAGTCTGAACTTTGAGAAGAGGATGTTGAGGGAATGGGCTCCCCTGGAGCGAATGCCAATCCGCCATACCTTCATGTTGTCCCACTGGAAGGTGATGCCCGCATTGCCGGGACGAAGAAAACGGTGAAACTTGTGGGCAAAATGGAGACTCTTAAATCCTGACTCCTCCTGTGCTGACCGCCACAATTCTGCCTCATTGCTGATGGGAGGCATCTCCACAAACAGCTCGTTGGTAGTGGATAGCGCGCGCATCCCTGACATGATATCGAGGGGCAGTGGCTTCCCCCCGTGGCTGATTTGCCCGGGTGCAGCAAATGCCAGGATACAGGCTGCGAGGAGAAGCGTGCTTTTTAGGAATAGGGAGGGTAGGGAGGAAGGATGATTCATGCGTTGCCTCGGTTTCAAAATTTGACCATATGAAAACTGTCTGTCGCCTCCTGTCAGTCAGATCTGGACTGATCCCAGCCTGTCATCCTGACGGAGATCCAAAACAGCAGCACAAATATAGGGTTTTTTAAGAAATTGAGGTCTATCTGTTGCGAAATGACAGCTTACTCCCCGCCATATTCCATCAGGTAGGCCTTGATGAAGTCATCCAGGTCACCATCCATCACCCCGTTCACATCTGATGTCTGATAGTTGGTGCGATGATCCTTTACACGGCGGTCGTCGAAGACATAACTGCGGATCTGTGAACCCCATTCGATCTTCTTCTTCCCTGCCTCAATGGCAGCTTGCGCTGCACGCCGTTTCTCCAGCTCCATCTCATAGAGCTGTGACTTGAGCAGGCGCATGGCATTCTCGCGGTTGCCCATTTGGGAGCGGCTCTCGGTGTTCTCGATCACGATCTCCTGCTCTTCACCCGTGTCAGGATCCTTGTAGAAGTAGTGGAGACGTACACCGGTCTCCACCTTGTTCACGTTTTGGCCACCTGCACCGGAAGAACGGAAGGTATCCCAGCTCAGGTTCGCCGGGTTCACCTCTATCTCGATGGTATCATCCACCAAGGGTACCACGAAAACCGATGCGAAAGAGGTCATCCGTTTTCCCTGTGCGTTGTAGGGCGACACGCGCACCAGGCGGTGCACACCGTTCTCGCTTTTCAGAAAGCCATAGGCGAGTTCTCCTTCCACCTGGAGGGTAGCGGTTTTGATGCCGGCATCGTCACCATCCTGCCAGTTGGTGACGGTGGTCTTGTAATTCTTGCTTTCACACCAGCGCTGGTACATGCGGAAGAGCATCGAAGCCCAGTCCTGGCTCTCGGTGCCACCGGCACCGGCATTGATCTTGAGTACCGCTCCCAGCTTGTCCTCTTCGCGGCGAAGCATGTTCTTTAGCTCCAGCTCTTCGACCAGGCGGATTGCCTCGCGATATTGCAGATCAACCTCCTCTTCCGTGACGATGCCCTCCTTCACGAAGTCGAAGGCGAGCTGCAGCTCATCGGAAGCAGCCTTCACTTCCAGGTAGGCATTGATCCAGAATTTCAGTTCCCGTACCACCTTCATCTGTTTTTCCGCTGCTTGTGCATCGTTCCAGAAATCGGGTGACTGGGTACGCAGCTCTTCCTCTTCTAGCTGAATGCTCTTTGCATCGACGTCAAAGATACCCCCTCAGCGCATGCTCGCGCTCCAACACATCTTTTAGTTGGTCTGCCGTTATCATAGTTGTTCTTGTTTTATCTGTTTGAGATGCAAAAGTACACAAAAGATGTGTAAGTCGTACATCTTCTTTATGGGTTATCCCTTCTTGCCGGTATGATCAGTGTCTCCCCCGCTTTCAACACTTTGCCCAGGTGAGGATTCGATTCCCGAAGCTGTCCGGTTGTGCAGTTGTAGTACCGGGCAATGGAATAGAGCGTTTCTCCGGGTCTGACAGTGTGTCGTGCCGCATCCCCTTCCTCCATATCCGAAACGAAAGGCTCCGGTAAGATTCTGTTTTCTTCCCGCAGCGTAGCTTGCATGATGGTTTCAGGTGAAGCGTCCTTATCCGGGGCTTTAGAAGGATGTTGCTTCAATGGAGGGCTTTTGAACGGGTCATGCTGTGCCAGGCCCACCGTTTTTCCATTGTCTCCGCTGACCCGGAAAGGACTCCCTTTGCTGCCCGCGGGAATAGCGTGACTTGCTGTAAGCAGTGTCGGTTGTTTCATTTGCTCCTCTGATGCAGCTTTGCTATGCCCTTGTGCAATCAGGGGAGAGTTCTCCTTCAGGACCCTGCCTCCCCGCAGGTAACGTGCGGCATAATAGGGTTCAGAAGAAGAGGAGATAATGACGCCATAGCTTGTGGAAGCGTGAATGAAGCGAAACCTGCCACCGGAACTTACCTCAGTGACAATGCCCACATGACCCACAATCCCGTTCCGGACTCTTCCCTCGAAGAATACCAGGTCTCCTTTTCTGAGTTCCTTTCTCTCTTCTATCGAGGGAAATTGCTGCTCCTGTTCGGTGGAGCTGGCTCCCAGGTTATGCCCGAATTCCCTGAAAACAAAAGAGGTGAAGCCGGAGCAATCGAAAGCATAGGGCCCTCTGCCCGCATAGCGGTAGGGTTTCCCAAGGTACTTTTTGCTGTAGCCAATCAGTTCATCCTGCAGGCCGGATGAGGAGCTGCTCTTGCTGATGGCTGCCCATCGGCGACTGGTGCCGCAAGAAGCAACGATGGCGGCCAGCAGGAGGAACATGGTTCCATGTAAACAAATGCGTTTTATGTATGCTTTCAAAGAGATGCCGCTTGTTTAAGAGAAACACAAAAATAGACAATTTACGGCTGATAGTGGCTGATTTATCTTTTTTTTAGAAATGACCGGATCTGTTACAGAGTTGCAATCCTTGTTGAAAATCGAGTGAATGGTATGCCGCTGATTGCTTCTATCGCAAAATATCCCTATCTTGCAGCCCGAAAAAGACAATCAGAAAAAAGGATGAGACGAGTCAAAAATATTGTATTCGATTTCGGAGGAGTACTGATCGACTGGAATCCGGTTTATCTGTATCGTGGGGTGTTTGATACAGAAGAGGAGATGCACTACTTCCTCTCGCATATCTGCCGTTACGACTGGAACTTGAAACAGGATGCCGGACGATCCATCGCAGTGGCTACACGGGAATTGCAGGAGCAACACCCCGAATATGCGGAAGAAATCGGCTACTATTACGGCCGCTGGGAGGAGATGTTGGGTGGTACCATTGAAGAAAATGTGCGGCATGTGGAACCGCTTAAAGCGAAGTACAAACTGTATGGCCTCACAAACTGGTCGGCAGAGACACTGCCTCTGGCGATGCAACGATACCACTTCTTTACCATGCTCGACGGGATAGTGGTTTCAGGGATTGAGAAAATAGTCAAACCCGATCCTGCATTGTATCGGATACTGCTGGAACGCTATGATCTCAAAGCGGAAGAGTCTTTGTTTATCGACGACAATGCTGCCAATATTGAAACGGCACTTCAGTTGGGGTTTCAGGCGGTTCATTTCACACCCGATCTGGACCTGGAAGCCTATCTCAAAAATCAGAAAATCCTTTAGTAGAGCTTGCTCACCGGTCGAAACGATAATAATGTAGTAGTGGGTGATCCTCACCGGCAAGGATTTTGAGGACAAGCTCCATCCCCTGAACGGAGAAGGTGATGCCATTGCCTCCCAGTCCCAATACAAAGATGGCATTCGGAAAATCCGGATGTTCCCCGATGAAGGGCAATCCATCCTTCGTCACCCCGAAAGCACCTGCCCAGGTGTAATCCTCCAGGAAGGTGAGACCAGGGAAGAGCTTCTCCACCTTTTTGACCAGTTTTCCTGTTTTTCTGTTTTTGATCTTCTCCCCAACAGGGTTGTACGTATAGGGTATATCCTCCCCTCCCACCAACAAGCGTCCGTCGTCAGTGGTTCGCATATAGATGTAGGGGTTCGCAGTATCCCAGATAAGGAGATCTTTCAGTTGCGGATAAAGACCAAACGACTGCTCACTGACGCAGGCGAAGGTGCTGATCACGTCGGCGTACTTTCTGCGGAACATCCTTAGTGTCTCAAAACCGGTACAGTAGACCACCCGTTTGCTGCAAATGTGAAAACCACTTTCGGCAATAATTTTCACTTGATCAGTCTCATGCTGAACCTCCCTCACCGGCGTATGGTCATACACCTGCATCCCCCTGGCGTGATTGCGGCTGATCAGTTCATGAGCGGCACGAAACGCATCAATCGATGCGCCTTCGTCGGAGAGAATGCCGGGATGAGAATCCATACAGTATCTCTCCCTGATCTCTTTCGGGGATAGCCATTCAACCCTGAAGCCATGCTCTTTCCTGGTTCGGTATTCTTTTTCCAGGTCAGCCACCCCTTTTTCAGAATGGGCTACCTGTAGTGACTTTTTTCGTTCAAATCCGGCTTCAATTCCTTCTCTTATAAGCAATTCCTCCAGGATTTCGATAGAGGCGATTCCTTCTCGGTAACAGGTTAACGCTCCCTTCTCGCCAATCATCCCGGCAAGCCTCTGCATCGGCACATCAATCTCGTACTGCAGCATCGATGTGGTAGCGGCTGTGCTGCCGTTGGCCACATCCCGTTTGTCTATCACAACGGTCTTGTATCCTGCCCGATGGAGGGTGTGACTGATCAGAGCGCCGGTGATACCGCTACCGACGACGGCAATGTCGCATGCAATGTTTTCCCGCAGTGAGGGATAGTTGTAAGGGATTCCGTTTTTCAGTAGCCAGAATGCTTCGGGTGAGCGCAGTTCCATAGAGTTGGGAGATATGTTTGATGCATCTCTTTTATAACGTGTCGGTCGTTGTTTTTGTTTCACCTTCCGCATCTTTTTGTACCCCAATAGGATAGTCTGAAAGAGATAACGTCTGACGAATATTTAACCAATTTTGCACGACTCCTATTCAATATTTTCATACCTTTGTAGCCGATAATTTGATGTGGACAGATTTGTACTGCTTGCAACCACAGAAAAAAATGCTAAAACGAATAGTGCATTTCTCTTTCTATTCCTTGCTCCGGTTCGGCTGTCTTTCTCGATTTTTTGGCATTTTTAATCATTAGCGGGTGAGTGTCTGCCCATTATTGTGCGGTTGCATGGTAATGTTTTCGGAACAGATAGCCCCACCCCCAAAAAAAATCAGAGCGATATGAAATATCTTTTTACTTCCGAATCGGTGTCGGAAGGCCATCCCGACAAAGTAGCAGACCAGATCTCAGATGCTCTGCTGGATGAGTTTCTGGCATATGACCCTCAGTCAAAGGTTGCATGTGAGACACTGGTGACCACCGGTCAGGTGGTGTTGGCTGGTGAAGTGAAGTCACAGACCTATGTCGATGTGGCAGAGGTGGCACGCCAGGTGATTGCGAAAATTGGATACACCAGGAGTGAGTATCGGTTTGAAGCCCTCTCCTGCGGCGTCTTTTCCAGCATCCACGAGCAATCTGATGATATCAACCGTGGTGTGGATGCGGAGGTGCAGGGTGCCGGTGATCAGGGAATGATGTTTGGCTATGCCACAAATGAAACAGAGAGCTATATGCCTCTTCCCATTGACCTGAGTCATGCCCTGGTGCTGGAACTGGCCAATCTCCGCAAAAACGAGCCGGAGCTGATGCCCTATCTGCGTCCTGACGCCAAATCGCAGGTGACCGTTGAGTATAGTGCAGAGGGAATACCGCAACGTATCGATACGATCGTCATCTCCACGCAGCATGATGAGTTTGAGATGCCACGTAACGACAGCGATGAGGCAAAGCTGGAGGCCGACAGGGCAATGCAGTCGCGTATCCGGTCGGATATTAAGACGATCCTCATCCCCCGTGTGAAAGCACAGTACAGGGGCAGAAAGGATATCCACAAGCTGTTCGAGGGTGATATCACCTACCATGTCAACCCTACCGGAAAGTTTGTGATAGGCGGCCCTCACGGTGATACCGGTCTCACAGGGAGAAAAATTATTGTCGACACCTACGGAGGAAAAGCGCCCCATGGTGGTGGCGCCTTTTCGGGCAAGGATCCTTCGAAGGTGGATCGTTCAGCAGCCTATGCTGCCCGTCATATCGCCAAGAACATGGTGGCGGCAGGTGTTGCAGATGAAATGCTGATCCAGCTCTCCTACGCCATCGGAGTAGATGAGCCGATCAGTCTGTTTGTGGATACCTTTGGAAAGAGTCATCTCTCTCTTTCCGACGGGGAGATCGCCATGAAGATCCGTACCATGTTTGATCTGCGTCCCCGCGCCATTGAGCAGCGACTAAAACTACGCAATCCCATCTACTTCGAGACGGCATCCTATGGGCATATGGGGCGTACACCCCAGAAGGTGAAGAAACTATTCCGATCCCGATATATGTCTGATCCTGTGGTTCTTGAGGTGGAGTTGTTTACCTGGGAGAAATTGGATTATGTGGAGAAGATCAGACGTGAACTCGGGTTATAGCGTTGTCGTCTACTGTGCTTCCAGTGACCTGATACGGCCGGCCTACAGCCTGGCTGCTGTCCGTCTGGGAGAGCTGTTTGCGCGAAACGGCATCACCTGTGTCAACGGTGCCGGCAAGCAGGGACTGATGGGTGCGCTGAATGATGCCGTGCTCCGCCATGGCGGAAAAGTGAAGGGAATCATTCCCCGTTTTATGGTCGAGGCAGGATGGGGGCATGACCAGCTCAGCGAGGTCATCGTCACCGAAACCATCCATGAGCGGAAAGCCCTGATGGCGAGAAGCTCAGATGCGGTAGTAGCCCTGCCTGGCGGCATGGGGACCCTGGAAGAGCTGGCGGAGATTATCACCTGGAAGCAGCTGGGTCTCACCCGCCATCCGATCATTCTGCTCAATACCGATCACTATTTCGATCCGCTGCTCTCATTTTTTGAACAGATGATGGCAGAACGGTTTATGCGGGACGATTACCGTGAGATGTGGCAAGTGGCTGCCACACCCGAGGAGGTGATATTCATGCTGCAGGATTTTCCCGAATGGGATCCCTCTTTTGGCAAATATACCGGGAAAGAGTTGTAAATTTGCGCGGAGAGAGCTGTTTCTTTGGCAGCTGTTTTTTCAATGAGACAACTGACCATTATCCCCGATACCGTTCGACATCTACCCTCTCATCTCCTGAGAGCGGAAGAGGATTCTCTGTTGCCCCACCCCTTGCAGCCCCACTTTGGTCAGTTTGAATATCTTCCTACCGACAGCAGCAGGTTGTTTTTTGCAGCCGATCACAGGATGGACACATCGTTTCAGGTGATCAGCAGGTTGTATCCCGGTGATCCCATGCCTTTCTCCTCATCGTTGCAAAGTCTCTTCTTTTTGCTCTTCCTCTTCTTTTTGTTGTTGTTCGCCGTTTTATTCCGCAAGGAGGGAGCATCCTTTGCAGGAAACTTCAGGAATATTTTCAGCATGGGAAAGCCCGCCCTTCTGATGCGCAAGGAACAGGTAACCAGTACGGAAGCGTGGGGTGAATTGTTTTTGGTCGTTCAGACGATGTTGGTTGCCGGGATGCTCATTTTTCATCTTTTGTGGGAGAAGGGGATCTATGCCTTTACCACTTCTGAACAGCTGATGGCTTTTGGTTTGATCACGGCGGTGATCTCACTACTCACAGGAATGAAGATTCTTTCCTATAGGGCTATTGCTCTTTTTTTCCTTCGGGAGGATATGAGAATTTGGGTCACGCAATATGCCCGTATGATCGAGCTGATTGGGCTTATCCTCTTCCTGCCGGCTCTCTGTTTTCTTTTCCTCCCGGAATGGAAAGAGGGACTCCTGATGCTCTTCGCCCTCCTCTTTCTATTCAGCCGGCTGGTCATTATCATCAAGTTGTTACATATTTTTGTTAAAAATAAAATCGGCTGGTTCTATTTTTTTGTGTATCTTTGCGGCACTGAAATTGCACCTTGGTTGCTATTGTACAAAGGTTTGCTTTCAATATCTGAAATTGCTGGAATGAATTGAATATGAACGCCCGTAAAGTAAAGAAAATACTGATTTCACAACCCAAGCCCAACAGCGAGAAGTCACCCTATTACGATCTTGCGGAGAAGCATCATCTGGAGGTTCACTTCTACCCTTTCATCAAGGTAGAACGTCTCTCATTGAAAGAGTTTCGTCAACAACGAATCAACATGCTGGATTTCACTGCCGTGATCTTTACTGCCCGCACTGCTGTGGACAAGTTCTTTTCGATCTGTGAAGAGATGAAAATCACCATCCCCGAAACGATGAAATATTTCTGCGTTTCGGAAACTGTGGCTCTTTATCTGCAAAAATATATTGTTTACCGGAAGAGGAAGATCTTTTTCAGCCAGACCGGAAAGATTGATGGACTCAACAGCGCATTCACCAAACATGCCAAGGAGAAGTTTCTCTTGCCCGTTCCGGAGGAACACAATGATGAGATCTGCAATTTCCTGAACGAGAAAAAGATCAGTTTCACCAAAAGTGTGATGTACAGAACGGTAAGCAACACCTTTGAAGAGGGGGAGAAGCTCGACTATGACATGATTGTTTTCTTCAGTCCGTTGGGAATCCAATCGCTCCTCTCCAATTTTCCCAACTTCGAACAGGGGAGCATGGCCATCGGTTGTTTCGGGAATACTACGGCTAAAGCGGTTGAAGATGCGGGTCTGCGACTCGATTGTCTTGCACCCCAGCCCGATTTTCCATCCATGGCAGCCGCGCTGGAGGCATTTGTCAAAGAAAACCACAAGCACCACAGCTGAATATCCCGACTTCTTGGAGGGTGCTTACAGGAACAGCAAGCCGGTGAATGCATAAGGCATTCACCGGCTTACTTGCTGGAAAATGGGAGCATTCTTTGGTCTGATTCCTCTTCCTGGTCGGGAAAAAAGGGTCGGGGTGGCTCCAGTGCCGGGAATATTCTCCTGACATTCTCCGCGATACGGGATGCGAACAGTTCTTTGTCCATGTTGAGCGCGCGCGCTGTCTGGTAGTAGACTTCACGTATCGACATGTCGTCCTCGTCGGTTTCGCAGAAGAGCGAATCGGGAGGAATCAGTTGCATGGAGTCGACATTGATCTGGTCCCCCACCGAGAAGAGGAAGCCTTCCCTGATCAGCTGTCGGGTGAGTTCCGGTTTGCCACGGTAGCCATGGATGATCCAGGGCTGCGTGGGCCTTGTCTCGCGTCTCACCCTGATCAGCTCTTCCCACGCTTTCACACAGTGGATGATCACCGGTTTGCCCAGTCTCTCCGACAACTCGATGTGTTTCTTGAAGACCGGTATCTGTATCTCGAAGGAAGGTCCTTTCAAACGATCCAGACCGGTCTCGCCGATGGCGATGATACGGGTGTTGGGAGCAATTTCATTCAGATAGGCCATTTGTGTGTCACTATCCTCCGAGTACCAGGGATGGATGCCGCAGGAAAAGGCGTGACGGTTATAGGATTCTTTGGCTACTTCAAACTCAAGGGGGTATACATCGAAGATGCACGAGTGATAGGGGTCATCGTTCTCTTCGAGAAAAATCTGATGGGTGTGTACGTCGTAAAATTCCATACGTTAGTGTTCCTCTGCTTTCGACTTCTCTTTTCTGCGGCGGGGTTCCGGTACGGGGTCGTAACCCGATCCTCCCCAGGGATTGCAACTTAATATGCGCTTTGTTGACAAGTAGAACCCTCTGATTGGGCCGTGTTTCTTCAATGCTTCTATCGTATACTGTGAACAGGTAGGCGTGTAGCGACAGCTGGGCGGTGTGAGTGGTGAGATGACGGCCCGGTAGAAATAGACAGGCAGTAGGAGTATCCATGTCAGGAGAGCTTTCATTGTTTACTCATCGGTTTTTTGAATGGTTCTGCCCAGTTCCCTGATCGCTCTCACAACACCCTTCTCAACTGTCACAAAGTCACCTGGCTCATCCTTCACATAGACCAACGCTACATCAAGCCTACCTTTGCAAGCAGCCATCACTCCGGTGAGCGATTGTTTGTGCAGGCGGTAAGCCTCTCTTGTCAGTCTTTTCATCCGGTTGCGGTCTACAGCGCGTTTCAGTCTCTTCTTGGGAATGCTGACCAGCAGCGAAACCGATGTGGTTGCCCTTGTTTCTCCTTTCAGCCATACCACCCTGAAGGGGTAAGCCATAAAGGAGCTGCCGTGGGTAAAAAGGGTTTCAATCCGTTTCTCACCCCTGATCCGCTCCTGTTGTGTAAGTCTGAACCGCTCTCCTTCGTTCATAGATAATAGCATTCCGCCGAAAGCAATTACAGGGCAAAGATAACTTTTTTTTGCTTGTAATCGGAAATAAGCCAGACAAAAAATATTGGGTGGGATGGAGTGTTGTCTGTTGGCTTATTTACGGCCGAAATCTGCCGGTATTTCTCCCCACTTTTTGGTATTCCATTTCAGGAGAGGATTGTCGTAGTTGTTCTGTTGCAACCATTTCTCTGCCCGTGTAATCCATTCAAATAGCATTTTGTTGTGATCGGTCTGCTTCAGTTTCGTGTTGCATTTTTTGTTGACCACCCATTTCAGGGCATTCACACTGTCGGTGTATACCGGTGTCCTTTTCCCGCTCTTCTGCAACAGTGCCAGTGCATGTACTATGGCCAGGAATTCTCCAATGTTGTTGGTACCCTCTTCTATGGGTCCCACGTGGAATAGCTCCCTGCCATCCTCTACCCATACGCCACGATATTCCATTCGTCCCGGGTTGCCACTGCAGGCTGCATCTACAGCAAGGCTCTGCCGGATGATGGAGTTGTCAGATTGGGATGCTTCCCGGAGCTCATTTTTCTTTGGGGCAAGGTGTTTCCACGGATTGTCAGTGAAGGCGTGTTCAGCCTCACTGCGTGTGGAGAAGGATTTGTAGAGGGCATGATCAAATCCGGTCACCTGTGCCTTGCACTCTTCCCACGAATCATATAGACCCGGTTTGACCCCCCTCCACACCACGTAATATTTCTTCACTGCCATGGATCACACTGTCACATTGACTCAAGGATATAAGGAGTCAGTTCCTCTTCCGTCAATGGAGTGAGAGGTTTTTCTTCGATTGCTACAATGCTGTCGACAATGAACTTGGTGTAGCCACGCCAAGGTACCGGGGCGAAATATTCACGGTAATGTAGTTGTACCATCTTGCCGCTGGCAACCATCAACCGCTGGGCTATCTCTTTGTCTTCTACCGAAAACTCAAACTGGTTGGACTGCAGCCCGCCTGGCATATCGGCACGAAATCCCGATTGGATCAATTTCCCTTCATAGGTTTTAAAAACCACACCCTTGTAAACCAGGTAGTTTAACTCGCCTGATTTTACGCCAGTACCAAAAACGTAGTAATAACGGACATATACGAATATGCCAAGGGCAAGGATCACGACACCGATCAGGAGGGTGCATCCCTTGCGGCTCTTCTTTTTCTTTGGAGTCAAGTCATCCATATACAATGATTAAATGAAGGGTAAAGGTACATCTTTTTTCAACCGATAGGATGAAGTATCGTTTGAAAATGGATGATTTTTCCCTTTTTTGCCTTAACTTTGTGATAGGGTGCGGTCCGCCTGCACCCGGCAACGATTGAACAGCGTAATCATCAAAACAGTTTTCATGAAAAAAATGTTTTTTTTCCTTCTCCTGCTCCTGAGCACTGGAGGGCTCATGGCGCAGGGTGCGTATCAGTTTCAGGTGATCAAAGAGAACCGGATCACTGCTGTGAAGAACCAGTCCAGTACCGGTACCTGCTGGAGCTTTTCCGGTGTCAGTTTTCTTGAATCGGAGTTGCTTCGCATGGGAAAGGGGGAGTTTGATCTTTCGGAGATGTACATTGTGCGAAGAAACTATGAGGACAAAGCATTGAAACATGCCCGTCTACATGGGCACCTTAATTTCGCTCCCGGTGGATCCTTTGCCGACGTGATCGAAACCCTCGATGCCTATGGTGTGGTGCCCGATGAGGTGTACCCTGGCCTGCATTATGGATCAGAGATCCACAACCATGGAGAACTGGACAAGATACTGAAAAGTTACATGGACGGGATCATCGGTGCCAAAACGCTCTCGCCGGTCTGGTTCGCGGGTATCTCGGGGATCTTGGACAGCTATCTGGGTGAGATGCCCGAAACATTTGTTTACAAAGGGAAGGAATATACCCCACACACGTTTGTCGATGAATTGGGGTTAAAGCAGGAGAATTATCTCTCTCTTACCTCTTTTACCCATCATCCTTTCTACCAGTCTTTTGCGATCGAGGTGCCTGACAACTGGCGCTGGGCACTTTCCTACAACCTGCCTTTGGATGAACTGATGGAGGTGATGGAGCATGCGGTGATGAATGGTTACACGATAGCCTGGGCATCAGATGTCAGTGAAGCGGGCTTTTCGCGTGAAGGAATCGCTATTGTGCCGGATGAGGAGTCTCCCGATAATGCCGGCAGTGATCAGTCTCGCTGGCTCGGACTCAGCAACCGCGAACGGGATGCAGCTATCAGATCCCGTATCGGGAGAGAACTGCTGGCAGAGAAAGAGATCACCCAGGAGATGCGGCAGAAATCATTCGACAACTATGCCACAACCGATGACCATGGTATGCAGATCTATGGGATTGCCAAAGACCAGAGGGGAAACAGCTACTTCATGGTGAAAAATTCATGGGGAGAAACAGGCTCCTACAAGGGGCACTGGTATGCCTCTTTTCCTTTTGTCAGCTACAAGACCCTGAGCATTGTGTTGCACCGGGAGGCTATTCCCGAGTCCATAGCCAGGAAACTGAACCTCTGAATCAAACCTGAACAGCCTCTGAACAGATGCAGACAGCCGAGCTCTATTCCATTTTTCTCCGGCATCCATCCATCACCACCGACTCTCGGATGTGTGAGAAGGACTCCATCTTTTTTGCCCTCAAAGGGGAACGATTCAACGGCAATCTGTTTGCTGAGAAAGCACTCGAGGCAGGCTGTGCCTATGCGGTGGTGGATGAGTGGACTGGGGGGGTAGTCGCAGATGAGCGGATAATCCTGGTGGAGGATGTGCTCCAGTCGCTCCAGCTCCTGGCAACCCATCACCGGCGACAACTAAGGATCCCGGTAATCGGCATTACCGGGACCAACGGCAAAACTACCACCAAGGAGTTGATAGCCGTGGGGCTGTCCCGTAAGTACAAGGTAGCCTATACCCAGGGTAACCTCAACAACCATATCGGTGTACCGCTCACATTGCTCTCCATGAACAGGACGCATGAGGTGGCAGTGGTGGAGATGGGTGCCAATCATCCGGGAGACATTGCGGAGCTGTGCAGGATAGCCGAACCCGACTACGGACTGATTACCAATGTGGGAAAAGCTCATCTGGAGGGGTTTGGATCCTTTGAGATACTGGTGCGGACCAAGGGTGAGCTCTATGATTTCATCCGTGCACACGAGGGGAAAGTGTTTGTGAATCGCGAGAGTGCGATTCTTTATGAGCTCTCGGAAGGAATGGATCGCATCCTGTATGGCAGAGATGATTCCTCCCTGTTCGCATCCGGTACCTTGACCGATGCCACCCCCTTCATGGAGTTTGACTGGCGCTTTTTCGACCGTTCCTACCGTGTGCGCACCCATTTGGTAGGAGAGTATAATTTTGACAATGCCATTGCTGCCGTCGCTGTCTGCAAGTTTTTCGGCATCGACGCCGGGAACATCAGCAGTGCCCTCGAAGCCTACGAACCCAGTAACCACCGCTCACAATTCAGGCGTACCGAACGCAACGACCTGATCATCGATACCTACAACGCCAATCCCACCAGCATGAAGGCATCGGTGGGCTTTTTTGCCTCTATACCCACACAGCTGCCCCGGATGGTGATTCTGGGTGAAATGAAGGAGTTGGGTGAGGTGAGCCAGGAGGAACATGGGAAGCTGGTTGCATATCTGAGAGAGCTCTCCTTCGACCGGGTATTCCTTGTAGGGGAAGCTTTTCATCCCTGGCTGAGCAGTGCCGACGGGTTTCATTTTTTCAGTGATGTGGATAGGCTGACCGATCTGTTGCGGAAGGAGCCGGTAAGCGATCACTATATCCTGCTGAAAGGATCACATTCCGTACACCTGGAGAAAACGATCGATTACCTGTAAGGGTTTACTGGAAACGTACGGTTATCAGGGCAATCTCCGACTGGGTGCCGATCCGGTACTGTGGTCCCACCAACCCGATACCCGAGGTGACATAGATATGTGTCTCACCCTTTTTCTTGTAGCCATGTGCCACTTCGAAGAGCCATTCGGTTATCAGGTTGCCCGGAAAGGCCTGTCCATGATGGGTATGCCCATAGAGCGCAATATCGATGCCTGCTTCGGCCTCCTCTGCCAGGTTGTCGGGCGTATGGTTGAGCAGGATCAGCGGCATGGAGCGATTCACCCGTGAGTCACGCAGTATCTCTTCGGTCGATTTCCGATCGGTGATCACCCTGTCCTCCCGTCCCACCACATAGAAAGCACTGTCGATCAGCACTGCACTGTCACGCAGCACGGTGATGCCTGCCTCCTGCAACAGCGCGATCTTCTCTTCGCTGTCGTACCGGTATTCATGGTTACCGGTGCAGGTGAATACCCCCAGCGGGGCTGAGAGTCGTCGCAGCTCCTGATCCATTTCCTGTTGCAATACCGGCTCAAGTTGTGAATCGAAGATATCCCCTACGAAAAGTATCATGTCAGCCTGTTGTGCCAGGATCAGATCCACAAAACGACGGGCATGACTGCGATCGATCATCCAACCCAGATGCAGATCCCCGATCACGGCAATGCGCAATGAATCGTGACTGCCGGCAGACTTCCCGACAGTGACCGGTAGCTGCTCCACTACCGGGTGCATAAAACGGTAGCGCCCATGTGTCATGATTCCTGTCACCAGCATCATTGGCAGGATAAAGAGGAGCATTTTCCGTTTGCGGGGCCAGCAACGCAGGGAGTAGAGAGGACGACGCAGTTGCCGCAGTACTGCAAGCGTTATCAGGTCGGTGATCAGCCAGAGGCCTCCGCTGTAGAGCAGAAAAAGCATCCAGCTGGTACCCATTACCCGGATCTGTTGCACCAATGGTTCCGGAAGATGGCGATAAAGGAAGAATCCGGTAGCATAGAGCAGCAGCTCTGTGGCAAAAATGACCACCAGGAACAGACGTGCTGTTCTCTTCCCGTCAAAGGCATGCCATCCTTTGAGGAACACCAGCAGATTGAGGGTGAGGTGTATGATGAAGGCATTGATCAGAGCACGCATGATTTGTTCGAACTGTCTTGTTATAAACTCAGAAAGAAAGAGACCCAAAGAGGTACCGTGAAATCGATCACCATCCCGTGGAAAAGGGCAATTACCACATACTCCTCTCCTGAGTAACGGCTGATGAAAGGTAGTGTGGTATCCATCGTGGTGGCGCCTCCCGCCGATATGGGCGCCAATGGGCCAAAATACCTGACCATCCAGGGTGCCAGGAGAAGAACAGTGAATTCACGCAAAATGTTCGCCAGCAATGCTACCGTACCCAACTCGGCACCTCTGAAGCTGGTGATCAGGATGCTCGAGAGGGAGTAGTAGGCAAATCCGGCACCCACGCTCAGACAATCGGTGAGGCTGCGGTCGGGCAGCAGGAGGCTGATCAGTGATACGCCGGCAAATGTTCCCAGGGTAGTGGCAAGTGGCAGCAACATGATCTTTGCGCCATACCGTCCCAAAACCCGGAGGATATTTTTTCCGGAGCCGATCTGTAGACCTACCAGGAAGAGTAACAGGTAGAGGATTCCTTTTGAAATGCGTTCATCCTTCAGTACTTCCGGTAATAGCCCCGTTACAGTCAGCAGAATGCCAACGGCAAAGAACAGCAGGTAAAGCATTGACTGCTTCATGGCTTTTCCTGTTTATCCCCTTTCCCCGTGGGGGTGTGGTTGTTGTTTCGCTGGAACAGCTGTTTGTATACCCATCTTGCGCAGAACAGACTGCCCAGTGTGCCGCCAAGGGTCAGCAGCAGGGCATCCATTCCAATCGCTGCAAACCGCGTTACCAGCTGTTGGTTGCTCCCTACAGATATGCCGAGAAAGAAAAGCAGGAGCATGATCACCCCATTCAATAACCGGCTGGTATATCGTACCACACTTTTTTTGCGCAGCAGATAGCCTGAGGCAACACCCCCCACAATAGAGAGGAGGACAGGTAGGAGGGTCATTGTTTCATGATTTTTTGTGCAAAAATAGTGAAAATGAGGAGACCTTTCCTAATTATTTGTAACACACTTGCTCTTCCCATTACAATTCAGGATTTATGATGTATTTTTAACTTTTCAATAGAGCAAAAATCAATCCGCTATTCAATGAGACACACAGTCACATTTATCCTGCTTCAGTTCATCGTTTCCTTCACCATGGCAAACCCCGTTGCTGTTACGGGAAAGCTGGTGGCAGAGTCTGATCACGACGTGCTTCCTTATGCTACCATTTCTGTTGCCCGTGAAGATGCAACTGCCACGGTGATTCGAAAATTGGCCACCGATGAGTCGGGCACCTTCACCACCACACTGCTCCCCGGGAGCTATCTCTTCACCTTCCATTTTGTGGGGATGGCTGAAACCACCAGGAAGGTTTCCATCGCTGTGTCAGATAAGCAGATTGACATGGGTATCATCACCATGAGAGAAGACAGCAAATTGCTTGATGAGGTGAGTGTTACCGCCCAGGCTCCGCTGGTAAGGGTGGAGATTGACAAACTTACCTACAGTGCCAAGGATGACCCCGAAGCATCCACCTCCAATGTGCTGGATCTGTTGCGTAAGGTGCCCTTGGTTACGATTGACGGGGAGGAGAATATTCAATTGAAGGGGGCTTCCAATTTCAAGATCTACCTCAATGGAAAACCCTCTAACATGATCTCCTCAAATCCTTCACAGGTGCTGAAGAGTATGCCGGCAAGCAGCATCAAGGATGTGGAGGTGATCACCGATCCGGGCGCGAAGTATGATGCCGAAGGGGTGGGAGGTATCATCAACATCATCACTGACAAACGGGTGGATGATGGTTATTCAGGCTCTGTGGGCGCCAACGGCGACACCTTCGGAGGATATGGAGGCAATGCTTATCTGGCTACCAAATATGGGAAGATTGGTTTTACCGGTAACGCAGCTTATTTTCATCATGCAAGACCAACATCCGAGTCGAATTTTACCCGTGAGGAGTTCGAGCCGCAGAACAGCCTGATTCAGAAGGGAAGCAGTGAGAGTGCCGGTGATGGCCTGTTTCTTAACGGATCATTTAGCTATGAACCCGATACGGTGAACCTGTTCAACCTGTCACTCTCCCGTTTCGGTGGTACCTTCCATTCACTCTCACGACAGGAGGCTCTCTCGGAAGGGAATCGTCCTTACAGCTACAATTCCAGGAGTAACAGTATCTCCCAATTCGGGGGGATGAATCTTGCAGCCGATTACCAGCGCAATTTCAGGAGAAAGGGAGAGATGCTGACGCTCTCTTACCGGCTTGAGCATAACCCCAGCGACAGCGAATATGAAAGTGCATACAACGATGTGACGGGTGATTTCTATTATACCGACGGTTACAAGCTGAAAAGCATCAACGATGCGGGGGGCAGTGAGCATACCGGCCAGGTGGACTATGTGAATCCGTTGAATGGAAAACACAACATCGAAGCGGGATTGAAGTATATCTTTCGTGACAATAGCAGCCGTGGGAAACATTTTTTTGAGATGGGTACCGGAGATTGGCAGCCGGATACAGAGAGACTGAACGATCTGGATCACCTGCAACGCATTGCCTCGGGATATGCAGGTTATACCTACAAGAATGGAAAGATGGGAATGAAGGTGGGACTGCGCGGCGAGCATACTAACCAGGAGATCCACTACATGAATAGAGAGCTGGACACCATCGTACAATCCTCCTTCTTTGATCTGGTACCCTCACTCACCCTTTCTTACCAGCTGGGGATGACGCAGACACTGCGAGGAGGCTACAACATGCGTATCTCACGTCCCGGGATATGGTACCTCAATCCCTACGTCAACGACGTGGATCCCAGCAATATCAGCTATGGCAATCCGGAGCTGGATGGCGAACAGCAGCACAATTTCAATGTCAACTATGGTACTTTCTCGCAAAAATTGAATTTCAATGCAACGGTCAGCTATGCCTTCACCCGTAACGCCGTGACACGTTACAGCTTTATCCGCGAGGGTGTCACACACAATACCTATGACAACATCGGTCGAAACCATACAGTTGGCACCAACCTCTATCTGAGCTGGACCCCCACGGAGATGCTCCGCACCTACCTGAATGGAGGTGTCAGCTATACCGATATCCAGAGCACGGAGAACGAGCAGCTGCGCAACAGCGGTATCTCCGGACGGGCTTTCGGAGGACTCACCTGGACACTGCCCAAAGAACTACGACTGGGTGCGAACGGTGGGCTTTTCCTGAACCAGGTGCAGCTACAGACCGATCAGTCACCCTTTTACTTTTATTCATTCAGTCTGATGAAGAGTTTCCTGGATAAGAAACTGGATCTTTCGCTCAATGTGCAGAACCTGTTTTCCAAATCACGAAACATGACTGCCACGACCACCGGGCCGGGCTTCCGCCAGGAGAGCATCAACTATCATCCGATGCGTAACCTTCGTCTCAGTCTGACTTACCGATTCGGAGAACTAAAGTCCTCAATGAAACGGGTGAAACGGGGTATCGTGAATGATGACCTGATGGAGGGGGAGAGCAATACCCCGCAGAGTGGCACCGGTACGGTTTCCGGGCAGTGATGATTTGTTGAAATAAATATGCTATATTTGAAGTTCCTTACTCTTCATTTGTAGGGGAGTGGATTCCTTATAGAGCAGAAAGCATGAGAATTGACATACTCACCGTTTTACCCGAGATGATTGAAGGTGCTCTTCACACCAGTATATTGAAGAGAGCCCAGGAGAAAGGTCTGGCTGAGTTCGGACTGCACAACCTGCGTGATTACACGCTTGACAGGCACCGTAGGGTGGATGATTATCCCTATGGGGGTGAGGCGGGGATGGTGCTTCAGATTGAACCGATAGACCGGGCTATCACCCATCTGAGGGGAGAGCGTGACTACGATGAGGTGATCTTCACCACTCCCGACGGGGAACAGTTCACCCAGCCACTGGCCAACGAGTTGTCATTGAAGCGGAACATCATCATTCTTTGTGGTCACTACAAAGGTGTTGATTACCGTGTAAGGGAGCACCTGGTTACCCGCGAGATATCGATCGGGGATTTTGTGCTGACCGGTGGGGAACTCGCTGCCGCCATGATTGCCGATGCGGTGGTACGTCTCATTCCCGGTGTGATCGGCGATGAGCAGTCGGCACTCTCCGATTCGTTTCAGGATGGCCTGCTGGCACCGCCTGTTTATACCCGTCCCGCAGAGTACAAGGGGTGGCGGGTGCCCGATGTGCTGCTCTCGGGGCATGAGCGGAAGATAGGAGAGTGGCGCCATGAACAGTCGCTGGAGCGTACCCGCCGATTGCGTCCCGATCTGCGGGGGTACAGGTAAGTGGGTTGACCGCTCTTTTTTTGATTATCTTCACGATGGAATAATAACAAGAGAAAAATGATGAAAGGCATCGTACTGGCCGGAGGTTCCGGCACGCGTCTCTATCCCATCACCAAGGGTGTTTCCAAACAGCTTTTGCCGGTCTTTGACAAACCGATGGTTTACTATCCCATCTCAGCCCTCATGCTGGCCGGCATCAGAGATATCCTGCTCATCTCCACACCGGCCGATCTGCCGGCATTCCGACGGTTGCTGGGGGAGGGCGGCGATTACGGAGTACGCTTCTCCTATGCGGAACAACCCTCTCCCGATGGTCTTGCCCAGGCATTTCTGATTGGCCGTTCTTTTATCGGGGATGATGCTGTCTGTCTGGTGCTGGGAGACAACATCTTTTATGGTCACGGCTTCCCTGCCATGTTGCGCAGAGCGGTGGGCGATGCTGAGGAGAAGGGGCGGGCAACCGTTTTCGGTTATTATGTGCAGCAACCGGAACGATACGGCGTGGCACACTTCAACGACCAGGGAGAGGTGTTGGGTATCGAAGAGAAGCCGGCTGAACCCAAATCGAACTGGGCTGTTACCGGATTATACTTTTATCCCAATGATGTGGTACAAATTGCAGCAACCATCAAGCCTTCCGCCCGGGGTGAACTGGAGATCACTTCGGTGAATCAGGCTTACCTGGAGAAGGGAGAGCTGCTGCTGCAGCGCTTCGGTCGTGGCTTTGCCTGGCTCGATACCGGTACGCACGATTCGCTGGCGGAGGCATCAACCTTTATCGAGGTGCTGGAAAAACGACAGGGACTGAAGATCGCCTGCCTGGAGGAGATTGCCTGGAGCAACGGCTGGATCGGCGACGATGATCTGAGGCGGATTGCTGAACCCATGAAAAAGAACCAGTACGGGCAGTATCTGCTGCAACTGATCGAGTCCAATCAATGAGCCAAATTCATGGGCGAAATGCTGACATATAGATAGGAAAATCCAGTTTCACGTAACAAAGCTGATGGTTTATTGCTGACAGCTGACAGCTATAAAATGAATATTCTGAAAACAAATATAGACGGTGTGTTGCTCATCGAGCCGAAGGTCTTCGTAGACGAGAGGGGCTACTTTTTTGAATCCTACTCACAGAGGGAGTTCGAGAAAAAGGTATGCAAAGTCCTTTTCGTTCAGGACAATGAAAGCAAATCGAGGTATGGAGTGGTGAGGGGGTTGCATTACCAGAGAGCACCCTATGAGCAGTCCAAGCTGGTGCGGGTGGTTTCCGGCCGCGTACTGGATGTGGCGGTCGATATCAGACCTGATTCACCCACCTACGGAGAGCATGTCGCCACCGTGCTGTCAGATGAAAACAAACGTCAGCTCTTTATCCCGCGGGGATTTGCCCATGGCTTCGCGGTGCTGAGCGATGTGGCGTTATTCCAGTACAAGTGTGACAACTACTACGCACCCGGTTATGAGGCAGCCATCCGCTGGGATGACCCGAAGCTGGCCATCGACTGGATGCTCCCGTTGAAAGATATCATCCTGTCCGAGAAAGACAAAAACAGCCCATTGTTATGAAGAGTATCCTGATTACCGGCGGTGCCGGCTTTATCGGCTCACATCTGGTGCGCCACTTCCTGAACCATTATCCTGCCTACCGGATTCTCAACCTCGATAAGCTTACCTATGCCGGTAACCTCTCCAACCTGTCGGATGTGACCGATAAGCCCAACTACCATTTCCTGCAGGCTGATATCTGTGACTTCGAACGAATGAGGGAGATCTTTTCCCAATATGCCGTTGAGGGGGTAATACACCTGGCGGCGGAGAGCCATGTGGACCGATCCATCACCGATCCCTTCTCTTTTGCCCGTACCAATGTAATGGGTACGCTCAACCTCTTGCAGGCAGCCCGGGAGCAATGGGGCGACCGGAAGGAAGGAAGACTCTTCTACCATGTCTCCACCGACGAGGTGTATGGTGCGCTCCCGCTGGAAGGCCCCCTCTTCACCGAGGAGAGCCGTTATGAGCCACACAGCCCCTATTCTGCTTCAAAGGCTTCATCCGACCATTTTGTACGGGCTTTCCACGATACCTACGGGCTGCCGGTAGTGATCTCAAACTGCTCCAACAACTATGGCCCCAACCAGTATCCCGAGAAGCTGATACCGCTCTTCATTCAGAATATCCGCAACAACATGCCTCTGCCTGTTTACGGCAAGGGTGAGAATGTACGCGACTGGCTCTACGTGGAGGATCATGCCCGTGCCATCGACCTGATCTTTCACCGTGGAAGGGTGGGAGAGACCTACAACATTGGCGGGTGGAACGAGTGGCGGAACATTGATCTGATCCGGCTCCTGATCAAAACTGTCGATCGCCAGCTGGGACGGCCGGCAGGTGCTTCCGATCATCTCATCACCTATGTGACCGATCGTGCCGGGCATGACCTGCGCTACGCCATTGATGCCACGAAGCTGAAAAGGGAACTGGGATGGGAGCCCTCATTACAGTTTGAAGAGGGAATTGAGAAGACGGTACGCTGGTACCTCGACCAGCAGGAGTGGCTCGATGAGATTGCGGCCAGACAGCATTCTTTTCTGTAGGACCTCATCACTGTTTGACGGTGGTACTGCTCTTTTTTTACTATCTTTGTACCCCGTTAGAAACAAACAAAAGAAAAGATTCAGACAATGGTTATTGCAGTTGATTTCGACGGCACCATCGTGGAGCATGCCTATCCTGAGATTGGCAGACCTATTCCCTTTGCCATTGAGACCCTTTTGCAGTTGCAGAAGGACAACCACAAACTGATCCTCTGGACAGTAAGGGAGGGAGAGCTGTTGCAGGATGCCATCGATTATTGTGCGGAAAGGGGACTCTATTTTTATGCGGAGAATGCCAACTATCGGGGTGAGGAGCGTGAAAAGGCCTCCCGTAAGTTGGGAGCTGATCTCTTCATTGATGATCGTAACCTGGGGGGCTTGCCCGACTGGGGTGTGATCTACAATGCGGTGAATGCCACCACAAACGGTGGTAATGCCCTGCAGATGATGGCGGGTGCATCTGCCATGCCGGAACCGAAAAAGCGGCGCGGACTCTTTGGCATCAAAAGAGGATGATAAAAAAATGTGATCTCTGCCTCACCAAACAAAAATAGTCGTTACCTTTGCGGCATCTTTTACTTACAATTCAAAACAACATGCAGGAAGACAGGCAACTCTTCGGAATCATAGAGAAAGAAAAAGAGAGACAACTGAAAGGGATCGAGCTGATTGCTTCGGAGAACTTTGTGAGCGAACAGGTGATGCGGGCCATGGGGTCGGTACTTACCAACAAATATGCGGAGGGTTATCCCGGACGTCGCTATTACGGTGGCTGCGAGGTGGTGGATCTGAGCGAGCAACTGGCCATCGACCGGCTGAAAGATATTTTTGGCGCTGAATGGGCCAATGTCCAGCCTCACTCGGGGGCACAGGCCAACGCTGCGGTGTTTCTGGCCTGCATGAAGGCGGGCGATGCATTCCTCGGCCTTAACCTCTCACACGGGGGGCATCTTTCTCACGGCTCACCCGTCAATTTTTCCGGACTGATGTTCCGACCCATAGCGTACAATGTGCGCGAAGAGGATCAACGGGTCGATTATGATCAGCTGGAGAGTCTGGCTCGTACCGAGCGACCTAAGATGATTATTGCCGGAGCATCAGCCTATTCACGCGAGTGGGACTATGCCCGTATCCGGAAGGTGGCTGATGAGATTGGAGCCATCTTTATGGTCGACATGGCACACCCGGCAGGACTGATCGCAGCCGGTCTGCTGGAAAATCCACTTCAGCATGCCCATATTGTCACCTCCACCACCCACAAGACACTGCGCGGACCCCGTGGAGGTGTGATCCTGATAGGTAAAGATTTTGAGAATCCCTGGGGCATCACCACCCCGAAAGGAGAGGTGAAGATGATGTCGGCACTGCTCGACTCGGCCGTTTTTCCCGGCATGCAGGGCGGGCCGCTGGAGCATGTGATCGCCGCCAAGGCGGTCTCCTTCCACGAGGCATTGCAACCGGAATACAGATCCTACCAGACCCAGGTGAAGAAGAATGCGTCAGTGATGGCACAGGCGTTCATCGACAAGGGCTACAACGTGGTGTCAGGGGGAACCGACAATCATTGTATCCTGGTAGACCTGCGCAGCAAGTTTCCCGACCTGACCGGTAAGGTGGCGGAGAAAATGCTGGTGGAGGCGGACATCACCACCAACAAGAACATGGTTCCATTCGACAGCCGTTCACCCTTCCAGACCTCCGGTCTGCGGTTCGGGACACCTGCCATCACTACCCGTGGCGGAAAGGAGAAGTTGATGCAGGAGATCGTGGAGATGATCGACAGGGTGCTTGCTGATGAAACAAAAATCAGAGTGGTACGTGATCAGGTGAACCGCACCATGAAGCAGTACCCGCTATTTGCCTGGTAACGCAACGACAGTCAGTTCACACTACCGGGTGTGAAACCCGGTGCGTTCGAATCGATGGGGAATGGTTAAGCTGTTCCCTTTTTTTTGTATTTTTGCATCTGACCGGTAGTTTGCCGGCTAATCCCGATGAATATCCTGCAGACCGATATCCAATTTATCCCTGGCGTGGGGCCCAGGAAGGCGGAGATCCTCAACAAGGAGATCGATGTGTTTACCCTGGGTGATTTGCTGCGCTGGTATCCCTACCGTTACATCGATCGTACGAGGATCTACTACGTGCATGAGATCGACAGCGGACAGGCTTACATCCAGCTGAAAGGGAGGATCACCGCCTTTGAAACCTTCGGCGAGGGTCGCAGGCGTCGCCTGGTGGCTCACTTCACCGACGGGACCGGCTTCGTGGATCTGGTCTGGTTTCAGGGAATCCGCTTTGTAGAGAGCAAGTACAAGACGAACCAGGAGTATATCGTCTTTGGAAAGCCCACGCTATTTAACGGGAAGTGGAACATCGCCCATCCCGATATCGATCCCTTTATGAATGAATCGGATCGCCCGGAAGGGCTGATGGCGATGTACATCACCACCGAGAAGATGAAGAACCATTTTCTCAACTCCCGTGCCATGCAGAAGATCATCGCTTCCGCCTTTTCACTCATCAAAGAACGGTTGCCCGAATCGCTCTCCCCCGATGTGGTACAAGAGGCGGGGCTGATGCCGTTCCACGATGCGCTGGAGAACATTCATTTTCCGAAAACACCTCAACTGTTGCGTGATGCGGAGTATCGCCTGAAGTTCGAAGAGCTTTTCTATATCCAGCTCAACATTGTCCGCTATGCAGCCGAACGCAAAGAGAAATTGGAAGGGTTCATTTTCGGGAAGGTGGGAGAAACCCTAAACTCCTTTTTCCGGGAGCACCTCCCTTTTGAATTGACCGATGCACAGAAACGTGTGATTCGTGAGATCCGGCGCGACACTGCTACCGGCAGGCAGATGAACCGCCTGCTACAGGGTGATGTGGGCAGCGGCAAGACGCTGGTGGCGCTGATGTGCATGCTGATTGCCCGTGACAACGGCTTCCAGTCGGCACTGATGGCTCCTACCGAGATCCTGGCTTCGCAGCACTGCGAAACATTTTCCCGGATGCTGAAGGGGATGCCGGTTCGGGTGGAACTGCTTACCGGCTCTACACGGAAGAAGGAGAGGGAGAGGCTTCATGCCGCTCTCCTTGCGGGAGAGATTGATATCCTGATCGGCACCCATGCCCTGATTGAGGATGTGGTGCGGTTCCAAAACCTGGGCTTTGTGGTGATCGATGAGCAACACCGCTTCGGGGTGGTTCAGCGTGCCAGGCTGTGGGGGAAGAACCGACAGCCTCCCCACGTCCTGGTGATGACCGCGACCCCCATTCCGCGCACGTTGGCCATGACGGTATACGGCGACTTGGATGTTTCGGTCATTGATGAATTGCCGCCCGGCCGCAAGCCGGTAGAGACATTGCATCGCTACGACAGGAAGAGGGGGGCTCTCTATCAGTTTATCCGGGAGCAGATCGGGCAGGGGCGGCAGGTTTACATTGTCTACCCCCTGATTGAGGAGAGCGAAACGCTTGACTTGAAGAACCTGGAGGAGGGGTATCTCCATATCCGGGAAACATTTCCGGAATTCAGTGTCTGCAAGATGCACGGCCGGATGAAGGCGGCGGAAAAGGAGGAGGTGATGCGCCGCTTCGTGGCCAACGAGGCACAAATCATGGTCTCCACCACGGTGATCGAGGTGGGGGTGAACGTGCCCAACGCCAGCGTGATGGTCATTGAGAGCGCCCAGCGATTCGGCCTTTCTCAACTGCACCAGCTTAGGGGCAGGGTAGGGCGTGGTGCGGATCAGTCCTACTGCGTGCTGATTACCCCTTATGAGCTATCGGCTGACACCCGCAAGCGGATGGAGATTATGACCGAAAGCAATGATGGTTTTGTGATCGCCGAGGCGGACCTGAAGCTGAGGGGGCCGGGTGACCTGGAGGGAACCCAGCAGAGTGGCGTTCCCTTTAACCTGCATATTGCCGATCTGGTGCGCGACAACGCCATCCTCTACCGGGCCCGCGAGATCGCCGAGGCACTGATCGGTGAGGATCCACATCTGGCACAACCCCATCATAGGGTGCTCAGGCAGCAGATAAGCCGCCTGAGCGGTAACCGGTATGATTGGGGAAGAATCAGCTGATTCCTGGAATCACCACATCCGCTCATCAACTACCCTCTCGTGATCTCCTCTTTTTCCGGATCCCAGTACATGGTGCGTCCTTCGAGGTAGGCACGTGTACCCATATGGGCGGTGATTGCCTCCTCGAACCCTCGATCGATGTCACAGGAGGGTTGTTCGCCGTTCCGGATACACTCCAGCCACTCCCTGAGGTGGAGGTAGGTGGTGTTGTACCGTTTCCCGTCCACATAGGAGTAAAGCAATCCCCGTTCAGCGAAATAGAGCTCCGTGGCAGAGGTGACCGCATCGATGCTTTTACCGGGAACATAGTGATAAAAAGGCTGGCCCGGTTTGATGGTGCCGTTGTTGATTTTATCACGGTACTGTTCCGAACGAGGATCGATGGTAACGGTAAGGGTGTTGCCCACCTCCATGGTGGCATCATGCCCCATGATTTTGCGGCTCCTGTTGAACTGGCTGGCCAGGGTAGCCGAATAGAGCATGGTTAACCCCTTGTGTGCATACTCAAACGCCGTCTGTAGTACATCAGGAACCGTACGACCGTCGCGGAAGAAATAGACGCCACCCGAGGAGGTTGCCGAAGAGGGTATGCCCAGATGCATGATCTGGTTCATGGCATCATATTCATGGGTGAGCAGGTCGCCACTCAGCCCGGTACTGTAATCCCACCAGCAGCGCCAGCGGAAAAAGCGCTCCAGACTGAACTTGTCACGTGGCTCGGGACCCACATATTTCGCGAGTCCGGAAGAGGTCATGTAATCCATGTACTCCTTCACCCGTTCCGGATCGCCTTCAAACTGCTGCCAGTCGATGGTTTCTGGGCTGGCGTCGGGATGGATCTTGTAAACCCATGCCCCGTTAGGGTCGTTACGGTTGGTGCCTGTCTCGATCAGGGAGACCGGTCCCAGCAATCCTTTTGCTACGATCTCGCGGGCTCTGCCATAGGCTTCCACTTGCCGGTTCTGGTGTCCCAGCTGGAAGATGATCCCGCTCTCTTTCACGGCACTGCGCAGTGCGTATGTCTCGGGAACGGTCCATGTCATCGGCTTTTCGAGGTAGACGTGTTTGCCGGCGCGGGCGGCATCGAGTGCCATTTGTCCATGCCAATGGTCAGGAGAGGCGATCACCACCGCGTCCACATCCTCCGCTGCCAGCAGTTCGCGGTAATGGTGGTATCTCCTGGGTGCAGTTCCATATTTCCCGTTCAACCCTTCACGGTGGATATTGGCTCCTGCAGAAATGGCCTCCTCCGCGTGCACATCGAAGATGTCGCAGATCGCAGTAATCACAATCTTCAGATCCTCCTGTTCCCTGAAATCCTTGAATCGATTATCAGAGCTGTTCTGCTTTTGCCCCTGAATCAATCTTTCCACATATTCGGGGGTTCCGAAGCCGAGTGCGATCATCAGCTGCTTGCCGCGTATACCTGATCCGATGATTCCCAGCCGGATGATTCTTCCGTCGGCAGAGAGAGGAGAGAGGGGGGCAACCTCTGATTTGAAATGGAACATGTCGGCGGAGGTGAGGTTGCGCATCTCCTGTTTCCTCTTCCGGTAGACTCCGTAAGCCATGGCTCCCAGCACCGGTACTGTGGCCAGTGCCTTGATGGCTTCTCTTCTGCCGTGAGAGACCGGTTTCTGGTCTGCATTCTCTTGATTGTCCTTCTTTTCGGTCGGGTTACTATCTTTCTCGTTCATTTCGATTTGTTTTTACAAATGATTCTGTCCATTCCAATCTTTTTAGCCGTGGGAAAGAAAAAGAGCACAGCCACGGCGCCCAGCATCACCAGGTTTTTGTCCACCCAGAGATAGGATCCCTCGGTAGGCAGCAGGTATGTGGCCTGCAGCAATGGCGGGTGAGAGAGGTAGTAGAGCACCAGGAAGAGGATCGCCCCGATGTAACCGGTTTTCTCAAATAGACCCATGATAAGGAATAGCCCCACCAGGAGGAGTCCCCACATGTTGATGAAATCGGCGGCAGCCATCAGGTCGGGATTGCCAGCGATCATTTTGTAGAGGGGCGCAAACACTCCCTTTGAATCCATCAGGTAGCCGTAGGCTGTCCATCTGGGTGATAACAGCTTGACCAGCCCTTCGTACAGGAAATACCAGCCGATCAAAACCCGAAGGGTGACCAGCACAGAGAGTTGGCCCTTTGAGTAGTTGCATTGGTTCACATTCATTTTTTTATTGTTTTTGTCGAAAGCGTAGTTTTATACACGTAAAACGGAGGCAAAGATATTTTATTTTCAAAAGATAGCCTATTTTTTCGAATAGGGTTTTGTTGTGATTCCGAAATTATTAGTGAATCTTAACGTGAGGTTACGGCAATGGCCGTGTTCCCATTTCATTTGATCTAACAGCCACACCATGTTGCTCTTCCTTTTATGCAAAAGTTAAAGTATTGGGACCACTCAGGTAAAAAAAGAACCGGGAATCATTCCCGGTTCATACGGATCATATCTTGATTGGGCTACTTCTTAAGCTTCTGGTGAGGATTGTGGGTACTTTTAGAAAGTGATTCCCAGCCAGGAACTGGAGCGAAGATCCTTGCATTGGGAAAGCAACTCGACACAACCTGAAGTGGTGTCGGAATAATCACTCAATCCCGCTGCAAAACGGATACCGGCATTGTTGAAAGAAGTCAATACTGACTTTGGAATCGTTACTTCCAGCTGATACCCCGATTCAGTAGCCGTTGCGACTGCAGTGATTCCGCTGACAGTGGCAGGAACCCAGGATCCCTCTCTTCCATCCCATCGCGACAACGCACCTTCGGATGAAACCCAGAGCTTTGTTATACCTTTGTCCACATCGAGCAGGGAAAGGTTCGCAGCATCAATATAGATCAACACACCATCACCTGTTTGCGTACCTGGTTCTGCAACAACGGGTGTGTTGTCTTTCACTACAGCATTGAAATAGAGGTTTGAAGCGTCAATGCCGATTCCTGCCCTGAGGTTTGTTTCAGATAATCCACCCACAAAGATTGGATATTCGGTGATCTCTGCTGCTGTTATTTTCAGGTCATCTAACAGGTAGCCCTTAATAGCCAACGGTGCAAATTCATTCGTATCATAGAAGTTACTTGATGTGAGTGCCATGATTGTGTTCGCATCGAATCGCATCAAGCTGTTGTTGATGGCATCAATCTCATTGGGGAATGGGAAGGGGCGCGTCACTTTGGTGAAATTCCCGGCCCCATGATCACTGATTGAGACCTCCATTATCTGGCTTTTGTCCTCACGGTTTGCATCAGTTTCATACGAAAGCAGGGATACTTCATCTGAGATCGAGAGAAGATCCGGTAAAGTAATAAGATACTTGTCGGGTAAAATTTCATAGCGTGCATAATCTCTTCCGGGTGCATCACCATTGATGGTGTAGGGCCATGATGAACCCAAAGTTGATGTAACAATATAGGGCTTATAGGTAACTGTTTTATTGTCCGCATACGCAACAATGATCTTTTCCTGGAGTATCTCTGCTGCAGGAGCTATATTGTCTCTCTGTGCCCTGAAAACAATTGTTTTTGCCCCGACCCATCTCGTGTCAACGCCATCAGGGCCAAACTCCTTTATCTCACTGCTCCATGTACTTCCACCATCGGTCGATTCAATCATGTCAATCTGTTGCTCTTTCATATTGACCGGGAGATCAGTAGAGCTCATTTTCTGCAAGGTAATAGGGATACTGCTATTGGTGAAATATAGATGGAGCTTCCCATCCGGCAGTAATAGCAATTCGGGATGCTGACAACCGAGATTGGAGTACACCACTTTTGCCGGTTCAGCAACGCTGCCCCCGATCAGCCGTTTTACAAGAATAGATGCGGGAAACTGAACCGTGACATCGGGATCCGGAGCTGTCAGGACATAACGGTAATGGACAGCACAAGCCGCAATGATATCGCCATTGTCCATCTGCAGGATTGTTGGCTGGCTCATCAGGTTTTCATAGGTGATGTTGTTTTCCCCGTCCTTCCCGGTGTGCGACGTTTTTGCAAACAGCACCTCCGGCATACTCCATGATTCGCCGTTGTCATCACTTTTGATCATGTATGCTGAGCCATTGTTATCATACACAGCCAGGAGTGAAGTTTCTGAAATGCGTAGCACTTCAGGCGAGCTGCCGGTACTGGATAACCGGGTGAGTGAACTATAGTCCCACGCGATGCGAACGCCGCTGATCGGGGTCATTTTAATTTGTCGGTAACTGTTGTCAACCGTAGGGTTGTCAATTATATCATCCTTCTTACAGGCTGTAAGCAGCACCAGTAATCCTAAGATAACCCGGAAAGGGGTACTATTATGTGTAAAGTACTTCATACTCAAATAATCGTTTTGATTGTTCTTAATCATTTCGTGTTTTACAGAGACGGATGTCCGCAAAATAGATGACAACTTCCTTGTTTGGATCATAGCTCCATGTAACGCCGTCTTCGTGACCGATATTAAAGACATAGACACGATTTCGTCTGTTTGAGGTGTCACCACCATCGTTGTTGCTCATGTCAATGGTGTATTCGTGCCAGGCGTTCTGAATTTCACCGTCGGTAATGGATGAGTTACGTCCTGCATCCCACGACTCCTGGCCATAATCACTGTTCTGGGCGAATGACCAGAGGCGGTTCATCGGTCGGATCCAGGGTGACCTGAATACATGCCTGTTATTTCCACTGGTGTTGGTGACCAGTGATTTGTCGGAGCCGATGAACATCTTGAACTTCAAGTAGGGATAACGTTTATTGTCGATACGCCATTGACGGGGAAGGGCAAAAAAGAAAGATGGTCTGTTTTGCACAATCACCCCACGATAGATGTTCTTCCCGTCATTCTGTATCAGTTGCTCGAGATGAAGGTTTACCGGTTGTCCGTTTATCATATCATTCTGTGCATCGAATTTTGCGATATCACTGAAGCCGGGTCGGGGTAAAAAGTCACCTGAGTAGTACATCCTGAACTCAAAGTTAGTGGCTTGAACATAGCCATTGGCGAAAAATTGCGGTTCAATAAAGACCCGATCGGGAAAATAGGAGTGATCGTTTGTGAGCAGTTCCACGACACCAGACTCGATGTAGGGTTCCAGAAACTGATCAAATGCGACCCCCATCGATTTGGGGATGTATTGGATATTTGTGATCTGGCCGGCATCAATCAGATCCTTCAGTGTCTGCAGACTTTCCGGGGTTTTTATCACGGCCGGTTTGTCGACAGGCATCATGAATTCCTGCCATGCTCCGCCACCCACGACACTGTGTACATTGTTTCGCGCATAGGTGAGTGTTTCGACCATGCCATTCAGTCCCTTACCGGTAAGGTTGAGCGATGTCACATTCGGAAAAAAGAAGAGGTCGGCAAAGGTGGTCATATTCATCGGATAGGTCAGGGTTGTGATTTCAGTCACATCCTGTGTCGTGAAGGTTGATATGCCATTTGCTTTTAGGATGTTGAGTTCCTGTGGTATAAAGGGCTGTTCCGGGGTTGGCATCATCACATAAAGGGGCTTTTCCACTTCAATGGTGTCCAAGAGCTTGGATCCTCCTTCCAGGATGGGTAGGACCCGGTACGTCATGTTGAAGACCACCTCTTCCCCTGCAGGCAGGTTTCCACTGTAGATGCGCGGATTCCTGTCACGGGCTCCGGTATGGATGTTTCCATCCTTATCGCTGTACTCGTAATGTAAGCCGTGGTATTCCATCATAATGGTGTGCAGTCCCGTAGGCCATTCCATTACCAACGCGTTGGGTGCGATGGATGTGGTGGGATCCAGGATACCCTGTTTGAGTACATCCTTGTCGAATGAGGTGTAGGGGACGAGCGATACCTCCTGGGGGATGGAACGGTTGCCATACTTATCTTCGGTAAATATCTTGAACCTGTAAATACGGGGCTCATCCAGTCCGGTGACATTCACGTAGGAGCAGACGCTGTCAATCTCAATGATGGTAGGTGTCGGGTAATCTTCGTCATAAACAATGACTGTCTTGCGGGCAGTGCTGTGATCGATCATGCTGGAGGGGATCCTGCCATCTTTTCGTAAATCGATCTCTGCCCTTTCATATCCGATAGTGGCAAAGCAGGTGTCAAATGTGGGGGGGTAGATGATTTCCGCATCAGAGAAATTCTTGATATTGTCATAGATGTCATCACAGGCATAGATCCACAATACTGCTGCACAGACAATCAAAGGGTAACAGCAGCTTCTCAGGATACTATTCATAATATGTTTTGCTTTCATAATCCTCATCAATTATACATTAAAACTCTTCCGCTTTACGCCCGTAAAGCGTTATTTCTGATAAGCAGTTTCCGTTCAGGGCCTTGTAGTTGTCTCCAAATCCGGTAAGTGCTTCAAACCGGAACCATCGGGTAGGTTTTGTGAATTGCGGATCCTCGGGGAACATGTAAGCCATATCGCCTTGTCTGCCCAGAATCCGATACTGGCGGTCTGGCAAATCGATGGGGAATGTGATCTTATGGGTTGTGATGGAATCCCATTGTTGTCTCTCATCATCCCATCGCCACATGGCATATGTTCCTACATTCTCATTGCGGTAATAATCTTCTCTTCCGCTATACTCTGTTGCTCCCGTATGTCGGTATCGCTGGTGCGTGATGATGCGGCTCAGTTCATAATAGTCACCCAGGTCAATGATGTAGTTCCAAGGCATATTCCCATGTTTGGGGTCTCCTGTACGACCTCTTGCATAGGTGTGCGTGAAGTTGACGAAAGTGCCATCACTGATCAGACCGTCAATTGCCATGTAATCGCGGCCTTCCAGACCATTGAAGAAACCCATTGGTACGCCTGTGTTGATCCTGTTTCCTGTTCTGTCAATGATCGTGGAGTCGTTGGTATCAGGAATCTGCCAGCTCATCTTCGGTATGAGCCAATCTTCCTTCAAAGTAAAGCTTCCCAATGCGATCGTGTCGCTCGTATTGCCATATTCATCTTCAACCCTTGCGGTTACTTCAACTTCGACTTCCGCTATAAAACCCGGATCACGGATGAACTTGCGTTCTTCTGCTTCACGTGAGGTATAAATCAAGTGTTTCTGTTCCGTATTTCCATCTTGGTTTTTGTATGCATAGTCTACGAAGATATTCATGCTTTGCATCAACCCGTTTTCCCAGTTGATATAGAAAGAGCTGAAGCCCGGGATGCAGTAAATTGTTTCTGCTACTTGTCTCACTGCTGGTTGGAGAGGTTCCACAACCACCGAGACCTTTTCCGATCTGTTGCCGGCACGATCTACCGCAAAAAGATCTATCGTATAGGGTTCCTCATTCGCGAACCCGTAAACGTCAATGGAATTGCTGAAGTAGGATACGGAAAACCACATCTCTTTACCATTATTGTTGGTATAGGTTGCGTCGATGGTAAGCAGATCCTTGTCTTCCGGCTGTTTGAAAAAGATTTTGACCCCACCGTAGGTTGGTTTGTAATGCAGGAACGTGGGAGCTGCCGGGGGCGTTTGATCACTATAGCCCAATTCAAAACGTTCATTCTCCTTGCAGGCAACCAGTAGGAAGAGGATTGCCACAATGTAACCATATTTTTTTATCTGTTGTTGCATAAAGCAATGATTTTTTTGTTTTGTTATCATTCAGTCTTACCATCCGGGATTCTGAATCAAATTGGCATTGGTGTTCATCTCATTCAGCGAAATTGGCCAGAGATAATTTCTATTCAGAAACTGACGGCGTTGTTTTACTTCCAACCGGAAGAAGTTTTGTGCACCGTAGGCATTTCCGGTCCATCCTGTAACAGGAGTGTTAAATTCCGCAACCGCCTTCTTGTAGCGCATAACATCCCAGAAACGGCTTCCTTCAAAAGCAAATTCTATGCTACGTTCAAGCATGATGATGTCACGCAAACCCTCTTTGGTTGTATGCCTGTTGAGGTATAGGCTATTACAGAGATTGGGGTTTGACCACACCTCTTCCACATTGGGTATTCCCGCTCTTTGGCGTATCTTGTTGATTTCATCATAGACATCCTGCCCGGGTCCGTTCAGCTCATTCAATATTTCTGCCTTCATCAAATAGAGGTCAGCCATGCGGATAATTGGAAAGGGAAAGTGTAGCTGACGAATCCAACTCCCTGATTTTGATTCAGGATGAACGAACTTTTGAACACCTATGCCGGTCCAGAAGAAATCGGTCGGGCTGACACTTGGATCATAACCGCCAGGTGTTCCACCATACATCTCTGTCTCTATCCGGTATTGGTGGGCTCTCCAATATCCGCCACTGATACCCAGATTGGCATAAAAACGGGGTTCTCTGTTCAAGTACATGTTCAGGGTCATAAAGCCCGGTTGTAAAATACCTCTAAGCTCATTATACTTCGGATCATCTTCACTGGGTGTGGAAATCAGCCTGTACATGTTGTTCTTGTCGAATGTTTTGTCTACGTCGATAGGCAAGCCATTCTTGGTGTAGTAGCGGGCCATCGCCTGATAGGTTGCCCCGGCCCAGTTCCATGAGTTCCCGGTAGTTTCCTGTACACCCGATGTAAAGGTACGGGGAAGACGAATATTGCTCGCATCCTGCAGAGTACCACCTTCGCCCACCCGGTAGGTACGTCCCCAGATACATTCCTTGTTCCAGGGATCAACAACCAGGAGACGCAGGGTGTAAAGCCTTTGCATGGCTTCGGTATTCATTTTCCAATCATCCATGTCAAATTTATAGGGTTGATCTTCGTATTGGTACAGCCCGAAGCCTTCCTGTTCACAAAACGCAATCGCCTCGTTGGTTGCTTTCAACGCATCGTTCCATTTTTCCTTCCAGCGGGCCGATCCTTCGTCATCCATGGGGAAATAGGTTTCTCCATCTTCATTGTAAAAATCGCCGAACAGATCCTTGTTTCCATTGAAGAAAGGACTCGCACGATAAAGCAATATCCTGGCCTTTATTGCTTTAGCTGCTGCCTGGTCAACCATCCCCAGCTCATCTTCCATGATCTCATCATCAAGATCGGGGATGGCTTCCTCAATCAGGTTGATGACATAGTTGAAGCAATCATCCACTTTGGAACGGTTCACAAATAGCTCTTCAGCGGTTGCATTTGGTGGGATATTTGTGTCGACAATGGTAATCGGTCCATAATGTTGGATCAGGATAAAATGATAATAGGCTTTCAAAAATTTCACCTGGGCTATCCATTGTTTTTTTTCCAGCTCTGACATATCTTTTACCAGATGGATATATTCCAGGAATGTATTCGCTGAGCGAATCACTTCGTAAAGGTCCGTCGCATAATTGGAGCCTTGCCAGAATGCCAACAGAGGATTGGTGGCGCTTTGCAACCCTTCCATGATACGGGTGCCGGCCAAGCCACTTTGGGCAAGGGTTGCATCTCGTTGTCCCAGCCAGTCGTCGCCAAGCAGGAATTCCGTACTGTGGATGAGGTGGTTTCTGGGTAACCCTGAATAAACATTGCTTAAAGCATTATAAGCCATCTCCTTGTTCACAAAGTAGTCTTCCAGTGTGATGGTATTGTCCGGCACAATGTTCAGATAATCCTTACACGAAACAAAAGGTTGAATTGCAACAAGGAACAGGAGGTAATGAATATACTTTTTCATTTGTGTATGCATGTAAAGGTTTAGAAATTGACTTGTAATCCCATGTTGTATCTGCGGTTAATGGGGTAGGAGAGGCCATTCCCCCCCATTTCAGGGTCCCAAAGCTTAAATGCACTGAGCGTAAAGAGGTTTTCACCACTAAAATAGAATCTTAAACTGCTCAAATTCAATTGTTTTGCAAAAGGGATGTTGTAACCGAACTCCACAGTCTTTAATCGCATAAAGCTGCCGTCACGCAACCACCAGGATGATTGTTGGATGTTGTTATTGACCTGATAGGTCGCCAGACGTGGCCAGAAGGCGTGTACATCTGGATTGGTCTCACTCCATGAATCTCTGGCTACGATCTCCGGTGCATTTCTGCGGTTTACGAAAGGAGCAATTCCTCCGGGATTAATGTAAAATGAGACTCTGGCATTCCCTTGGAGGAAGAATGAGAGGTCGAAATCCTTGTACCCTCCCGACATGCCAAAACCAAATTGCATCTCCGGTACGGTGGGGTAACCCATTGGAATACGGTCGTTGCTGTTGATAACGCCATCACCGTTCACATCCAGATATTTGATGTCACCACGCATATAGGCTCCGAACTCCTGCCTTGGGGAGTTGTCGATTTCTGTCTGGTCAACGAACAGTCTTTCGGCTACCAGTCCCCAGGTCTGATTGATGGGATGACCAATAGACTTAAGGTATTCATCCCTGAAGTTTTTCTCATCCTTTTCAAGGTACTCGTTTGTCGCATAGGTGAAATTGGCTCTTCCGGTAAGCCACGTATCTTTGTTGAATGAGTGTTTGTAATCGAGAGAGGCGTCTATCCCTTTGGAAGCTACTTTTCCAACGTTCCCATGGATGGATGTCTGAAAACCAGCTGTCTCAGGGAAGTTTTCTCGCCGCATATAGATGTTGTCGCGCAAGTCTTTGAAAAAGTCAACCTGCAGTTTCAATGCTTCATCTGCAAAGATTCCCAGTTCAAGTCCGAGATTGTATTTCTGTGCGATTTCCCAAGAAATGTCCGGATTTGCATAACGATTGAAATGAAAACCGCCATAGGTCTGGCTGAAAATTCTTCCCCACTGGTATTCACCGCCACCAGAAACGATTTGAGACAAATAAAAGAACCTGTTCTCACGACTTGCAATAGCGTCGTTACCCACCTTTCCATAAGTGAATTTGAATTTCATGAGGCTGATGGCCTTTGACAACTGTTTACCCCAGAATGCTTCGTTAGAGACAATCCATCCCAGTCCGTAGGAGGGGAAGAAGCCGAATCGCTTTTTCCCGTAGAACTTTTCCGAACCGTTGTAACCATAAGCATATTCCACAAAATAACGTTTGTCAAAATCATATGAAAATCGTCCCGAATTCCCCATGTTACGCTCCGGCAAAGTATAATAAATGGAACCACCCTGACCGTTCGTCAGAATTTTCTCTTCCTGGATACCTACTGTCATCAAAGAGACAGAATGTTTATCCCAGCTCTTGTCCCAGTTGAACCTTCCTTCAAAGTAGAAGTGCGTATTGCCATCACGGCCTGCTTCGGTATCGCCCAAGTAGGGTACGTTGTTGGGTGTTAGGTTGTAGAGGGTATAGCTGTCAGTAAAGGCATCATATTGTTCCAAGCCGTAATAGACGGGGGTATATCTCCTGGCTCCTGAATTGTAGTTCCATGTGTTGGCCGATGCCTTGAACTGGAACTTCAGGTTTGGGGTGATGAAATCGAGATCCTGCAAAAAGGTCGCTTGTACGGTAATGGTATTCTGATTGTTTTCCCTGTACCCACGAACCATTTCTGCAAATGGGTTTGTCTTCATCGGATCGGCATTGCCGAAGAGTGTCCAGCGTGTCGAAAGATTTCTTTCGTCGGGTCTCCAGACTGCGGGGAAATCGACCGGGTTGCTATCCATAACCTGGCTGAAAATATTGCTTGCGCTGGTATAGGGACCGTTATATTTTTCAAAACGACCATAGATGCGTGTATCCAAGGTGGTGGTTTTACTCAGGTTGAAGGTCACGTTGCTACGCAGGTGGAAACGTTTGATGCTGATATTACTGTTGAAGTTGTTCAGGTTGTCCTGATTGTCCACCTTCAGTAATCCCGTTTCATAGTCAAATCCACCGGCTACATAATAAGTGGACATCTTGCTGCCCCCTGAGAGGCTGACATTCGCTTTTGTATTCATGGTGCCGTTTTTGAAAAGCATGTCATACCAGTTTATATTGGGATAGATCATCGGCTGATCACCCCGCATGGTGGCTCTGATCTTTTCTTCGCTATACCATGGGGGGGTCGGTATATCATCTGCGCTCCGTTCGATATCATCGTATCGTGAGATTAATGCCTGGTTGTACAAACGCATGTATTCCACACCGTCGAGCAGCTCAAGCATCTTGGTCGGTTTGGCAACGTTCACATCTACACGCGCAGAGACCTTCACATTCCCCTCCTGACCGCTCTTGGTGGAAATCACAATGATCCCATTTGCTCCTCGGGCACCATAGAGTACAGTAGCCGAAGCATCCTTCAACACTGAAAAACTTTCTATATCATCAGGCTGGATGCGTGCCAGGTCATCGGTACTTGCTTCGAACCCATCAATTAGTATCAAGGGATCTGATTTGTACCCGAAAGTGGTTACACCGCGAATAAAGAATTGCGCATTGTCTGCTCCCGGTTCCCCAGTGGTTTGATAAGAGATTACCCCCGGAATCTTACCAGCAAATGCTGAAGTCATGTTGGAAGATGCAATTTTCAGATCTTTTGCATGCACTGTTTCAATTGAGGCGATGACGCTTTCTTTCTTCTGTTTTCCGAAAGCAACAATGGTAACCTCGTCCAGCTCACTGGTTGCCGGAAAAAGGGTGACTTCAATGTAAGTCTGGTTCTTTACCTGGATCGTTTGAGATTCCATGCCGAGAAAAGAGAAAATCAATTTATCGGTAGAGGCAGCCCTGATCTCAAATGTTCCGTCCATGTCAGTTGTCACCCCGCGGGTTGACTTGTCAACCATGATTGTGACTCCAGGTAACGGCTCATCCGTTTCTCCATCAACAACCTTTCCTTTGATTATTTGATTCTGCTGTTGCATAGCATCCCTGGAAGTGATTTCTGCGATTTCTCTGATTCCCTTTTTTGACTCCTTCCGGAATACTGCTACCTGATTTTCTACGATACTGTATGCAAGATCAGTTCCTTGAAGAATGGTATCGAGGATTTTTTCCACATTTTCGGCGTTCACTGCCACATCAATTTTTTTACTGATGTTTTTGTCGGAATTGCCAGAGAAAACAAATCTGTAGTTGCTCCTTTTCTCAATTTCTTTGCAAACCTCTTCGATGGTGACTGAGTTCATGTGAAGTGTCAG
>JADLKK010000246.1 GCA_016839025.1 Proteiniphilum sp.
GTGGGCGGAGGTCCTGCCGGCATCATTGCAGCCATGGCCGCTGCAGAGGATGGGTTGGCGGTAGCATTGATAGAAAACCGCAGCTTCCTGGGTGGCAACATGACCATCGGACTGCCAATATTGGGTTTCCTGGGGCAGAAAAAGAACCAGATAATAAAGGGACTACCCCAGAAGTTTATCGACCGGCTTGCAGAGCGTGATGCAGCCAGCGAACACCGTCCCTGCCCGCTACACATGAGCATCACACTGGTGGAGCCGGAGGCAGTGAAAGCCGTTGCATTCGATATGCTCAGGGAGAAGGGAGTGGAGTTGTATCTCTATACCTCCTTTGCTGATGTGATCATGGAAAAGAATCAGCTGAAAGGGGTGATCATCGAAAGCAAATCAGGTAGGGAGGCGATCCTCGCCAAAACGGTGATCGATTGTACCGGCGATGCCGATGTGGCTTACCGTGCCGGCGTACCCTGTGAACAGGGTAACGAGCAGGGTGGCGTGCAGCCACCGACCCTTATGTTCAGCATGGCGAACGTGGATACGGAGAAGTTGCGCATGAGCATTGCTCAGGAGCCCCGCACCTACCTGACCGATTTCATCCCCAACGACTATTTCGGTCAGAACAGGCAGTTCATCGTGGTGGGCCTGAGAAGCCTGATTCAGAAAGCCAGAGAGGATGGTTACCGCCTTCCAACGGACAGAACCATCGTGATTACCGGACTGAAACAGGGAGAAGCATGGATCAACATGACCCGGGTGAATGGTGTAGATGGAACCGATCCGGCCAGCCTTACCGAAGGTGAGTACCAGGCCAGAAAACAGATCGAGGATATCATCCAATACCTGAATGCCTATGTGCCGGGTTTTGAAGATGCTTTTCTTGCGAGAACAGCTCCTTTCCTGGGTATCAGGGAGACCCGTCGAATCGTGGGGGCATATGTGATGACCCGTGAGGATATCCTGAGCTGCCGCAAGTTTGACGATGGCATCGCGGTTGCCAGTTACCCCCTCGATATCCATCATCCGGTGGGAGGTGACTGCACCCTGGAGTGGAGCGGCGACTGCTATGATATCCCCTATCGTTCCCTGTTGCCCCTGAATGTGGAAAATCTGTTGGTGGCAGGAAGAAGTATCTCTACCACACATGAGGCTATGTCCGCTATCAGGGTGATGGCCCCTTGCATGGCTATGGGTGAAGCAGCAGGAAGGGCAGCCAGGATGGCTGTTAAGGAGCGTATCCAGCCTTCACAGGTCAATGTGGAGAAGCTCCGGGAGGAACTGCTGACTGAGGGGGCATACCTGCGCGTCTGAGATGTCATTCTGAGGGAGGATTTTTCTCCCGAATCAAATACAATCCATTTGCCTGCAATAATTCGGTGATTGGCCACAGGTGTCCTGAGAAAAGGATACCTGTGACCCTTTTGTTTACTGCCAGAAAAACCGGAAATTGAATTTTCAATCGA
>JADLKK010000101.1 GCA_016839025.1 Proteiniphilum sp.
AATTAGACTTTAGCAATCCTAAAATAGAGTTTTACAAAAATTATTACTAAATTGCACTTGCTGGTTGACTCTAGGGCCAAGAAAAAGGCGACAAATTCTTTGTTAATAAACTGAATTATTGTAACTTTGCAGTCCGATTATTAGTTATTGTCAATTAAAAGTTTGATTTATAGCTTTTTATTTGCCTATTTATGTCCCTTAGCAAGACAAAATTCGGAGCAGGATAAGTCAACTTTGCATTTATTTACGAATTAAAAATAACAACACAGTGGACACACTAAGTTATAAAACGATTTCTGTGAACAAGGAAACGGCACGGAAAGAGTGGGTTGAGATTGATGCTGCCGGTCAGCCCCTGGGTCGTCTTTGTTCAAAAGTAGCCAAGCTGCTGAGAGGAAAATACAAAGCCAGCTTTACGCCGCACGTCGATTGCGGAGACAATGTGATCATCCTGAATGCCGATAAGGTGCAGTTGTCGGGAAACAAGTGGAACGATCGGATCTACTACCGCTACTCGGGATATCCCGGTGGTCAGCGTGAGTTTACGCCTGCCGACCTGATGGCCAAGAGCCCGGAGAAGCTGTTCCGCAAGGTGGTGAAGGGGATGCTGCCGAAGAACAAGCTGGGTGATGCCATCTTGCTGAACATGTTTGTGTATGCCGGCACCGAGCACCCGCATCAGGCACAGAAGCCCAAAAAACTGGATATTAATACGCTAAAATAACAGAGATGGAAGCAGTAAATGCAATAGGAAGACGCAAAGCAGCGGTAGCCCGTGTGTATCTGACCGAGGGCAGCGGCAAAATTGTGATCAATAAACGCGATCTGGAAAATTATTTTCCCTCTTCTATCCTTCAGTTCGTGGTGAAGCAGCCACTGAATACGCTGAATGTATTGGATAAATACGATATCCGTATCAACCTCGACGGAGGTGGTTACAAGGGTCAGTCGGAGGCAGCCCGCCTGGGTATTGCCCGTGCCCTGGTAAAGATCAACCCGGAGGATAAGCCTGCACTGAGAGCCGAAGGATTCATGACCCGTGATCCGCGCGTTGTGGAACGCAAGAAACCGGGGCAGCCCAAAGCAAGGAAGAGATTCCAGTTCTCCAAACGTTAAGCTTTTTGGAATCGGTCGTTCAGTTTCCCTGTGTGGCTGAGCTGACCGATTCACCGACAAAGTTGCCTGACCGGCACCAACGTTTAGTATCTAAACCGCAAGGACATTTTCCGGGTCAGTGGGAATCACACACACAAGGATCATTTACCTTGCGGTTCGGTTTAGAAAAAGAAAGTAAACGAATCATTCAACAAACAAAACATGGCAAAATTAGAATTTGACCAACTACTGGAAACCGGAGCTCATTTCGGTCACCTCAAAAGAAAATGGAATCCTGCGATGGCTCCCTATATCTTCATGGAGCGCAACGGGATCCACATCATCGATCTCTACAAGACGATCGCCAAAGCGGAAGAGGCCGCTGCTGCACTGAAACAGATTGCCAAGTCGGGGAAAAAAATCCTTTTCGTGGCCACCAAGAAACAGGCAAAGCCGGTGATAGAAGAGAAAGCACAGAGCATAAACATGCCCTATGTGATTGAACGCTGGCCGGGTGGTATGCTGACCAACTTCCCCACCATTCGAAAGGCGGTGAAGAAGATGGGCAACATCGACAAGATGATCAAGGATGGCACCTTCGACACGCTCTCCAAGCGTGAGAAGCTGCAGGTGACCCGTCAGCGGGCCAAGCTGGAGAAGAATCTCGGTTCCATCCAGGATCTGACCCGTCTTCCCTCAGCCATCTTCGTGGTGGATGTGATGAAGGAGCAGATTGCGGTGAAGGAGGCTGAGAAGCTCGGCATTCCGGTTTTTGCTATCGTCGATACCAACTCTGACCCTTCAAACATCGACTTTGTGATACCCGCCAATGATGATGCGGCGAAGGCTGTTGAGATGATAATGGCCTTCATCTGCAGTGAGATCAAGGAAGGTCTCGATGAGCGCAAGGTGGAGAAAGCTGATGCCGCCGCTGCCGAGGAGCAGGATGAGGATGCACCTCAGCGTCGCGAACGCAAGTCGAAGGCTGCAAAGAAGGAGCGGGTGAAGAAAGAGGATACCGAAGCGATGAAAGCGGCTGTAGTAAGCAAGTTTGCCAAGGATGCCGAGGTAGACGAATAATCGAAACAACAAAAACGACAGATAGAATATGGCAGTAACAATGGCAGATATCCAGCATTTGCGCAAGATGACCGGTGCGGGAATGATGGATTGCAAGAATGCACTGAACGAAGCGGACGGTGATTTCGACAAGGCGATGGAGATCATCCGCAAGAAAGGACAGGCGGTAGCCGCCAAGCGTGAGGACCGTGAGGCGTCTGAAGGGTGCGTGTTGGCGACCACCGACGGCGAATTTGCGGCAGTGGTTGCGCTGCAGTGCGAGACCGACTTTGTGGCGAAGAACGAGGAGTTCATCGCTCTCACCCGTCAGATCCTCGATGCGGCGATTGCCCACAAGCCCGGGACACTGGATGAGTTGCTTGCTGTGGAACTTCCCAATGGTACCGTCTCACAGCTGATCACCGACAAGATTGGCGCAACGGGTGAAAAGATGCAGTTGGGTTTCTACGAGTACCTCACCGCCCCTTACGTAGCCTCTTATATCCATATGGGTAACAAACTGGCTACGATTGTCGGTTTCAACAAGGTTGTAACCAACGAGCAGGTGGCCCGCGACATCGCCATGCAGGTGGCAGCCATGAACCCCATCGCTGTTACCCCGGAAGGAATTCCGACCGAGGTGAAGGAAAAGGAGCTGGAGATCGCACGCGAGAAGGCGCGTGAGGCCGGTAAACCCGAAAACCTGCTCGACAGGATTGCCGAGGGTGCCCTGCAGAAGTTCTACAAGGAGTCAACCCTGCTGCAACAGGAGTATGTAAAAGATGCCAAGAAGAGCATCGAGCAGTTCCTGAAGGAAAACGACAAGGAGCTTGCCGTGACCGGTTTCAAGCGAGTAACGCTGAACGTCTGATCCGGCTCACGCTGACTGGATGAGTGAAGGCGCTTCGGGAAATCTTCCCGGAGCGTTTTTTATTGGTTCTTGCATGGAAGAGAGGTCATATTTGTGTAGACAGGGTGCCTGGCAGATTGGTCACCCCATTGTCCAGGTGAGCACGTAGTCTGGATGGACCTCGTAGTGGATGATAAAAGAGTGGTGAAGAGCCGAGCGTCTTTCCATGGCATGCATCAGCCCCTTGTCTGCCGGGGTGAAGGGAGCGATGTGCAGGTGTTCCCTGAAGTCGATTCCCTGCATGCCGATCAGCTTGAAGAGACTCTCTTTTGCCGACCAATGGAGTAACTGGTGTAGTGTTCTCTGTTTCGAGTCGATGTATTCGTTGGCAGCGATGAACTTATCTGCAATGCGCGAAACCCTTTCTGTACGGGTCTCGATATCGATTCCCACAGCTGCCCGGGGGTGCAGCAGCATCGCAGCATATTCACGCGTGTGAGAGATGCTGATCCGCTGTTCCCCATCCTTTAGATAGGGACTGCCATCCTCCCGGTTGTGGATGATCTGTTCCTCCCCCATCAGTTGGAACAACATTATCCGTGTAGAGAGCCACTCAATGGAACGTCGTTCCGATCGAATTCCACCCAGGTAGTGGAGCGCCTCACCAAGCAGTGTGGCCGGAAAGAGGGAGAGAAGCTCATCCCGCGACTCGGTCATTTTCCAGATGCCCAGCAGGGCACCTGACTGCAAATGTTCTTTTCTGATCAGCATATTGGACCTGTTATCGGTGATTGGCAGCGCTTACATCTCATGTTTCTCTACTCCGGGTGGAATGTATCTCACCTTGGTGATCCGTTTCTTGCTCAGCTCCTCCGCAACAAAATGATGATCATGGAAGATGAAGCTTTCTTTCCGTTTGGGGAAATCTCCTTTCAGCTCCAGAAGGAGGCCTGCAAGCGTATCAGCCTCCTCTTGCATCAGCAGAAAGTCTTTTTCCGGTAGTCGGGTGACGCGAAGGAATTCCTCCAAGGGGGTTTTCCCCTCAAAAAGGTAGGATCCATCAGCTGTTTTGGTATAAAATGGGAGCTCCTCGTCATATTCGTCGCTGATGTCGCCTATGATCTCCTCCAGGATATCCTCCATGGTTACCAATCCGGCAGTGCCGCCATATTCATCTACCACAATGGCCATATGGTTTTTGTGGGCACGGAATTCTTCCAACAGATCATCGATCCGTTTGGTGGCCGGCACGAAATAAGCTGGGCGGATGAGTGACTGCCATTTGAAATTGCCTGTCTTGCTGAGATGGGGCAGCAGATCCTTCACATACAATATTCCCTTGATGATGTCAGGATTCTCTTCATACACCGGAATGCGTGAGAAACCGGCATCGACGATAAACCGTATCACTTCCCGGAAGGGGGTGTGTATCTCGAGTGTTACCATGTTGATCCGGGAAACAAAAATATCACCCACCATCTTATCCCGGAAGCGGATAATGCCTTCCAGCAACTCCTTTTCCTGTTCTCCCCTCACTTCTCCCGAAGCAATCTCGAGTGCTTTGGAGAGTTCTTCGACCGAGATTTCATGCCTGTGTTGCAGAGGTGGTGAACAAAAGGCAGTGAGCGTTACAACCAAACCGGATAAAGGAGCCATCAGCCGGTCAATCCATTCAATGAGCCGTGCTGTCTTTTCTGCAAACTGCAGGGGACGTTGTAGGGCTGCACTTTTTGGTACGAAGTAGTTGAACAGGAGGATGGATGCAAAGGCAATACCGCTTCGGAGGAGTAGCGTCTCTGTTGTGTCAGAGAAGAAGTGATCGTTCCTCCAGGGTACTGCCAGGATGGTAAGGGAGACGATGATGTTGAGCAGATGATTGGTGATAGCAACCGATGTTAAGGTTCTTTCCGGTTTGGAAAGTAGCCTTGAAAGAGGGATCCTGCTTGGATCCTGTGTGGTGTGAAGCTTTTCAGTATCTTCCTCGCTGATTCGTTGAAAGGCCGTCTCAAAGCCTGAAACAAGTGCGTTGATTACCGTGAGTAATAGCAACAGGGGGACAAACACGAAAACGGGAGCCACCGGATTGTTGACCGGCAGGAGCAGGAGGGGGTGCGATAAAGGGTCAGGGTCCAATTGACGATAGTTTTAATGAACAAGGAGAATGTTTTCACGCTCCCATAAGGATGAACCAAGAGCGAAAACATTCTCCTGCAAAAATAGGATCTTTTATTTAAAACGGCAAATCATCTTCTTCTGATACATCGCTCAAATGATCCGGACTCTCCCTGTTGTCCTGAAAATCCTGTCTGTTTCCGCCGTTTTCACTCTCCGTTCCTCCCGATTTGCGACTCAGGAGCTCCAAGTTGTCTGCCACCACCTCGGTGATATACCTTTTGACCCCGTTCTGGTCATCGTACGACCGTGAACGGATCTTTCCCTCCACATAGAGCAAAGTGCCTTTCTTGACAAATTTCTCTGCAATCTGGGCCAATCCTCTCCAGCAAACAATGTTGTGCCATTCGGTACGTTCGGGTACTTGTGTGCCTCCTGCTGTGGTGTAGCCTCTTTCACTGGTTGCCAGTGTAAAATTGGCTTTTGCCACGTCATTGTCAAAATACTTCATTTCGGGATCTCGTCCCACATTTCCAATCAGGATAACTTTGTTTACCGACATAACTAACTTTTTTTGGGGTTAAAGAATAGGGTTACGCTAGTCAGGCAAATGTACACAATATTTTGAAACCGACAACCAATTTTTTCAAATAGTTTCGAGGTACTTATGGGTAAGACGAGCCACCGGGTAGTCGTGTAGCGCCTCATGACTCGTTGCCAGCAGATGGGCGGGAGGATTGAAAAGGGTATCTTCCGGAATGGTTACCCGGTAAAAACAGGTGTGGATCAGTTGGTGGGTGAGCTGATGCCGCAGCGTGAGCGCATGACTGATGTGTAACCCGGGAAGAGCTGAAAAAAGTTGCCTGAAAGCATCGCTTTTCTCCAGTTGCAGAAAATCGACTGCTTCACCTGTCTCAATCAGGGGGAACTCATAGAGATTTTTCCAGATCCCGGAGGCGTCTCTTTTTTGGAGGTAGGTGTGGTTGCCGTGCAGGATGTGGAAGTAATGGAAATAGCGATTCCGGATCTTGCTCTTCCGCTCTTTCACCGGGAAGCTGGCGACGTTTCCGGTGCCATATGCCAGACAGCTCTCCCGTAATACACAGTCGCCGCATCGGGGTTGAGAAGGGGTGCAGATCAATGCCCCGAAATCCATGATTGCCTGGTTGTACTCACCCGGATTCCCTGCCGGAAGAAGGGATTGTGCTATCTCTGCGACCATTCGTTTGCCTGCAGGGGTATCAATTGCCTGCTCTATCGCAAAGAGGCGCGTGAGAATGCGGTAGACATTGCCATCCACAACAGCATAGGGCTGATGAAACGCAATGGAGGCAACAGCAGCTGCGGTATATTGGCCTACACCCTTCAGGGCCAACAACTCGGCATAGGTTTCCGGCAAGTGACCGTTGTGGCGAGTAACCATCTCCCTTGCTGCCTGATGCAGATTGCGTGCACGTGAGTAGTAGCCGAGACCTTGCCACACTTTCAGTACCTCTTCTTCCCTGGCAGCGGCGAGTGTCTGCAGATCCGGGAATCGTTTTGTGAAGCGATGGTAATATCCGATACCCTGGGCTATGCGTGTCTGTTGCAGGATCACTTCAGAGATCCAGATATGGTAGGGATCACAGGTTTCCCGCCAGGGTAACTCTCTTTTGTGTTCACCATACCACTGCATCAGGAGGGTGGTGATGGGGGATGACCCCAAGTCGAACAATTCTTTCTGTATCATTGTGCTGCAAAACTAATGTAAAAAGTGCAATTTCCCAGAAAAGAGCGAAAAAAGAGAAAAATTTGGTGCAATAATTTTCGGCGTTAAAAAAAAAGCTATATATTTGCAATCCAAAATTTTACTAATTAACAAATGCTATAATTATTAATATTTTAAAATATAAATAAAATGACGAAGGCAGACATTGTGAATGAAATTGCAAAAAACACCGGTGTAGACAAAGCGTCGGTATTGGCAACGGTTGAATCTTTTATGGAAGTGGTGAAAGATTCATTGGCAAGCAACGAAAACGTCTATTTGAGAGGTTTCGGTAGTTTTATTGTGAAGAAAAGAGCACAAAAAACAGCACGTAACATTTCCAAGAATACCACTATCATCATTCCGGAGCACAACATTCCTGCTTTCAAGCCTGCAAAAACATTTGTTGCCCAGGTGAAGGAAACCAAATAATTAATTTAAAGGAGATACAAGCATGCCAAGTGGAAAAAAAAGGAAAAGGCATAAGATGTCGGTTCACAAGCGTAAAAAAAGACTCAGAAAAAACAGGCATAAGAAGAAAAAGTAAGCCGAAGATTTTTTTTACACCATATACAGGAACAAACTTAAAAAAAACCACCCGGAAATTAAGTTTGTTCTTTGTGTATTTGACAGGGGAATGGTTCAGGCGTGAACCTCCTTTCTGTTGTGAAGACAGAAGCCCGAATATGATTACAAACATTTAAAAAAAGAACAATTGTGACAAGCGAACTTGTGGTAGATGTTCAACCAAAAGAGATTACCATTGCTGTTCTCGAAGATAAGAAACTGGTAGAATTGCAACAGGAAAGCCAGGAAGGCTCTTTTGCGGTTGGCAACATTTATCTGGGCAAAGTGAAAAAACTGATGCCCGCCCTCAACGCTGCATTTGTGAACGTGGGACACAAAAAGGACGCTTTTCTTCACTATTTG
>JADLKK010000102.1 GCA_016839025.1 Proteiniphilum sp.
CCCACCTGCAGCTCATATCCCTCCCGGCGCATGGTCTCGATCAGCACCGATAGGTGCAGTACCCCGCGACCGTAGACAATCCAGGAGTCGGCATTGCCGGTCTCCTCCACACGGAGTGCGAGGTTCTTGTCCAGCTCCCGCATCAGTCGTTCGTAGATATGGCGTGAGGTGACAAATTTGCCATCCTGGCCGTAGAAGGGTGAGTTGTTGATGGTGAAGAGCATCGACATGGTGGGCTCATCAATCGCGATCGGATCGAGTGGCTCCGGTTTCTCCAGGTCGGTGATGCTGTCGCCGATCTCAAACCCTTCGATGCCAACCAATGCGCAGATATCGCCCGAGCTCACTGCATCCACCTTCGCCCTGCCCAGTCCTTCAAAGATATTCAACTCCTTTATACGTGTCTTCTTGATGCTGCCATCCCGCTTGCAGAGGGCATAATCCTTACCCGAGAGGATGGTGCCACGGTGTACGCGTCCCACGGCGATACGTCCCACGTAGTTGGAGTAGTCGAGCGAGGTGATCAGCAGCTGGGGCGTACCTTCCCGCATCTTAGGGGCGGGGATATGCGTGATGATGGCATCGAGCAGCGGGATGATGTTGTCGGATGGTTTCATCCAGTCATCAGACATCCATCCCTGTTTGGCAGAGCCGTAGATGGTTGGGAAATCAAGTTGTTCTTCGGTGGCGTCGAGGCTGAACATCAGGTCGAACACTTTCTCCTGCACCTCCTCGGGGCGGCAGTTGGGCTTGTCCACCTTGTTGATCACCAGCACCGGTTTCAGTCCTATCTCAAGCGCTTTTTGCAACACAAACCGGGTCTGGGGCATCGGCCCCTCGAAGGCGTCCACCACCAGCAGGCAGCCGTCGGCCATGTTGAGAACCCGTTCCACCTCCCCGCCGAAGTCGGCGTGTCCCGGCGTGTCAATGATGTTGATTTTTGTGTCGCCGTAGCGGATAGAGACATTTTTGGAGAGGATGGTGATGCCACGTTCACGCTCCAGGTCATTGTTGTCGAGGATCAACTCATCCTGTTGCTGGTTCTCACGAAAGAGATGACCGGCCATGAGCATCTTGTCCACCAGGGTAGTCTTTCCATGATCCACGTGAGCGATGATGGCGATGTTACGGATTTTCTGCATAAAACAATCTTTTGAGGGCGCAAAGATACGCTTTTTGGAGCGATTATTGTGCTGCTCAGAGAGGTTTATTCTCGGACAACCGTTGAATTTGTCTGAAAACGATCCTGATCGTTGGTTTCGTTTGTAAATAACGGCTTGTTTTGGTATCTTTGTCGGGAGATAACGTATCACCTTTTCACACCAACAGGATCAGATGAAAATACCCACATTTACCCTACTGCTGTTGCTGATAGGCAGTATAACGGGCGGGCAATCTGGAATGAGGGCGCAGGAGCCACCCCATTCCGCCAGTAACCGTATTGTTGAGGACCCCGATTTTCTGCCGATGTACACCGGCGGCACTGCCGAGATGCATCGATTCATTTCAAACACGCTGAGTTATCCTCCCGAAGCCACTGAGCGGGAGATCCAGGGACTGGTAGTCTACACCTTTGTGGTAGAGAAGGATGGAACGCTTTCCAACTTCAACATCATTCATCGGGCCGATCCGCTGCTTGATGCTGAGGCGTTGCGCATCCTGCAGCTGATGCCCCCCTGGCGGCCGGCACGTCACAACGGGGAGGTTGTTCGGGCTGAGAGTTACGTCCCGATGTATTTCCGGCTGAACAAACAGACTGCAAGAGTTGCCCCCAGGAGCCGTCCTTCGGGGACAGCCACAGCGAGGGCGTATGCCAAGACCGATAAGGAGATTCTCGAACAGCAGGAGATTCTCACCATTGTGGACCAGGTGCCTCGGTATGCATACGGAGAAGAGGGTTTGTCCGAGTTTATAGCCCACAACATTCGTTATCCCAAAGAAGCCCGTCAGCAGGGCATTGAGGGACGCATTCTCTGCTCTTTCATCGTGGCCAGGGATGGCTCCATCTCCAACATCGAGGTGGTTGAGGGATTACACCCGCAACTGGATAATGAAGCGATTCGCGTGTTGGGGCTGATGCCACGCTGGGCACCCGGAGAAAACGGGGGTGAAAAGGTGAATGTGAAGTGTTTGTTGCCGATCGATTTTACCATTGATGAAGTACCGATCCCTGCATTGGAGGGTGAAGGACCCTAGATCCTATAAGCGCTTCCCGGTATCTTTCGGTTTGTTGAATTGAAAAATCCGGATTCCTTCATATGTGTGAAGGGTCAGTTTACATGGCAGTTGCTTATCCGGGGATGAGAGGTTGTATAACGAAAATGAGAGGTAGGTAACCTGCCAATATCCGGGTGAATCACCCTCATTTGAATGACCGAGGTGTAAATCAACTTCGGTCACGTTTGAGAGATCCCGATAGAGACCAAAAGAATGAGGGGTGTGGTGGTATTCAATTTCCAGGACCAGGTTGATATGTCTTTCTGTTAACCAGACGGATCGTACCTTTACCGGATCTGCTGGAATGGGGTGGGATGATTCCATGGGTTGAATCCCCCCGGTGAAAATTTTCCTGAGAAAATGCACCTGAATGAGGTTGTTCGTAATAGGCGTGTAGTTGATGATTACTCGCTGTCCGGTTTCAAGATCTTCGTGAATTGGCTGATCCGGCACAACAATCTGGTTGTTGTCCAGTTGAAGCGAGAGTTGATCGCGATCGAGAAGTACCGTTGCAAGATCAACCCAGTAATTGTCCATCCGGGATGGCTCTTTTGTGCACCCGGTCAGGAGTGAAAGCAGAATGACTACCCAACGAAATGAATGCGGACGAATCATCTTATTTCTCCAGTGCTTCTACATAATTCTTAACCGTATTCCCGTACATCTGGATGATTTTTGACCGTAGATAGTCTTCGTCTTTGTTCTCAACTTCAATTTTGTCCACCTGCTTGGAGACATATTTTTCAAAACTGTTGCGGTCTACCATGCTATACTTTCCGGCAAAGGTATGGGTGTTGGTCATCAGGTCGTAAGCGATGTAATTGTGGGTGAAAAAGAGATAATTGAGGTGGATCTCGGTGTCGATGACAGAAGCAATGGCGGATAAGATGCTGGCTTTATCCATATCTTTGTCGAGCAGCTCCAGCTTGTTGTTGATGGGGCGGCCGAATTGAAGATGAATGCGACCCTTGTATCCCATGATTCCGGTTTTCATGTTCTCCACATCATCGAAAAATGTCTTTTTATGGTCCGGATCATCCCGTTTCATCTGGGACTCTTTGGCCTTCAGATAATCACAAGGATCATATTCATATGATATCGAGATGGGAACAATGTTCAGGTCTTTGAGCGCCTCCAGCGGATTGTTCTTGTTGTAGAGAGAGAGCATTTTGAGTACGCTGATCTGCGTGCGGTCATTTGCATCCTTGGCCCTTCCTTCCCGCTGCGCAATCCAGATGGATTGGTTTCGTTCTATTACTGTGTGACTGATGTACGAAGAGAGATGGTTGATGTTCTCAAGCAATTGTTTGATGGGTAGGTTGCGCTTCACAATAAAGCTTTTGTTCAGCCGTACAATATCTGCGACCCAGGGAATGATGAGCAGGTTGTCGCCGATAGCAATCTCAACCGTTTCCCTTTTGTTGAGGAGCATCAGGATATTCAGTATTGCCGCATCGAGGATGATATCCCGGTGATTCGAAATATAGAGCTGGCTTCTTTCTCCTTTCGTAGAGTTCCAGTTGGAACTGTTTATTTTTGTTTGTGTGACATCGAACAATTTCAATAAAATGGGACAGGTGACCATTCTTTGGAAATCGTAGACTGTTTTGCACCGTTTCATGGTTTGAATCAGGTTTTTCCAGGTTGCGGTTTCAATATAGGGCACGACTGTTTGACGGAAGTAAGCATCGGATGTTATTTTTTCAATGGTTGCTTCTACTTCACTGTCCCGTAGCGGTCGGATGTCGTCAAAATTCCTGTCAAGATTATTTTCCATTCTTCAATAAGTTTACTAATACCCCACTATCTGCAATCCTGGATCCGGTAAATGAAAGTGAGAAAAATTTTCCAGAAAAAATGTTTAGTTGTTAATAGTATTTGATAAACAGATGTTTGCGGTATTTTTTGTCTCTTTTTCCATCTGCAAATATAATTGTTTTTTTTATTGACTGTCGTACATTCCCGGTGAAAAAAACAGAAAAGAAAGTTTCTCCTGGCGCCAGGCTGCTGCAGGATTGATGGATATGGAGCTGTTTGCACATGGGTGGCCCGGCTCTATGGGTTGGGTCCTCATTACAGGCTGATCAATGGGATTCGATGATATCGGTCAGCAAATCCCTCATTTGTAGTCCGGCCGCTGTCACCTGTTGGGGGATGAAACTGGTGGGTGTCATTCCCGGTGTAGTGTTCACCTCCAGCAACACCACCCGCGTGCCATCCAGGATGTAGTCGGCCCGAATAATCCCGTGCGCACCCAGCAGTCTGTAGATACGTTCCGTGGTCTGTTGTACGATGCTGGTCAATGTTTCCGGCAAAGGGGCGGGTGTGATCTCTTCTACCTGCCCGTTGTATTTGGCATTGTAGTCGAAGAACTCATTGTGGGTAACCACCTCTGTGAGCGGTAGCATGGTAAATCCTCTGTGCGAGGCAAAGCAGCCACAGGTCACCTCCCTGCCAGCCACAAACTGTTCGACAATCACCTCGGTTGCTTCGGTAAAAGCTTCGGCGATGGCATCCTTTAGTGCGGGAAATTCCTTTACCTTGGTAGTGGCAAAGCTCGACCCCCCTACATTGGGTTTCACAAAAAGAGGGAGCCCCAACAAGGTGATAACCTCTTCCACAGAGTAGGGATCTCCTCTGCGCAGGAGGATGGATTCGGGAACCCCGACGCCGAAATTTTTCAGGAAATGGTTACAGGTATACTTGTTGAAGGTGAGTGCCGAAGCCAGCACGCCGCAACCGGAATAGGGTATCCCCACCATGTCGAAGTAGCCCTGCAGGGTGCCGTCTTCTCCCGGGGTGCCGTGGATCGTAATATAGGCATAGTCGAACCGGACGATCTCCTCATCGGTGAGTATGCTGAAATCGTTTTTGTTTACCGGTAGGAAGTGGCCATGATGTTCGGCAAACCATCCCTCCCGGTCGATCCGCACCTTCCAGACGTTGTATCGTTCCTTGTCCATAAAGGAGTAGATGCCGGAGGCACTCTTCTCTGAGACCACTTTTTCGGAGGAGTATCCTCCCCAGACAATGGCAATGTTTCGTTTCATTATTCTGTTGGACTAAACTGTTGATCCTGTTGTATCTCTCTCGATGCGGTGTAGCTGCGCCAGCGGTCAATCACCTGCTGCATGTCATCGGGTATCTCACTCTCCAGGTGTATCTCTTCACCTGTCAGGGGATGGATGAACCCCAGTGTGCGGGCATGCAGACACTGACGCGGGCAGGATGCAAAGCAGTTGTGAACAAACTGTTTGTATTTGGCGAAGTGGGTGCCCCTCAGTACTTCGTTGCCACCATATCGTTCATCGTTGAAGAGGGGGTGGCCGATCTGTTTCATGTGTACCCGTATCTGGTGGGTACGGCCGGTCTCCAGACGACATTCAACCAGAGTGACGTAGCCGAACCGTTCCAGCACGCTGTAGTGCGTCACCGCCGGTTTACCCTGTTCCCCTTCGGGAAAGACCCGCATTACCATCCGGTCTTTCGGGTCGCGACCGATGTTGCCTTCAATGGTGCCGCAATCCTGAGCCAGGTTGCCCCATACCAGTGCCACGTAGAGACGCTTTGTCTCTTTGTTGAAGAACTGCGCCGAGAGATGGGTTTTCGCTTCAGGAGTTTTTGCCACCAGTAGCAGCCCCGAGGTGTCCTTGTCGATGCGGTGAACCAGTCCCAGTCGCGGATCGCTCAGATCTTTGATCTCCTCCCTGTGCAGGTGATAGGCTACCGCATTGACCAGTGTCCCTGTGTAGTTGCCGTGTCCGGGGTGTACCACCATGCCGGCAGGCTTGTTGATCACCATCAGTGTCTCATCCTCGTAGACGATGTTAAGCGGGATCTCCTCGGGGAGGATCTCCAGTTCGCGTCGGGGACGGTCCATTACAATGGAGATCACATCCAGCGGTTTCACCTTGTAGCTGGCCTTTACTGCCTTGCCGTTTACCAGAATGCAGTTTGCCTCAGCCGCCTGCTGGATCCGGTTGCGTGAGATCCCTTCGATCCGTACCGACAGGAACTTATCGATCCGCAGCAGGTTCTGTCCCTTGTCGGCGATGAACCGATAGTGCTCATACTGTTGATCCTCCTCCCGGTTCTCATCGGTAAAGCTCTCCTCCTCTTCCGGAAGAAAATCCTCCTCATCCAATTGGTCGTCCCTCACAAGCCTGCCCTTTAGAAAAATGTATCATCGATGGCACCCTCTCCCGACCGGTCATTGCCCATTCTATCCGGCAGGCCGGGGGAAAGGCTGTTTGTATTGTCCTGTATCAGTGAGTCTTCCTCGAAGGCTTTGGTTATCACCAGTGTCAGCGGCGAGGAAGCAGGCACCTTTTCCTCGGGAGTAAGTGCTCTGCCCCGGAATTTGACAGCCACCACCAGTCCGGCATATTCCGATGGGATCTCTTCGATGGCGATTTGACTGAACCCCATAGAGGTGAGCAGGGCCATGGCCTGCCGCGTGGAATAATCGACCAGACCAGGTACTGCCACCATCTGTGGTGTGCGGGAATAGATCGTAACGTAAATCGCGCGCCCCTCTTTTACCTTATTGCCTGCCTTGGGGGTCTGATCAATGATGGCACCCGGCACACCGTCGGAGTAATAGACGGAGTCCACAATCTCTGCATGCAAACCCTTGGCTTGCAGTAGGGTGTTGGCCTCGTTTGCCTGGAGTCCTTCCAGGGAGGGAATCACCACTTGTTGGCCGTGCCGGGTATAGAAATTGAGAAAAAGAAGCGTAAGGAGTATCAGCAGCAGACCGGTAGCAGCAATCAGCAGCAGGTTTTTGATGATGTTGTCTCCGAGTCGGGTTTTCAGGGGTTCTTTTTTGCTCATAACGATCGGTTGGTTTGCCGGATAAATCAAATCCTGTGCAAAAATAGAAAAAAATACTGGCAGTCTGTTGAACATGGATCGAAAAAGAGCATAGCGGGTAGAAAGATAGGACTGGTAGCATGAAAAAAAACAGGAACAGGGGTTACCCCTGTTCCTGTTTTTGCCGTAACCCGGTTGTTCGTTTCAATATTCGTCGGACACCGATAATCTTGCCCTGCCTTTGGCTCGACGAGATGCAAGTACTTTTCTGCCGTTCTTGGAGGCCATGCGGCTGCGGAACCCATGTTTGTTTTTTCTTTTTCTGTTGGAGGGCTGGAATGTACGTTTCATATCATAATACTGTTTATGTGTTGCCTGTTGAATTTACGGGGTGCAAAAATAGGCAAAATAAATGAGTATGCCAATTTTCAGGAGATAAAAATGACTTTTTCGTTGATTATGAGCCACTGTTACCGTGTCGGGGGAAGATTTTTCAGAAAAATGGGAAAAATGTTTTGCGCTTTCGGAAAAAGGCTCTATATTTGCACCCGCAATTGAGACAGCAAGCCATTGAGGCTGGGTTCACGCCCGAAACAAGGCCCATTCGTCTATCGGTTAGGACGCCAGATTTTCATTCTGGAAAGAGGGGTTCGACTCCCCTATGGGCTAC
>JADLKK010000006.1 GCA_016839025.1 Proteiniphilum sp.
TTCATAATGGTTTCCGTTTAAAAAGTTAAGTTCAGACCAAAGGTGTATATCATCGGCATGGGATAGGTGCCGCCGTCGATGCCGAAAGCGAGGGCTGAGCCGCCGATCTCGGGGGTGTAACCCGTATTGCGGGTCCAGGTCTTCAGGTTCTGTACATTGGCGAAGAGCCGTAGCGACCTGAGGTAGATCCTTTGCAGGAAGTCGGTCTCAAAGGTATAGCCCAGCTGCACGTTGCGGATACGGAAGAAGCTGCCATCCTCGATGAAGTAGTTGGAGTTGATCAGGTTGATGGATCGTGAAGGGTTGAGGATCGGCTCCCAGTTGGATGTCCCTTCGCCGTTCCAGCGGTCCATGCGGTTGCTCAGGTAGTTGAGCTGTGCATAGGTTGGATCGTCCCAGGTGCGGTAGATCTCGTTGCCATAGACCCCCATCATCTCCACACCCAGGTCGAAGTTGCGGTAATCGAGGCTGAGACTGAGTCCATAGGTGAAATCGGGTGTCGGGTTGCCGATCATGGTGCGGTCCTCCTGCGTGATTTCCCCATCGCCATTGATATCTGCAAACTTCAGATCGCCGGGTGCCACGCTGCCCACCCTGTTGGGATAGTAGGTCTTCACATCCTCCCTGTTCTGGTAGACACCGGCCACCTTATACCCGAAGAAGTGTCCTACGGGATAGCCTTCCAGTGATCGGGCAATCCCGTTGGCGGCAAAGATGGCATCCTCGGGGCCACGTCCGAGGGAGAGCACCTTGTTGTCGATGGTGGTGAAGTTACCTGCCAGTGAATAGGAGAGGCCATCGTTGCCCAACCGGTCGTTCCATGAGGCAGAGAGCTCCAGGCCCCTGTTGCGGATTTCCCCCAGGTTTTCCAGCGAGTTCTTGGCACCGGAGAAGCCGGCCAGCATCACGATGATGTCGCGTGTGGTCTTATTGTAATAGACCGGTTCAATCCGCAGGCGGTTGTCGAGCAGGTTGACCTCGAAGCCGGCCTCCCAGGCGTAGGTCTTCTCCCAGTTGAGATCCTGCGGCAGGTACTGCACCGAGTAGCCGGTGATGATGTTGTCGCCGAAGACGGCGCTGCCGGAGCTCTCGAGCCGCGGATAGGTGGGGTAGTTGTAACCCCCCGTATTCTGGCTTCCCAGTACACCCCATGATCCCTTCAACTTCAGGTAGTCGATCAGCGATTGATCCTTCATGAAATCCTCTTCCGAGGCGACCCATCCGGCACCGAAGGAGTAGAAGTTGTCCCAGGTGTTGCCCACCGAGCGGAAGACCGATGCTCCGTCACGCCGGTAGGAGGCGTTGAAGAGGTATCGGTTCTGGTAGTTGTAGAGTGCCCGCAGCAGGTAGGACATGGTGAATCGTTTGTACTGGCTGCTGCTGTTCGACATCGATTTGTTCGATAGGGAGGAGATCCACCACTTGTCGGTGTCGTGGCTCGGAACCGAGAAGATGATCTCTTCGATGTTCTGGCTGCGGGTAGCACCCAGTGAAGAGTACTCGGTGAAGTTGGTGGTAACACCGGCGGTGGCGGTCAGGTTGTGGCTGCCAAAGGAGTTGTCGTAGGTGAGGATGTAGTCACTCTGCGCCACGGTACGGGTCGATTTGGACTGGGATACCGACTCGCTGGTGGTGAGGTTCTCCGCACCCCCGATGTCGGGGTTGTAGACGGTGATGATGGGGCTGAGGCCACGGCTCTCGTTCACCGCATAGTCGAGCGAGAAGGTGCTCTTGAAACTGAAATGGTTCAGGAAGTCCACCTCACCGTAGATGTTACCCGCTGCCCGATGATTTTGTGCGAGGGTGTGGTTGGCTCTCGCCTCCACATCGATCATTGGGTTCCACACCTGTGCCCGTTGAAAGTCAGGCAGCGTATGGAGCATCTCTCCGCTGGCATCGTATACCGGCGCAATGGGTGCTGCCCGGATGGCACCACTCACACCCTTGGCGTCCGTGGGGTTGGTACGGGAGGCATTCACCTGATAGCCGAAGCGAAGCGCCTCACTCACGCTGTATTCGCTACTCAGGTTGAGGGTCAGCCGTGAATATTCTTCGTACTTGATGTTGCCCTCTTCCGCGGTGTAGCCGATACCCAGGTAGAAACGGTTCTTTTCTCCGGATCCGGTGATGCTGATGTTGTTGTTGGTGAGAAATCCCTGTTGGAAGATGACATCCTGCCAATCGGTGTCGGCCTGCCAGTCCGTGTAATCGAAGCTGGCCAGTCCCTGGTTGACCCGCTGTTCGTCGTACAGTTCGCGGAACTGTGCCGCATTGGTCATTGGCATCTTGTGGGTCACCTCCTTGAATCCGAGTGAACTGTTGAAGTTGACCACGGTCTGTCCTCTTTTGGCCCGTTTCGTGTTGACGATGATTACCCCGTTGGCACCCCGTACACCGAAAATTGCCAGTGAGGAGGGGTCTTTCAGGATCTCCATCGATTCAATATCGGCCGGGTTCAGGTAGTTGATGTTGTCGGAGAAAAGTCCATCCACCACATACAAGGGGGAGTAGCCGTTGATGGAGTTGGTACCGCGGATGCGCACCTCGGGATCCTGGCCGGCACGACCGCTGTTGACGATCTGTACACCGGCCACCTTCCCCTGCACGGAGGAGAGGAGGTTGGTTGTGGGCCGGTTGGCAATCTCATCGGCACTGACGCTGACGATGGATCCGGTGAGGTCTCTCTTCTTGGCGCTGCCATAGCCGATCACCACCACCTCTTCCAGTGCCTGTACATCCTCGCTCATCACCACATTGATCACCGTGCGGCCGTTGAGCGGCTCCTCAATGGAGAGCATGCCGATGTAGCTGTACTGAATGGTCGCGTTGGATGGCACATTTTCCAGGGCGTAGTTCCCGTCGTAATCGGTCACGGTGCCGATTGTCGTGCCTTTCACCAGTACCGTGACGCCGATTGCCGGGTCACCGGTTGCTCCCTCTGTCACCTTTCCGGTAACGGAGACACCCTGTTGTGCCCACAACAGAAAGGAGAGCAACAGCAGTTGCAGAGTAATTGCGATTTTCAATTTCATAGATTCATCATTTTTTTGTTCATAAAAGCTTTGGAAAGCAAAGAAAACAAATGAATCTGCCGAAAAAAAATTACCCGCCTCTTGAAAGGTACTGCATGTTGTATAACATATTTTTAAAGGATACTTTTTTACCACACATATTATATATAAATAAAAGTAATTCAGTATAGATGCTAATGTGAAAATAATAAGTGTATAGTATCCCTTTATTGGAATTTTATCATGAATTCCACCAGATTCTCTGATTCAGAAAGTGGCAGTTTCTTCCGGAGTCGGTAGCGTGCAGCCTCAACACCCCGGATGGAGATATTCAGCATTCGCCCAATCTCCTTGGAGGAGTAGTTGAGCCGCAATAGGGCACATAGTTTCAAATCGGAGGGGGTAAGAGCGGGGTATCGCTCTTTCAGCTTGCGGAAAAAATTCTCATGGATCAGGTCGAAGTTCTCCTGGAACTGGTTCCATTCATCCTCTTCAGAGAGATCCCTTTCGACCAGGGAGAGCAACTCGTTTCCTTCTGTCCGTTTGAGTTTGCCATTGAGAATAAGTGACTGGATAGTGCTGCGAAGGCTTTTCAGCAGTTCAGTATGGTTGATGATCATCATGGTGGCGCTGGCAATCTCCTTGCTCTTGTGTGTCAGTTCCGCCTCCAGCTTTTCGTTGCGCAGCCGTGCAATCTCCTTCTCCTGTTTCTCCAGCTGAGCCAGTCGCCGGTTCTCCTGTTCGATGAAGAGCTGGTTTTTCTTTCGAATGATGCGCCGCACATGGTTTCCAATCAGCAGAACGCTTATCAGCAGGATCAGGAGGATGTAGAGGAGGGTAGCCCACCATGTTTTATACCACGGGTTTTTGATGCGAAAGGGGTAGCTCACTGCCGACAGTTGCTCACCCGTGCCGTCGATCACCCGTGCCCTCAGGATATACTCATCGGGGGGCAGGTTGTTGTAGGTGACGGAGAGATCAGGATCTGTTGCAATCCAGCGGTTGTCATATCCCTCCAGCATGCATTCCACCCTGAGGGGTTCCCTTGTGAACTCCGGGAAGACAAACTGAAAGGAGAGATCGTTGTTGCGAAAGGCAATCACTCCTTTCTTGCCAGTGTCCAGATAGCCAAATTCTCCCTTTTTCCGGTCGTGACAGGCGGCTCTTTCAATCTGTAATATGCCGGGTATGGCATCCTGTTCATCCATACCCACACGGTATTTTCCGATACCACCGTTGAGCGAAAAATAGGAAACGTGGTCGCTCATGACGTAGACATTGGCTCTGCCTTCGTTGGGTGGGTTGTTGAGGATGCTGTATGGGATTCTGTCCCTAAGGCGGTATTGTTCCCCGTTGTATTCCACCAGTGCATACTCATTGTTGCGGATAAACCAGAAGAGCTGCTCGTTCACCGGGACAATCCGATAGGTGTCGGCAAACTCCGGCAGGTCGTTGTTAAGCGGTTCGAAAGGTATGATCTGCCGGGATATATCATCGTAGGTATAAAAGCGTTCGCTGTCGGTGAAAAGCACCCTTCCCCTCAACTTCATCACTTTCACCGGTTTCAGGGGTTTCCCCTGTGTCGTGTCGAGGGAAAGATAATTGTCAATTTCCGTCACCTTCTCCAGGTCAGCCGAAAGTTTTAGGCGGTATACCCCCTTGTACATGTGGCCGGCCCAGATATTGCCGGTGTGGTCAACCTCGAGATTCCTGATCAGATCGGAGAATCCCTTTACCTGGTGACTCAATTGCCATTTTCCCGTTGGTGCAGGTTCGTAAAGGTACAATGCTGTATAGGTAGATTCCAGCAGGAACTCTTTCCCGTTCAGGGTGATCTGTTTCATATCCATGCCTCCCGTACGTGCCTCAGGGATCTGCTCCAGGTGGTTGTTCTCCAGCAGGGATAAGCCTTGATTGTGCCCCACGAACACCTGGGTGTTGAATTGTTTGATAAACCAGGCCTGGATGTCGAACCCTCCGTAACGGGTGAAATTGTTTGCTTCCGGCGAATAGGTGTAGACACCCTGATTGGTTGCCAGAAATAGTCGGTTTTCTGCCACGAGCATATCCTCCACCAGCCCGATTTGTATGTCGTCAGGCTCAAAAAAGGAGTAGGGCGAACGGGTGAGAATATGGGAGATACCGTTGTCGAGTGCTGCCCAGATATTCTGTTCCCGGTCACTGAAGAGGGAGAGCACCGTGTTGTTGTTCAGTCCGTTGTTGCGGTTGATGTGCCATTGTTCCCCACCCCTGCGGTTCAACGCATAGAGTCCGTCGTTCAGGGTTCCGATTACGATCAGGGAGTCTCCGTTGAGGCTTGCTCTGTTGATGACCGCCTCCTTCAGCCTTTGATCGATCGCTGTGGGCCATGCTTCAGGTGACTCGCGGTCTTCCTTCAGGCTGTAGATTCCGTTTTTCTCGGTTACCAGCAGAAGCTGCTCATCGAAAGGAAGTACCGCCACCACATTGTCGTTGTTGATCTGCTGCCGGGTGAACAGTGTATGGAACCGCTCCCCGTCGAACCGGCTAAAGTGGTTGTTGATCAATTGCGCAAACATATCGTCACCTGACGGGAAAAAATAGAGTACGCCGGGATAAGGTTTGTAGGTTCTGATGGAGGCATCCTCCAGTACAAAAAAAGCGGAGAAAGACTGAAAGTACATCTTCCCCTGGTGTTGACAGATTTTCCAGATCTCGTCGTTGTGGAATGGGTAATCCTCTACCAATTCCCTAAGTGAGCGGTAGATGAGCCGGTTGTAGCGGTCCCGTTCAAAATAGCCAAACTCCTCGAACGACCCGACGTAGATCCGTTCCGGCATCTGGCCGGAATCGATGTATATCGATTTTACCGCCAGGTTGTTGGGCAACCTGTGCAGGTTCCAGTTGACGCCGTCATAACTGAGTAGCCCGTTGTTATTTCCAAAATAGATCACACCGTTTTCTCCCTGTGCAATCGACCAGTTTTGGTTCCCGGCCTTGTAATGAGCGGTTGAGTAGTTGTAGACAGGCGGAATGAAGGGGATCTCAGGTATGCCACTCCTCCCCGGTAGCAGGGAGGACATCAGGGTGATCAGGATCCCTGAGAGGCGTTTTTTTAGCACGCTTTGTTTCATAGAGCCGGGTGTGGATAAGGGAAGAATGGCCGGTTCAGGACTGCCTCTTCTCCAGTAGCTGTTCAATCTCCTGTTCGCTGAGCACCTTGACATTGGTAAAGAGGAATCCGGGATCCAGGAAGTTGCCGTATTGGTTGCACTCTTTTACCGCAGCACGCAGGTTTAGGTGCACATCCCTGTCGAAGGAGAATAGCAGAAGAATGGTGAAATAGTTGTTTTTCAGTTCAAACCGCTCAATCACTGCATCTGCCTTTTGCAGTTGAAACCTGAACTCACGCTCCACGATCTCTTTTTGCAGCGGTGATAACTCTTGCCGTTCGCGGGTGGTGAAAAGGGCAAAAAAACGAAGCTTCTTTTCCTGCCCCCCCAGTCCGGTAGAGATGTACACCTGTTGTTGTCCGGAGAGATCCGAACTCAGCACAATACGACTGCTCACCAGTGCCATTGCCGACCAGTTGGTCAGTTCCGGCTCGGCGGGACTGCTGTGATAGGTTTCAATGGAGCGGTAGGCTCCCACATCGGGGATGGAAGCAAGCAGCGTCAGGCTTCTTCTTTTGCGTTCAACCGGCGCTTCGGGTGAGAAAAGAATCGCCACTTCCTCATCCCTCACAAAAGGTCTGTTTTCCTTCCGCAGCTGGTCAAAGTAACGGAAATAAGCCATTTGCTCCTCAATCGGTACCAGTTCCTCGAGGATATGAAATGAGTCAATACCCTGTTCGTTGAGGGTCTGTCTCAATTTGGCCAATAGATCATCCTGCCCGCTCATAGGACAAAGATAGTTTTTTTTGCCGTTCACCCTGTCTGTTTAGCGGAAAAGTTGTGCGGGAGCGATCTTCAATTTCCTTAAATTTCTTCAAATTGGCCCCATATATCGGCAGAATTGTATAAATTCGCACAATCAATCCAAAAAGCATCCCGTCAATGAATATCAGGATTCTGAACCTTTCCAAGCATCCACTGCCCGCATATGCCACTGCCCTTGCTGCAGGAATGGACCTGCGTGCCAACATAGAGGAGCCGGTATTGCTGAAACCGCTGGAACGTGCATTGATTCCTACCGGTCTCTATCTGCAGTTGCCTGAGGGCTACGAGGCACAGATCAGGCCGCGTAGCGGACTGGCACTTCGTCATGGTATCACCCTGCTGAATACACCCGGAACCATTGATGCCGACTACCGTGGTGAGATCGGGGTGATTCTGGTCAATCTTTCCAATGAGTCTTTTACCATTTGTGACGGAGAACGAATCTGTCAGATGGTGATTGCACAGCATGCCCGTGTCCAATGGGAGCCGGTGGAGTCGCTCGACGAGACAGAAAGAGGCGGGGGCGGATTCGGTCATACCGGTAAGCATTAACAATGAGAGAGCATGCATAAAAGATACGTGAGATATCCCTTCTTAACCCTGACACTTCTTCTCTTTTTCCAGGCCGCCTCCCTCTTCTCCTTGGGTGCCCGGTCGCGGGTAGATTCACCTGAGGTGCCTTTACCGGCAGATGAAAGGCGGAAATTTGATCATTTTTTCTATGAGGCATTGAATGCCAAGGCATTGGGCAGGTATGACGAAGCGATGGATCTTTTCCATTATTGCCATTCACTCGATTCCACAAATGCCAATGTCCTGGTGGAGCTGGGTACTTTCTACAATGTCTTGCAGGAAAAGGATAAAGCATTTGTTTTCCTGCAAAGAGCGGTTGCCCGTGATCCGGATAATTATTATTACAACATGATGCTGGCAGGGCTCAGCCGGGAGCTGGGAAGGAAACAGGATGTGGTTGACATCTATGCTTCCATGTACACTCTTTATCCCGACAAGCAGGAGCTGTTATACGAGCTGGCGAGAGCTTATGCCGACAATGGAGAGTTGCAGCAGGCCATTGATATGCTAAACCGGCTGGAGAAGAGTGCCGGTATCACAGAGATGGTTACCCTGAGCAAGTTCCGTTACTATTCGATGATGGAGCAGAAAGAGAAGGCCTTTGCGGAAATCCGGCAGATCATTGAAAAGAATCCCACCAATCCGGCTTATCTGGTATTGATGGGCGACCTGTACCAGGAGGATAACCAGCCGGAGATGGCCTGGGACTATTATGAACAGGCAAAAGCGATTGATCCTGCATTTCCGGCGCTCATCCTCTCGCGGATCAGTTATTATGAGAAAACCGGGCAGAGAGAGGCCGCAAGGAAGGAGCTGGAGCAGGCAATCGAGGGGAGCTCCATGGATGTGGATTCGAAACTGCAACTGCTGACCCGTTATCTTGGCATTCTGCAGCAGGAGAAGCAGGATCTGAAAGTGACCAACCGGCTTTTCGAGTCTCTCTTTCGGCAGTACCCCAACAACTCCCGCCTGAACATGATCTATGGGAACGTGTTGGTGATGCAAAACGATAAAAAAGGGGCGCTGGAGCAGTTTCGGAAATACATAGCCGGCCAGCCCGATGATCCGTCAGGGTATGAGCAGATGATCCGTATTGCATTGCCCGATGAGGATCTGGAGACCATCAAGGAGGTGACCACTGAGGGTATCAAACAGATACCGCAAGAGCCACAATTCTATTTCTACCTGGGTGCTGCCTATTACCAGGAGGAGAATTACGAAGAAGCATTGCATATCTTTGAAGAGGGACTTGAGCATGCAGTGATTGAGAATCCCTTGCTAAAATCTGACTTTCATGGTCAGATCGGCGATCTCAACTACTTCCTTGGCCGCAAGGAAGAGGCTTTTGGAAACTACGAGAAAGCACTGCAACTCAACCCGCAGAACCTGCCGGTATTGAACAATTACAGCTATTACCTCTCACTTGAGAAAAGAGATCTGGACAAGGCGGAGATGATGAGTGGCATTACCATCAAGGCCGAACCGATGAATCCCACCTACCTGGATACCTATGGATGGATCCTCTATGAGCAGGGATCCTATGTCATGGCAAAAATCTACCTTGAAAAAGCCATTGGATACAGTAAAGGGGATCCTTCGGCAGAGTTGCTGGACCATTACGGTGAGATCCTCAGCAAAACCGGAGAGAATGAAAAGGCGGTGGAGCAGTGGATCCGGGCAAAGCAACAGGGAGGTGACGCTGAGGCACTTGAGAAGAAGATCAAAACCCTAACCCGTCCAACAGAATGAACCCATCACGTTACAACCGATTCCTGTTTTTACTTTTGTTTGCTGCCATCCTGCTGACATCCTGCAGGTCGCGTCAGCAGTATATCTATTCCACTACTCCGGTCGAAGATAAGACACACAATGAGCTTTTTCGGGATATCATTTCCAGTGAGTTTTCTTTTCGCACCTTCACCGCCAAGTTGAACATGAGCCTGACCGCCGGTAAAAAGTCACTCAGTTCCAGAGCCAATATCCGCATTGTGAAGGACGATGCCCTGCAAATATCGATACAGCCGCTCTTTGGGGTTGAGATGTTCCGGATCCTCATCAACCCCGATACGGTGATTTTTCTCGACAGGATGAACAAGCGATATGTGAGGGAACCTGTTGCTGCTTTGAAAGAGCGCTATCCTGTGGGTTTCGATTTTTATACCATGCAGTCGGTTTTTACCAACGCACTGTTTGTGTCGGGCAAAGAACAGGTAGATGCAACCGATTACCGGAAGTTTCGCTATATCCGTACCTCCGACCAGAACTATCATCTTTCCGCGGAAGATCCGGCATCGGGTATTGATTATGCATTCACCGTGAATGGTGATGACCGGATCACCTTCACCCATCTGTTACAACCCGAGAAGAAACATTCGTTGCAGTGGGGTTACAACAATTTTGCCCTGCTGAACGATATCAGCTTTCCGCATAAGATGCAGATTACCCTCAGCTCCGCATCCAGGAAGGTAGATGCGGAACTGCTCTTTTCCGATGTGGTTACGGACCAGCCGGTTGAACTGAACATGCATGTGCCGGATGGCTACACCAGAACCAGCATTGATGAAATATTGAAATTTCTCTCTTCAAATCAGTGAAACGGGCATGAGAAAAACGGTTGCTCTACTATCCCTCATCTTTCTTCCGCTGGCACTGCTGATGTCGCAGACCCCTCAAATTGAGCGGTTGCAACAACAACAGCAGGCATTGCAGGAAGAGATTCGAAATACCAACCGGCTCTACCTTGATGTGAAAAAGCATACCACGACCATCCTCGATCGTATCAATCTGATAAACAAGCAGATTGAATCGAGGAAGAAGCTGATCACGACACAGCAGGAGGAGGTAAATGCCCTGCGAAGGGAGGAGTCTCGTCTGGAGGGAGAGATAACGCGCCTGAAGAAAGAGCTGGAAGTGACACAGGATAAATATGCAAATGCCATCCGGGGAATGTTGCGGCACAACGTCAGTCAGAACAAACTGCTTTTCATCCTTTCGGGCCGTTCTTTTGGGGAGTCGATACGAAGGATGCAGTACCTGAAGGATTACTCCCGCTGGCAGCAGTCGCAGGCGGAGGCGATCAAGAGGCAGAACCGGGAGTTGGCAGAGAAGAGAGAATCCCTGACAGAAGCGAGGGGCGAGAGGGAAAAGGCACTGGCAGCCTTGCAGCAGGAGCAACGAACGCTTCAGGAGGAGGAGAAGGTGCGGCGTGCGGAGATCACGGCGGCCAAGGGTAAGGAACAGCAACTGCAAAGAACGCTGCAGGAGAAGCAGCGGAGGGTGGACCAACTGAATGCACAGATTGAAAAGTTGATTGCCGACGAGGTGGCTCGTCAGGAGCGAGAGGCTGAGGCACGCCGCAGGGCAGAGGAGTTGGCTCTTCGGAAGAAAGCAGCGGAAGAGGCTGAACGGACAGCCCGTAGTCGAAAAGGAAAAGAGGAGGCATCATCAAGGGAAGAGGCAACAAAGGAGGAGACTGTAAGGGAGGAAACTGCCCGTAAAGAGCACGTTGCTCCCGGAAGTGCCGCCGGCACCGCACCCAAGATTGAGTCGGCCGGCAGCAGCATGACTGAGACTTTCCGGCTTTCGAAGGATTTTGCGGCCAACAAGGGAAGGCTACCGATGCCGGTAACCGGTACTGCTTCCATCGTAGGTGCCTTTGGTACCAAAAAACACAGTGAGTGGAACGTCACCACCAATAGCAATGGTGTGGATATTCAGGCGCAAAAGGGTGCCAATATCCGTGCGGTATTTGACGGCGAGGTGTCGAAGGTCTTCTCTTTCCCCGGCTCCAACACCTGTGTCATTGTACGTCATGGTGATTACTACACCTTCTATGCCAACATCTATGATCTATTTGTGAAACAGGGTGACCGGGTGAAGACTGGTCAGTCGCTGGGGCGCATCTATACCGATCCCGATAGCGGTATCGCCACCATGCACTTCCAGTTATGGCAGAAAACCACCAAGCTGAATCCCGCACCCTGGCTCAGCAGATAAGCATACCACCTCTTTGGGGTGTCAGTGATCGGATTCCCTGTCTGTTCAGGGAATCATGATAATGGTTTTCAGGTTGCCCTGGCTGAGCAGTTCTGCCGAAAATAGCTGTATATCCTTCGCTGTCATCGCGTTGACTGCCTCGATGTAGCCGGTGTGCATATCTTCTCCATAGAAGTAGAGCTGATCCAGAACGTTTACCCAATATCGGTTCTCCTTCTGGTTTTCAGCATAACTTTTGTTCATATATTCTTTCACCTTGATAAAGTCCGACTCCCGCGGGCCATTGGTAGCGATCTCATTCAATTCACGCAAGATGATGCCATTCAGATGCTCTCTCTTCTCCGGATCGGTGTCGAACATGATCTGGAGAACCGTTTGTCCTTCAGGGTAACGGGATATGGCTCCTGAAGAGGAGACTCCATAGGTCCCGCCTTCTTCTTCCCGCACCTTTTCGGTGTAGACAATGTCGAGGATCTGGTCGAACATGCTCATCAGGATCTGGTTCTTCATGTTTCGCTCCAGGGTACCTGTGATGGCGTTGAAGACAGATGCCTTCGGGTTTTGCATCTCACGGGTGAAGATGTTTTCTACTTTGCCCGGGTTGAAGGCCATGGGTACACGGATGAATTCATCCTTCACCGCTTCACCCGGTAACGAGGCCAGGTATTGTTCTACCACGGGACGCACCTTCTCCGCATCCACGTTGCCCACGAAAGTGAAGGTGAAGCTGCCCGGGTTGCGGAACTGCTGCTTATACATCTCCATGATCCGGTCATAATCAACCTGAGCAAGATCGGTCAGCTTGATGCGGCTTGTCAGCGGGTTCTCCCCGTAGATGGCCGCCGTGATGCTGTCACTGAAGGCCACCATCGGTTCTGCCTCCTGGTTCTTGAGTTGTGTTTCCATACGTTGGATGAACGACTTGAAGGCATCGGCATCCTTCCGTGGTGCGGTGAAGTAAAGGTAAACCAGCTGCAGCAGGGTCTCGAAATCCCTGATCGAAGAAGAGCCGTTTATGTCCTGTGTAGTGAGGCTGATGCTTGGACGTGCCGATGCGGTCTTCCCGGCCAGCACCTTCGGCAGGTCGGTAGCGCTGAAGTTACCCACACCTCCCAGGGTCATCACGTTGCTCATCAGCCGGCTGTTGATGGGATCTTGCATTGCATATTGCGAGTAACCACCCCTGCTGGATGCGGTCATTATGATCTCGTCATCCTTGAAGTCGGTTTCCTTCAGGATCACCTTCATGCCATTCTGCAGGGTCCATACGGTGGCATCCATTGCCTCGTGTTGTTCTTCCTTCACGATCTTGCCGGGTACAGGGGGGGTGGTGATCAGTGGCTCGTTGATCACCTGCTCTGCATAGGCTTCAATCTCTTCGGATCTGACGTTGCCAAGCACAGCGAGCAACTCTTCTTCTGACGGGTACACCAGTCCCTCTTTCTCCGGGCCGGTGACGGCAATCACGATGTTCTCATCAGTGATCAGCTGTTGCAACGTCTGGTTGATGGCCTCCACCGGGATGGTGGGTGCGAACGATTGCATGAATTGATATTCAAACGCAATGCCCGGTATCGGTTCTCCGTCGGTGAATGCCCGCACATATTCCTGCGAGTAGCTGGAGTTACGCTGTTTGTCACGGTTGTTGTAGGCATTTTCCAGGTTTTTCAGGATATTGGTGCGTGCCACCTCATACTCCGATGCGGTAAAGCCGTATTTCTTCACCCGTTCGGTTTCGCGTATCATCGCCGCCAGCGCTGCATCAATCTTATCTTCCGCGCTCTGCGCCACTACCGTCCAGGCATCCTTTGTCTTGGCCACAAAGTAGTCCCCGTCATAGGCATAAGCCATGGTAAAAGGTGCATCCGGCTTTTGGGTGATCTCCTGAAAGCGCTGGTTCATCATGGACGAGGCAGCATGCAGCAAATAGTTGGAGACATATCCCATTTGGGTGTTCTTTAGTTCCTCCGGCAGTGGATCATGCTTGTAGAAGAGCATCAGCTGCGTGCTCCGCGCTTCTTTATCGGTGGCCGTCGCTACCAACGGTTCCTTGTTGTCGGGGACGGGATACCACTCTCGTTCAGCTCTCTCTTTCTCCAGCAGGATGGGAGAGAAGAGCGCCTTCACCTTTTGCTCCATCCTGTCCGGATCGAAGTCACCTACCACGATGATGCCCTGCAGATCGGGGCGGTACCACTTGTGGTAATAGGCGCGGATCTCTTCCGGCTTGAAGTTGTTGATCACGTCGATGCTGCCGATAGGCATCCGGTTAGCATACTTGCTGCCGGGGTACATCTTGGGCAACAGCTGATCCCAGAGCCGCTGCTGTGCACCCCCGCGGGTACGCCACTCCTCGCGGATCACACCCCGTTCACTTTCCAGCTCCTCCTCTTCCAGGGCGATGGCGTTCGACCAGTCATGGAGAACCAGCAGGGCTGAGTCCATCAGGTTCAGATTGGTGGTAGGGATGTCGGAGATGTAGTATACCGTCTCATCGAACGATGTGTAGGCGTTGATATTGGTGCCAAACTTGATCCCGTTGTCCTGCAGGTAGTTGAGCATACTCTTGCCGGGGAAGTTGCGGGTGCCGTTGAAGGCCATGTGTTCCAGGAAGTGAGCCAGTCCCGCCTGGTTGTCCTCTTCCTGCATGGAACCGACCTTCTGTGCGATATAGAAGTCGGCTCTGTTTTCCGGTTGTTTGTTTTGGCGGATGTAGTAGGTCAGTCCATTCTCCAGTTTCCCGGTTCGTACGTTTGGATCGAGCGGTAAGGGAGGATTTTGTTGTGCCAGGGCCAGAGTGGTTACGGCTAGCAGCAGTAGAATGAAAATTTTTCTCATCTGATTTCTTTTTACAATGATGCTGGTAGAATGTTGAAAGCGCGCAATAGTAGAGCGTCGTTCATCAGATACGCTCCAGGACGATTCTGATTAGCTCTTCGGTAGATCCTTTGTAGTTGGCATTCGACTTGAGTGCCACACGGTTGGCGATGATGGCGCATACGGTCATCGCCTTGTGGCCCATTAGTCTGCCCAGGCCGGCAATGGCTGAGCTCTCCATCTCGTAGTTGGTGATGCAGTGTTCCCCGAAGCGGAACGACTCGATCTTTGTATTCAGGTCGGGGTCTGCCAGCGGCATTCGCACGTGGCGCCCCTGCGGCCCGTAGAAGCCGATGGCCGAGATGGTCACCCCGCGGATCATGTCGTGGCCGATGCGCTCCACCAGTTCCTCGTCAGCACTTACCACGTAAGGTGAACAGTGAAAGGGGGACCAGTTTACATGCTTCTGGAAGGCCTCCTCAAAATCCTCTTCCCGAATGGTGTGGGCATTCGCGTAATAGTGGATCAATCCGTCGAAGCCGATTGATTTTTCCGATACCACATAGGATCCCACGGGACAATGAGGCTGCATGCCACCCGAGGTGCCCACACGCACCATGGTGAGCTGCCTGAATCGTTCCTTCACCATGCGGGTGTTGAAGTCCACATTGGCCAGGGCATCCAGCTCGGTGAGGACAATGTCGATATTATCGGTACCGATGCCGTGGGATAGCGCCGTGATTCGTTTTCCTTTGTAGGTGCCGGTAACGGTGTGAAACTCGCGACTGGAAACGTCACATTCTATCTGGTCGAAGTAGCCGGCGGTCATGGTGACCCTGTCGGGGTCTCCCATCATCACGATTTTGTCTGCCAACTGCTCCGGACGTATGCGCAAATGAAAGGCACTGCCATCGGAGTTGATGATCAGCTCCGATTCGGGAATGATTCTCATAACAATGTCAATATGAATGGTTCTGTCACAAAGCGGATTACTTCTTGCTGTTGCCGCCACCGCTTTGTGGCTTGGCAATGGCGTCACGCATATCGGTGTCGGCCTTGATGTTCTCCATCCGGTAGTAATCCATGATGCCCAGGTTGCCGTTGCGGAAGGCTTCGGCCATGGCGATGGGTACCTCTGCCTCCGCTTCAATCACCTTGGCCCGTGCCTCCTGCGCCTTGGCCTTCATCTCCTGCTCCAGGGCGATGGCCATGGCACGCCGCTCTTCGGCCCGTGCCTGGGCAATGTTTTTGTCGGCCTGTGCCTGATCCATCTGAAGCACTGCTCCGATATTTTTGCCTATATCGATATCGGCGATATCAATGGAGAGAATCTCAAAGGCGGTACCGGCATCCAGGCCCTTCTTCAGAACCAGCTTGGAGATGGAGTCGGGGTTTTCCAGCACCGATTTGTGGGAGACCGCCGATCCGATGGAGGAGACAATGCCTTCGCCCACACGGGCCAGAATGGTTTCTTCACCGGCACCTCCAACCAGCTGCTTGATGTTGGCCCGTACCGTGACGCGTGCCTTGGCGATCAGCTGGATGCCATCGATGGCCACAGCGGTCACCGGAGGGGTGTCGATCACCTTCGGGTTTACCGACATCTGCACTGCGGTTAGCACATCACGGCCTGCCAGGTCGATGGCGGTAGCCATCTGGAAGGAGAGGTCGATATTGGCTTTGGAAGCGGATACTAGTGCATGCACCACCTTCTCCACATGTCCTCCCGCAAGATAATGTGCCTCCAGGTTGTCACGGGTGACATTCTTGAGTCCGGCCTTGTGGGCCTCAATCATCGCATAGACGATGGTGTGGGGCGGCACGCGGCGGAGTCGCATCAGAAAGAGCTGAACCAGTGAAATGCGCACCCCTGCCGAGAGGGCGTTGATCCAGAGGAAAAAGGGAACGTAGTGAAAGAAGATCATCAGAAAGATGATGATGACGGCAATCGTAATGATTAAGGGAAATGATAAAGCCATAATAATTTGTTTAGGGTGTGATATTTCTGTTATCGGCTGCAAGAGAAACTCGCTGAAAAAGAGTCCTTTCCGGCAGCGGTGACGGGTGTGCTAATTTATCCCGGCAGTATCGATTCTTCTTACCTGTACCTGGTAGCCATCGATTCGTACCACCTCAACCTCTTCCTCTTCGTCGATAAACTCGCCGTTCAGGGATTTTCCTTCCACGGTGAGGTCATTCACCAGTACTTTCCCCGTAGGATTCAAACGCGAGAGGGTGATGCCGGTGTCGCCGACGTTGAGCATGCGCAGGTCGGAATTGTCGACTCTACTGTCGATATTGGTTTCAAGCGCTATTTTTCGCAGCGATTTTGACTTCAGTAGCCAGAAAAAGGAGGCTCCCATGGCAATCGCTGCTGCTGCCAGAGTAAGATTGCCGGTGGTGCTGCCGAGAAAGAGATATGCATATACGATGCCCCCCAACAGGAAGATGACACCTGCGATACCGGCAATACTGATGCCGGGCAGCAGAAAAAATTCTGCCAGCATAAAAAGAATGCCCAGCAAAACCAGTGCGGCAACAATAATAATTTCAAACGTCATCTCCGGTCTCTGTATTTGGGTAGTTGTCTGATCTCTTCGTTTCGGGCTTCATTTTTCAATCTCTCAATCTGCCGGTAAAGGGTTTCACTCTCCTTTTCCAGTTCCAGGATTGATGAGGCCAATCTGCCATCTGCCGCTCCGCTTGAAGCGACCAGTTCTCTTTTCTCCTGCAGCTCTCCTTTCAACTCCTCCAATTGCTTTTTCAGCCCCAGCACCTGTGAAAAGATTGTGCGTGCGCGATCGCCGGTAAAATCCTCCAGTCGTTGGTACACCCACTCATCGTTGAGGATGAACTCGAAATCTGCCGCAAAAGTCGGTTCGGTGACTTTTTCCTGCCGGGCTGCCATGCGGAGGGAACCGTAATCAACCCCTTCCCGCCAGGTCTCTGCAATAGATGAAATGCGTGCCCTTCTGTATGTATATGCCGGTTCATCCTGTTCAACAAGTGTCACCTGTGGGTTGGGCAGAAAGGTGTAGACACATAGGAAACCCTCCGGCTGAAAACGGTCGGAAGCAAACCACCCCACTCCTTTTTCTTCGTCAATAGCCATCATATAGTCGTTGAAGGGAGAGTTGAAAGGCATATTCAGTTGGTTGGGTGTCAGGTAGGAATCAGTTGCCAGGTTATAGCGTGTCACAAAGAGGTCATATCCCCCGAGTGACTGATGTTCCATAGAGGCAAAGTAAATGGTGAGGCCGTCGTTCATCACAAAGGGGTATGCCTGGTTGTTTTTTCCGTTGATTGTCTCCGGCAATTTCCGCTCATTGCCGAAGCTGTTAAGCAGTTTGTCCATGGTGTAGAGGTCGTGACCCGATTCGGGGCTCTCTTTCGAGTAATAGAGTTTGTCCCCGCGCTCGTTGAGATGGAGTGTCTCGTTACCGGCAGGCAGGTTGTTGAAAAAATCATGTAACGGTTTCAATGTACCGGAAGAGTGGCTCAGGTGGTAAGCGGCAAGGAAGTCCCTTTTGGGTAGTACGAGGCTGTCGATGATCTGTACATCTTCGGTACGAAGGGCTCTTCTCTGCAGTTGGGCTGTCTCTTCCCTGAATTGTTCGAGCCGGGCCAGTGCCTCCTTGTCACGTCGGTGTGCTTTTTGGTATTTCTCATAGGCCTGCTCAGCATCGTCAAATCGGTAGAGTTTGCCATATAGCTCACCCAGGTAGAGAGTTGCTTCAGGGATCCTGTTGCCGGCTGCAAAAATGAGATGGCGCTCCGCATCCATGATTCGTCCCGTTTTCAACAGACTGACACCCAGCCACTGATTCAAGGCCGCATGGGTGGAATCTGCCGTGAATGCTCCCTGAAAAACCGGTAGCGCATCAGCATATCGACCCTCCAGATACCAGTTCCTGGCATCATCGAGTGTCTGTCCTCTCAGCGAAAACAGCAGGGAGCTCAACAATATCGTGAAAAGGATATGCTTATTTTTCATCACACATGATTTCTGATTTCAAAGATAAGAAAAATTGAAATACAATGAACCGGTAGGGACTGAATAAAGAATAGTTCCGGGAAATGTACGGTATTATTTTTTTACTTTTTGTATCTTTGTCGGCAGAAAACTGCATCATACTGTACAGACGTGTTCATGAACCGTCTCAACGCAACCAACCCTATGCACGAAAAAATAGTTATTCTCGATTTCGGCTCCCAGACCACCCAACTGATCGGCCGCCGTGTGCGTGAGCTGAACACCTATTGTGAGATTGTTCCCTACAACAAGTTCCCTTTCGGCGATGCGTCGGTGAAAGGGGTAATCCTCTCCGGAAGTCCCTTTTCGGTGAATGATGACAATGCCTTCAAAACTGACCTGGAAGAGATCCGGGGACGATATCCGGTACTGGGGATCTGCTATGGAGCGCAACTGATGGCCTCCACCTCGGGTGGTGAAGTGGGTAACCACGGTTCACGGGAATATGGTCGTGCGCACCTTCGGGTGCAGGAAGGGAGGGATTTGCTGTTGGGGAATATTGCGCAGGAGAGTCAGGTCTGGATGTCGCATGGCGATACCATCGTCCGCATTCCGGATCATTTCAGGGTGATTGCCTCTACAGAGGATGTGGCGATGGCTGCCTACCGGATAGAGGGAGAGCAAACCTGGGGTGTGCAATTTCATCCTGAAGTGTTCCATACCGAGCAGGGTACCATGATCCTGGACAACTTCCTCTCTATTTGTGGAGTGAAGAAGGATTGGACACCGGCTTCCTTCATCGAGTCGACAGTGCAGGAATTGCGTGAACAGTTGGGTGACGACAAGGTGATCCTGGCACTCTCGGGTGGGGTGGATTCCTCGGTCACCGCTGTGCTCCTCAACAGGGCCATCGGCCGCAACCTTACCTGTATCTTTGTAGACCATGGTTTGTTGCGCAAGAACGAGTTTGAAACCGTCTTGGAAAACTACGAGCACCTGGGACTGAATGTAATCGGGGTGGACGCAAAGCAGCATTTTTACGAAGCACTGGCAGGTGTGACCGATCCGGAACAAAAGCGTAAGATCATCGGCAAGGGCTTTATCGACACCTTCGACCGGGAAGCACACAAGCTGGAAGATATCAAATGGCTGGCGCAGGGAACCATTTACCCCGATATCATCGAATCACTCTCCATCACCGGTGTCACCATCAAGAGCCACCACAACGTGGGTGGGCTTCCGGAGAAAATGAACCTCAGGCTATGTGAGCCGCTGAAGTTGCTCTTCAAGGATGAGGTACGGCGTATTGGTCTTGAACTGGGGATGCAGCCGCATCTGATCCATCGCCATCCTTTCCCCGGTCCGGGGCTGGGCATACGCATCCTGGGGGATATCACACCGGAGAAGGTGCGCATGGCACAGGAGGCAGATGATATTTTCATCAGTAACCTGCGAAGTGCCGGTCTCTATGATCAGGTGTGGCAGGCGGGGGCCATCCTGCTACCGGTACAGTCGGTGGGGGTCATGGGTGATGAGCGCACCTACGAGAATACAATAGCCTTGCGTGCGGTTACTTCTACCGATGCGATGACGGCCGATTGGGCCCATCTGCCCTATCCCTTTCTGTCCAAGGTCTCGAACGAGATCATCAACAAGGTGAAAGGGGTTAACCGGGTGGTCTATGATATTTCCTCGAAGCCTCCTGCAACAATCGAGTGGGAGTGACGCTGCCTTTGCGGTAACTGTTGCTGTTGGCCTATCTACTGCTCTGCAGTGGTATGAGCAGCCTCGCTAAGCTGTTGTTGTTCCGCCTGTCTTAGTTCCGGGTACGCAATGCGTGAGTGGTACACGGTTTGCAGCTTCTCCACAAAGACATCCTTTACGGTTTGGATATCCCTGAAGGTGATGGGTGCCATTTTGAAATATCCGTCAAAAAGTTGGCCGTCAATAATTTTGTCCACCAGACCCCTGATCGATTCTTCCGTATATTCTGAAAGGCTGCGTGACGAAGCCTCCACTGCATCAGCCATCATCATGATGGCCTGTTCGCGCGTGAAGGGATTGGGTCCCGGATAGCGAAAATCTGCTTCGTTGGCCTCTTTCCCGGGGTTGGCATTTTTCCAGGAGACATAGAAGTATTTTGGCATACTGGTGCCATGATGTGTCTCTATGAAGTCGATGATCTGCTGTGGCACATTGTACTTCTGTGCAATCTTCACCCCGTCTTTCACGTGGTTGATGATGATGCGGGCACTTTCCTCAAAGGGAAGGCCGGCATGGGGGTTCATGCCCGGTGTCTGGTTTTCGGTAAAAAAGGCAGGGTTCCCCATCTTTCCGATGTCGTGGTACAAAGCCCCTGTGCGGATCAACGAGGCGTTGGCACCCAGCTTGGCGGCGGCAGCCATCCCCAGGTTGGATACCTGCAGCGAGTGTTGAAAGGTGCCGGGAGCCTTCTCCGACAACTCCTTCAACAATGGTTTGTTGATATTGGAGAGCTCCACCAGCGATACCCCGGAAATGAAGCCAAATGATTGCTCCACCAGATATACCAGTGTGTAGGAGAACATGATGAAGATGAAATTGATCAGGAAGTATATCAGCATCAGCCAGTTTGCCTCTTTTATGCTTCCCTCCTGATAGAGGGTGAGTCCCAGGTAGACCAGGATATAGGTGAGCAGAATGAAGAAGGAACTTCTGATCAGTTGCGATCGCTCGGTCAACTCCTTCAGCATGAAAATGGAGGCCATGGCTACCGACATCTGAATCACGATGAACTCAAAAGGGAAGGGGACCATCAACGAGCTCAGGATGATGGTGATGAGGCTGGCGAAGAGTGCCGTGCGCGAGTCGATGAATGTGCGAATCAGGATGGTGACGATGGCATAGGGGAGAATGAAAACACTGAAGAGCTCAAAGCGAACCGTGACAGCTGTCAACAGCAAGAAGATCACGATCAGCAGCAGCATGAAGAGTACATGCTTCCGGTTGCGGTATTCGTTGGGACGGAAGAAGAGGAGGTACATGTAGAAAGAACCGAACATCAGCAGGATCAGCATCAGTTGTCCCACTACCATTCCGCTGTTTTTGGCAGCACTGCCGCTTCTTTCCTCGGTCACCCGTTTCAGTGAGGAGAGGATGTTGTAGGTGTGTGCATCTACGATCTCCCCCTGGTCAATTATTCTTTGCCCCTGTTGCACCATTCCGTGGCTGATGTCTACCTGCTGGATAAACTCTTTCTCTGCTTTTTCTGATGTTGCAGCATCATACACCACATTCTCCCGGATATAGTCGTTGATGTCGGTGGCTTTCAATGCTTCAGCATCCATTGTTCCCGGTGTGTCGGCGATCACTTTTTCATAGGCAGAGCGGATGGTGTAGAACGATTCTATCTTCCTCGAGGCGGCCATGTTTCCCTCTTTGATACGCAGTCCACCGGTGGTTGAGCCACTGATGCGGTCATAATCCTCGGAGCGCATGATGCCTTTTTTGTAGACCTCCTGTAGTTTGTTGCGGATATATAGCTTGTAATCGGCTGGTAGACTGGATAGTCTCTCCTTCAGGTTCACGTCTGCATCGAAATCGGCCAAAGCATTCTTCTCTATCTTCCCGTCGATTTCGAAATAGGGTTCATAAAACAGCAGGATGCTATCCTGTTCCGCTTGTAGCTGTTCTGTAGTCTTGTAGATCGGGAAATCGAAGGGCGCCGTCAACAGCCCGTACTGCCAGGGCCTCCCTTCGTTGAAGGAGTACTTGAAGCTGCCCTGGCGGGGAAAGAGGTAGGTGATGAGCAGCACCGCAAGGACAAAGAGCAGAGGAACAAATACCCGGGTGCGGATCCTGATTTTTTTTCGTTTCGGAAGGGTTGCGTTCATACCTCTGCTGATTGAAGTCGTTTAATCTTTTACAACAAATAAGCGGATGAAAAGTTTGCCGAACAGGCCTTTTCCTGCTTATTGTACAACGGCTATGGGACTGAATGATTTTTTTTTCCGCATCTCGGATTAATCCATTACTTTTGCATTGCACGAAAATTGTGCACATGCCCGGCATGTAATTCGTTATATATAAAACAGAAAAAATGGAGGAGAGAGAGCCTTGTTGTGAGGTTGACTTGGTTTATCTTTGGGTTGATGGCAGTGATCCTGATTGGCTTGCGAAGAAGCAGCTGGTCACCGGTGAGGAAATCGATCATTCTGAGGTAAACAACAAGGGGCGTTACGCCAATAATGATGAGCTGCGCTATTCACTTCGTTCTGTAGAGCGTTATCTTCCCTGGGTCAGGAGAATTTTTATCGTAACCGACGACCAATTTCCGGAATGGCTGGAGAGAGATCATCCGAAGATCAGCGTGATAGATCACAGGGAGATCCTCCCGGAAGAAGCCCTTCCCTGTTTCAACTCGAGTGTGATAGAATATTTTCTCTACCGTATACCGGGTCTTGCAGATCATTTTCTTTTTGCGAACGATGACATGTTTTTCAATAAAGCTCTTTTACCGGACTATTTTTTCAGCAAAGAGGGAATTCCCTATGTCCGGTTAAAAAGGAAATTGCTGAGGAGATGGCACTATCCGTTTAAGCGTATTTTCCGCAAAAAATTGGGACAATATATTTCCATGGTGCTTGAGGGTGCCACTTTTGTGGATCGGAATTTCGGTGTTTTTTACTCGGGAATCCCCCACCACAACGTTGATGCTTTTGTGACCGAGGACTTCCGCCATGCTGTTGAGGTGGTCTTCAGCGAGCAGGTGGCCGCATCACTGCATAGCCATGTGAGGCAGTATGGAGATCTGCATCGTTCGGCATTTTCCTATTATGCGTTGGCCACCGGAAAAGCAAAACTGAAGTATGTGGGTAGAAAAGAGTCATTGCGGCTGAATATCTACAGACAGCGTTTTCTGCAACGATTAAAGAGGTATGACCCGGACCTGTTCTGTCTGAATGACAGCCAACGTGTCAGTGATGCAGATCGGACGGCTGTGAGGCCTTTTTTGGAAGAGCTCTTTCCCGAAAAATCCTCATTTGAAAAATCAATCTAACCCGGATTGTTACAATTCAAATGATGATTTCGCAGGAAGGATCGACTGGAATGCCTTTTCCAGCTCCTGCATTACCGTTGCATAATTGCGGATATGGGCATTGTCGTTCAGGCAGATCAACTTGTAACGTTGTTCATGAATTGCCTTGATAGCCTGTTTGGATCTGAGCACGAGCGGGAACATCCTGGTGTCACGGTAGGTGTTGTAGGGGAGAAAGTTTGAACGGCATATTTGCCAGGTGCGGAACAGTTCCTGGGTATAATCGTCCGGACTGCGAAAACGGTTCTCAGAAACCTTTGTCAGTTCATTGCCCGCATAATCCCATACCTCTTCGAAGGTCGTCTTGAGATAGGGCTGAGCGTTGTGCGGGGTGATGAGGGTGACAAATTTGTCGTAGGGCTTCAGCAGGCGGGTGAGCCTGCCTTTCTTCCCGTAGGAGGGGTGAAACCATTTGTCATGGTCGCGTTGGAGTACCTCACGTTTGTTGAAGCGCTGATTGATGATCCGGATATTGTTTTTCAGGCATTTCGACCACAACCCCATACCTGAATTGTAGCGAAAGGCGGCGATGTCGTTCGGGATGCCGTCGTTGAAGAAGCGTTCCTGTGGGAGGTGGTTGATGATGAAAAAGTCGTCGTTGAAATAGACAAAGCGTTCGGCCAGGTCGGGAATCCTGTGGAGGTAGATCTCGATGAGTGAGGAGTTGAAGACCGGCAGGAATTGTGGTGGGATATAGTCGGAATGATTCACCAGTGACAGCTTGGGATGGTTGGCATTGAGCCATGAGGGTTTCTGGCCGCAGGTGACAAAGTGAATCTTACGCACCCAGGGGGCAAACTGTTCTACTCCCCTGAACCAATACTTCAGAAAGCCGTAATCCCTGAAACGGGCCTCCGATACCTCGTTGCGACTGTTGTCGATTCTGCCTGACCAGGTTGCAAAATCCGCTTTCCATTGGGGGTCATCCATGTCGACCCAGGTGATCACAAAATCGATCTCCATCCTATTTGCTGCTATAAGGTTATTCTTCTTCATGCGAGACGTTGCACAGCTTGCCGCAGCCTGCGGATCGTCTCCCTTTTTCCTATCAGTTCCGTGATCTGGAACATATGGGGCCCTTTACCGGCACCTACCACTGCCAGGCGGAAGGCATTCATCACATTTCCGGTATGGTAGCCGTTATGCTGGATCCACTCCATTACCGTTTTCTCCTGTATGGCTGCGGAGAAGTCATCCATAGTTTCAATCAGTGATGCCAGTTCATTCATCTGTGCGGGAGTCTCCTCTTTCCATCGTTTGCGCACCGTCTTTTCCTCATAGCTGAGGGGAGCCTCAAAGAAATAGGATGACTGCTCCCACAGTTCGTGTGCGAAGTGGATGCGTTCTTTCACCAACTCCACCACACGGGAAACAGTCTCTTTCGGAGCATCGATTCCTCTTTGCCGGAGCTCATCCGTGAAAGAGTCAGCCAAGAGGCTGTTGGGCATGCTGAGGATGTATCGGTGGTTGTACCATTTGGCCTTCTCCAGGTCGAACCGTGCACCGCTTTTGCTACAACGCTCAAAGGAGAAAGCTGCCGTGAGTTCTGCGAGCGTGAAGAGCTCTTGTTCCGTGCCGGGATTCCATCCCAGAAATGCCAGGAAGTTGATTACCGCTTCAGGCAGGTAACCGCTCTCCCGGTAACCGGTTGAACGTTCCCCACTCAGGGGATCCCTCCACTCCAGGGGAAAGACGGGGAAGCCGAGACGGTCACCATCGCGCTTGCTTAGCTTACCGTTTCCTTCCGGTTTGAGTAACAGGGGCAGGTGCGCGAAACGGGGCATGCTCTCCTCCCAGCCAAGGCTCTGGTAGAGCCACACGTGCAGCGGTGCCGACGGAAGCCATTCCTCGCCACGGATCACATGGGTGATCTCCATCAGGTGGTCATCCACTACGTTGGCCAGGTGGTAAGTGGGCAACTCGTCGGCCGACTTGTAGATCACCTTGTCGTCGAGTACCGAGGAGTTGATCACCACATCGCCGCGGATCAGGTCGTGTACCACAATATCCCTGCCCGGTTCTATTTTGATGCGTACCACATACTGTGTTTTGCCCTGTATCAATGAGTCGGTTTCTTCCTTTTTCATTGTGAGGCTGTTGCGCATTTGCATCCGGGTGGAGGCATCATACTGAAAATTCTCTTTCGCGGCGCGTTGTGCCTCCAACTCTTCAGGTGTGTCGAAGGCGATGTAGGCTGCTCCCTTTTCCAACAGCTGATGCACATGCTCCTTGTATATCTCCTTGCGCTGTGACTGTTTGTAGGGGCCATATTTGCCGCCCTGCCGGGGACTCTCGTCGAAAGGGAGTCCCAGCCAGTCGAATGTCTCCTGGATATACTCCTCGGTACCGGGTACAAACCGTGTGGTGTCGGTATCCTCGATGCGCAGGATAAAAGATCCCCCCCGCTGCCGGGCAAACAGGTAATTGTAGAGGGCGGTGCGTACCCCACCGATGTGGAGAGGCCCGGTAGGGCTGGGGGCAAAACGTACTCTTGGTTTTTGTTGCATATGGTTTGATATCTTATACCGTTTCCTACAGTCGCTTCCCTCGCAATATCATAGTACCGGGAGACTGTTCTGGGTCTGTTGTTATCATCTGCAAAGATAGGGAAAAAGGTCCAACCTGTCAACCTGTCTCAATCTGCCTGAGTACCAGACGTGCTTCATTCCCCATGTTGAAAAGCAGGTCGATGATGCTCAGGTGGGGCATGAAGCCGTTTTTATCGGCAAAGACCTGGTAGTAGGGAGGGATACGGAAAGGTGAACTTCTCTTCGGGTGGATCACCTCTCTGTAATCATCCATTTCGGCGGGATTAGCCACGAAAGTTGAGGAGGTGGTGATCGCTGTCTCAATCCCGATCAGGCGGCAGATAAGCATGCGGAGCTCTTCGTTGAAGTCGTGAAGATACCGCTGTTTCTTTTCGTAGAAGGGGCGGAATGCATCTTCGTAAAACAGAAAGAAGGGGGTGGAGCGGTATGCTGAGGTGATTGCGTTCCAGTGCAGAGACTGCCAGTTGCCATGGTCGGCAATCCGGACATCCCTCATGGTTGCGTTCTCCCTTGTCGGCTTTTCTACCGGAACGGTGAGGGTAAGCATTCCATTTGCACCGGCAATGTGACAACGATTCCTGTAGCTCCGTTTCTGGTAGTTGCCGCATACCTCAATCACCACCTCTTCCCTTCGGAAGAAGAGGCCGTAATACTCTGCCGGTGCCAGGTAACAGGAGGAGAGCAATACCGGTCGTTCTCCCACATCCCGGTTCATGCCGGTATGCGTGCACTGCGGAACAGCCTGTTCCAGCGAATCTTTCCGTTGAACCACCCTTTGTCCTTTTCCAGCGAGAGCCAGATGAGCATCGGCTTGCCCACGATATGATCCTCAGGCACGAAACCCCACACCCTTGAATCGGCTGAGTTGTGGCGGTTGTCTCCCATCATGAAGTAGTAATCGAAACGAAAGGTATAGGCATCAACCTCTTCGCCGTTTATAAATACCTTGCCATCGCGGTAGGCAAACTCATTGCCTTCGTAGTTCTTGATACAGCGTTCATAGGCGGCTACCTTGAAGGGTATCTCACTGTCGAAGGTGATGGTCTCCCCCTTTTTCGGGATCCAGAGTGGACCAAAGGTGTCGCGTGACCATCCTGTGTCGTATGTGAGCGGATAGTAGTAACTCATGCCTGGCTGTTCCTTTTCCTTGATGATGTTCCATACGAATGGCTTGTTATTCAGCTGCTTCACCATCTCGTCGGTGAGAGGAATGCTGTAGTAGACTCGTCCATTATTGCCATGGCGGGGTTGCAAGCCGAACATGGCAAGGCTGAGACTGTCCACCCCGGTCAGATCCTGCGAACGGGCCACTATCTGCCCATAGTTGTCCTGTGTGGCATAATCAGCTTTGTTGATGCCCAGCTCCTCGAAGAGTTCCGTAGAGATGGCGGTACCGTCGGTATGGATCATGTAATTGTGCTGTGAAAAGCGGGGGTTGGGAAGGTAGCTGCCATCGATGAAGACACTGTCGTTGCGCAGGGCAATGGTTTCACCCGGCAGGCCGATGCATCGCTTCACATAGTTCTCCCTGCGATCGACCGGCCGGTAGACGATCTCGCCATAGGTGCGCCGGTCGGATCTCACGCCCGTGCTACCGTTGGAATTTAGCTTTGAGAGGGTGTAGAAGTCAACACCCTGCATGTTGAGCGCCACCGTATCGCCGGTGGGGAAGTTGAAGACTACGATGTCGTTCCGTTCCACATTGCCGAATCCCTTCAGCCGTTTATAGCCCCACTGTGGTTTCTCGATGTAGGACTTGCCGCCCACCACCGGCATGGTGTGCTGTGCCAGCGGGAAGGAGAGGGGGGTGATGGGGGCCCGTGGGCCGTAGCTCAGCTTGCTTACCGCCAGAAAGTCACCCACCAGCAGTGATTTCTCGAGTGAGGAGGTGGGTATCTGGTAGTTCTGGAAGAAGAAGGTGTTGATGAAATAGACCGCCACGAGTGCGAAGAGAATGGCATCCACCCATTCCATGGTTTTGCGGAAGCTGCTGTTCTTCGATTTTTTCCAGAAGGACCAGGGGATGAACTTGGTGATGTAGATGTCAAGGAAGAGAAAAATGAATAACAGTATCCAGGGTGATCCGGCCCAGAACGAGAAGAGCAGGGTTGCGGCAACCCAGACGGCAACCCAGAACCATTGGTGTCTGTCTGCCGATGTAATACGTTGTTTGAAAGTCATAGTGGTCAATTCTTACTGTATGCGTTTATAATGAGCCCAGCAAATCGTTCATGCCGAGAAAACCCTTTTTTCCCCTGGTGAACTCGGCTGCAAGTACCGCTCCAAGCGCAAGGCCACTGCGGTTTTTCGCTTCATGGGTGATGCGAATGGCATCACACGCCGATTCGTAGATCACTGTATGGATACCGGGTACCTCGCCTTCGCGAAATGCTTCGATGGGCAGCTCCCCGGAGCCACCCTCCTCTCCTGAGACCCACTGTTCTTTACGATCCAGCTGTTCAATAATTCCCTCCGCCAGGGTGATGGCGGTGCCACTGGGGGCATCAAGCTTGTGTATATGGTGGGTCTCCTCCATTCGGACGTCATAATCGGGATAACGGTTCATCAACTTTGCCAGGTAACTGTTCAGTGCAAAGAAGATGTTCACTCCCAGGCTGAAGTTAGAGGCATAGAAGAAGGTTCTTCCATTTTTTTCACACTCTTCCCTGATCTCATCCAGATGAGCCAGCCAGCCAGTGGTTCCCGACACAACAGAGACTCCGGCCGCGAATGCCCGTTTGTAGTTCTGCAATGCGCTCTGTGGTGAGGTAAACTCAATCGCCACCTCGGCGCTGGCGAATGGGGGAGAGTAGAACTTCTCCTCTTCTCCTATGTCGATGGTGCATACGATCTCATGACCTCTTTCCCGTGCGATCCGTTCGATCTCATGGCCCATTTTCCCATACCCTATCAGTGCTATTTTCATTTGTCCTATCTTTTTTCTGGTATGCCGGATATACCGGGTAACCGACAAAAATACAAAATAAATGGATACAGCAGGTTTCCCTGCCTGGAAATTCATTCCTCAGCCGGAGACAAGGTCAAAGCCACCCTTCCTTCCTGTACCATTCGGTAGTCATCCGAACCCCCTCTTTCAATTTCCATCGCGGAGTGAAACCGATATCCTCCCTGAGAGGCCCGATATCGCAGGACCAGTTTCGTTGCTTCATGATCAGGTACTTATCGCTGTTGAAGGTGGCTGTTCTGCCCATCAGTGCTGCGACCTTCTCACTCAGAATCGCAGCCGGCCTCACCAGCCAGAGCGGGATCTTCAGCCGGATGACCCTCTTCTTACCCAGCACCTCCTGTACGGTGGCATTGAACTCATTGTCAGTGTAGCTGTCGCCGTCGGCCAGGAGATAGCTTTTCCCTCTGATTCCTTTTTCCAGGAGAGTGAAGATTGCCTCTGCCAGATCCTGGCTGTGGATAAAGGTAAGTAGCTGTTTCCGGAAGCCGGCACCCACGCTCAGACCTTTTTTTACCGCCTTGATCAGAATCAGGTAATCTTTGTCGCGTGGTCCGTATACGCCTGTGGGGCGGATGATCAACCAGGGGAGGGTTGTCTGACTCATCAGATATTGCTCCGCTTTCAGCTTGCTCTTCCCGTAAGCTGTGTTGGGATGCGGTATGCTGTTCGCGCAGAACGGCTCGTATCCCTTCTCGTCTCCCGGGCCCATCACACTCAGTGAGCTGAGCAACACGAAGGTGCCGGTGAGTGCTCCTGTTTTCTGCAGTGCTTCAGCCAGGTGGCGGGTATAGCAGTAGTTGACCCTGTCGAAATCCTCTTTCCGACGTGCTTTGGTGAGGCCGGCGACATGAATCACCGCATCAAAGCTCCCCGCACTGTTCATCTCTTCCCGGAGTTGCCTGGTGAGCTTCTCGGGATCGCCATAATGCAGATCGATCAGACGCAACCGTTCATCCTGCAGGTAACGGAGGCTACTGCCGGAGCGGATACCTGCCCAGGTCTCATATCCCAGTGCAAGTGCCCTCGCGACGATCGTACTGCCAATAAATCCGCTGGCACCGGTGATCAGAATTCTTTTTTTCTCCATTGCTTTTCTGTTCTGTTGTACAAAAATAGTGATATCTGCATGAATTCCCTTCTTCTCACCTGTTCTGATCATTTTTTTTTATTACCTTGCGTTAACTAAAAAGAGGCTCAATTGTTCTACATAGAAACCAACAGAGATATTATGAGTAGAAAAACAACGATCTCTTCCGCTGAAGGCAAGCCAAGGAAGAAAGAACTGATTACATCCGTCACCCAATTTCTCACAGAAAACAACGACAAGCAATACAATTACAAACAGTTAGCGGCAGCTCTCAATATCCGGGGGGAAGTGGGGAGGCAACAGCTGATCAAGGTGCTGGACAAGCTGCGCGATGATGATGTGCTGCTGGAGACTTCCCGCGGCAGGTATCGGATCAACAACCGTGGACTGATGCTGGAGGGACGCTTCGAGAGACGGAGCAATGGCAAGAATTTTTTTGTACCCGATGACGATGCAAACATTATCTACATACCCGAACGGAACAGCAAGCATGCCATGAATGGCGATCGTGTGCGGGTGCAGCTGCTGGCCAAGCGTAAGCGTGCCGATACCGAGGGCACCGTGGTGGAGATACTGGAGCATACACAGAGCCGGTTTGTGGGGATACTGGAGGTGCAGAAGCATTTTGCCTTCTTGGTGATGGATAGCAAATATCTCTCGAACGACATTTTCATCCCGAAGGAAGATCTCAACGGTGCCGGCAACGGTGACAAGGTGGTGGTAGAGATCGTGGAATGGCCGGAAAAAGCCAACAACCCGGTGGGTAAGGTGATGGATGTCCTGGGTAAGCCGGGAGAGAATGACACCGAGATGCACGCCATCCTGGCACAGTATGACCTGCCTTACAGGTATCCGGCGGAGGTGGAGAAGTATGCCGAAAAAATCTCCGACAGGATCAGCAGTGAGGAGATTGCCCGGAGGGAAGATTTCAGGGATCTGTTCACCATCACCATCGACCCCAAGGATGCGAAGGACTTCGATGATGCGCTCTCCCTGCGACAGCTCTCCCCCAAGGAATGGGAGGTGGGTGTTCATATCGCCGACGTGACCCATTATGTGAAGCCGGGTGATCCGGTGGACCGGGAGGCGGTGAATCGTGCCACCTCCATCTACCTGGTCGACCGTACCATCCCGATGTTGCCGGAGCGTCTCAGCAATGGCCTTTGCTCATTGCGTCCCCAGGAGGAAAAGCTATGCTTCTCCGTGATCTTTACCCTCAATGACCAGGCACAGATCAAACAATCACGTATCACCCGCACGGTAATCAGGTCCGATAGCCGCCTCACCTATGAGGATGCCCAGGCAGTGATTGAGACCGGCAAGGGAGATTTTTCTACCGAGATCCTGCGCTTGAACGACCTGGCCCGACAGCTGCGCGAGCGGCGATTTGCCGCGGGAGCGATCAACTTTGAGCGATATGAAGTGAAGTTTAATCTCGACGAGAAGGGCAAACCACTGGGTGTCTACTTCAAAGAGTCGAAGGAGGCCAACCACCTGATTGAGGAGTTTATGTTGCTGGCCAACAAGACAGTGGCAGAAGCGATTGGCAGGGTTCCCAAGGGTAAGCAGGCACGCTCCTTTGTCTATCGGGTGCATGATGTCCCCGACCCGGAAAAGCTGGATACACTGAACAGCTTCATCCTCCGCTTCGGCCACAAGATCAAGCCGGAAGGAACCAAGACCGAGGTGGCCAAAAGTATCAATGCCCTACTCGATAAGGTGCAGGGACGGCCTGAGGAGAATCTGATTGAGACCATCGCCATCCGCACCATGTCGAAAGCGATCTATTCCACCAAGAATGTGGGGCACTACGGACTGGCGTTCGATTATTACACACACTTCACCTCGCCCATCCGGCGTTACCCCGATATGATGGTGCACCGTTTGTTGGAGCATTATCTGGCTGAAGGCAAGAGTGTGAACCAGGGAGAGCTGGAGGAGGAGTGTAAGCACTGCTCGCAGATGGAGCAGGTTGCTGCCAATGCCGAACGGGATTCCATCAAGTACAAGCAGGTGGAGTTCATGGCGGATAAGATTGGCCGGGTGTATGACGGGGTGATCTCCGGTATCACCGAATGGGGTCTCTATGTGGAGATCAACGAGAATAAGTGTGAGGGTATGATTCCGATCCGGGAGCTGGACGATGATTTTTACGAGCTGGACGAGAAGAACTACCGCCTGGTGGGACGACGTACCAAAAGGGAGTACCGTCTCGGTCAGCCGGTCTCGATCCAGGTGGCGCGTGCCAACCTCGACCGCAAGCAGCTCGATTTCACCTTTGCCTGATCAATTCCCCAACTTCCGTTCAATATGTATCAGGAACAAAAGAAAACCACGGTTACCGTCCCGTTGCTTCCTCCTTTGGAGGAGTTTGTGAAATACCTGGAGGATATCTGGCAGCGAAAGTGGATTACCAATAACGGACACTATCATCAGGAGCTGGAAAAGGCACTGAGTGAATACCTGAAGGTTCCCTATATCTCTCTTTTTACCAACGGTACATTGCCATTGATGGTTGCCTTGCAGGCCTTGCGGGTCACCGGTGAGGTGATCACCACCCCCTACAGTTTTGTGGCAACCACTCACTCCCTTTGGTGGAACGGAATCAAACCCGTTTTCGTGGATGTGGATCCCCGGGACGGGAACATCGATCCCGAAAAGATCGAAGCGGCCATTACCTCCAATACCACTGCCATCATGCCGGTACATGTCTATGGTAACCCGTGTGACACGGCACGTATTCAGCAAATTGGCGATACCTACGGATTGAAGGTTATCTACGATGCCGCACACGCTTTCGGAGTGGAAGTGGGCAATGCGTCGGTACTGCAATGGGGCGATATGAGCACCCTCAGTTTTCATGCCACCAAAATTTTTAACACCATTGAAGGAGGAGCATTGGTCTGCAGGGATGAAGCAATGAAACATCGGATCGATTATCTGAAAAACTTCGGATTTGCCGACGAGACAACGGTCATCGCACCCGGTATCAACGGCAAAATGGATGAAGTTCGCTCCGCATACGGGTTGCTGGAGCTAAAGTATGTTGACCAGGCCATCGCTGTCAGAAAACAGGTCTCCGGAATCTATCGTGAAAAGTTGAAAGGGGTGGAGGGAATTCATTTTTTTGAGGATTATGACGGGATACGGCACAATTACTCCTATTTCCCCATCTTTGTAGATGCACAGCGATATGGGAAAAGTCGAGACGAGCTCTATCATCACCTGCAGCAATTCCATATTTTCGGCAGGCGCTATTTTTATCCCCTCATCAGTGAGTTTTCTACCTACAGGGGACTTCCCTCGGCAGCCAGGGAGAACCTTCCCAATGCACACAGGCTGGCAGAAAGTGTGATCTGTCTTCCCATCAGTCATGAACTGGATGCCTGCGATGTGGAACATATCTGTTACAGGATTGCAAACCACTAAATGTCACAATATGCTTGTCATCGGAGCCAAAGGACTTGCCAAGGAGCTGCTTGAGGTATTGTTGCAAAATAAGGAGCTGGATAATCTGGTTTTTTATGATGATCTGAACAGTGAGGCACCCGAACACCTTTATGGCCGGTTTCCGGTTTTGAAGAGTGAAAGAGAGGCGAAGGCATATCTCTTCGGTCGTGACGCGCGTTTTACCATCGGGATCGGAAACCCGCAACTGAGAAAAATGATCTACGACCGGTTCAGCAGCTATTCTTCCCATATAACCTCTGTGATCAGCAAGGGAGCAGAGATAGGTAGTTTCGGCGTGAGAATCGGCGTGGGGTGCAACATCCTGGCGGGGGTGAAAATATCCAATGATGTGCAGATCGGCATGGGTTGCCTGATCTATTACAACAGCATCATTACCCACGATGTGCAGATCGGTGATTTTGTGGAGATCTCTCCCGGCGCCACACTGTTGGGCAGATGCAGGGTAGGGAGCTATACGCAGATCGGGAGCGGAGCCATCCTGTTACCCGATGTAACCGTGGGCAGCAATGTCGTCGTCGCAGCAGGGGCGGTCGTCACCGCCGATCTGCCCGACAATGTGATGGCTGCCGGTGTGCCGGCGGTGATCAGAAAGCAGCGCACCCCACAATAAATCAACTTTTTTCCATGAATTATCATTTGATGATCGATGAGAAGTTTACAGATGACTTCATTGCCGATGCCGAGCGATATGCTCCCGGGAATAACTGCTATCTGGTAACACTCTACACCCCGGAGCCCAGGTTTACGAAGTCACCCCTCATCATCTATTGCAGGTCTGTCAGGAGATATTGGTTTTCCCATGTTCTACCCCATTTGGAAGAGAGTGACCGGGTTTTTATCCACTGGCTTGATCGTCGTCTCTATGATATTGTACTCTCATTGCCCGCTGTGATCAATGTGGGCATTTTCAGCTGGATGGGCGATCTGATTGCGACCCCTCTCTGTCTGTTTGAAAGGGAGATATTGAAACCGGTTAGCTATGCATTTTTCAAGAAACACCAAAGGTATCGCTTCCAAAAAGCTGGATCGCACGGTACTTTATACAACCTGCTACTGTTTGGGCGCCACCTGTTTCGGCTGGCAACGGCACGGGCTGAATGGAAGAAGAAAAGAAGGGTGATGCAGCGGATCAATCTCTTTTTTCACTGGAATGAGTATGATTATCAGTGGGTGAGGCGACATTACCCCGGATTCGATGCCCGTTTGGTATACTTTGTATACGATGTGGGGCTGGAAAGCGCCCTGCCGGTACCCCGCAGCGCTAAGGGGAAAGACGAGCCACTCACAATCTGGCTTGGAAACTCCGCGACGGTCACAAACAATCATTTTGAAGCGTTGGATCTGCTGGCCCACCTCAGTGAGGAACATATCGAGATCATTTGTCCGCTCAGCTATGGAGAATCAACCGGCTCTCTCTATACCCGGAAGGTGATTGAAAAAGGAAAGCGGATTTTTGGCGATAGGTTTATTCCATTGCTTGCCTACGTTGACCGGGATCGATATTATGGCATGTTTCAGAAAGTGGATCTGGTGTTGATGAATCATATCCGAAGTCAGGCTGCCGGGAATGTGTTTGCTTTTCTGAAGCTGGGTAAACCGGTATTTATGGAAGAGAGAAGTCCGCTTTTTCAGTTTCTTTGTGCGAAAGACTGCAGGATGCTCCACAGGGCCAATGATTTGATGCGATATAGCTTTGCCGAACTGAAAGCACTCAGCAGTGGGAAAGGGCTGACCGTTCACCCTGTAGAAATTGTGGATCTCGGTTTGAAAGCGGAAAATTTGCGGCGATACCTGGAGTAACCTACTCCTTTTCATCCTCTCTTTGTCTCTTCCCAAACCATTCTTCGATCTCTTTCACCATCTCGAGACGCATCAGCTTGCACAATGTCAGATAGGAAAGCGCAATGATTAACAGATTGAGCAGGATGAACAACAGGCTGTTCGTAACCTGCCGGGTGAAGAGGCAGGAGAGCGCGGCCGATGCAATCGCCGTTCCAAGATAGGGGAGGGTGTCCTTCAGCAAGTCCAGTGGCCGGTAATTGATCAGGTTTTTGGAGAAAATGACCGAGATCAACAGCGTTACAAACATGTAAATGATCCAGCTCAAGGCCAGTGCAGTGATGCCGTAGGGAAATAGCAACAGGATCAGCAGGATCAAAACGGCACCTTTGATTGCTTCAACTCCCAGGAAGTAGTGGGCATTCTCCTTGGTGACAAACAGTTCATTGAAGATGTATACGAAGGGTGAGAACATCCCGGCGATGGTGAGAATTTGAAAAAAGGGTACTGACGGTAACCATTTCTCTTTGAAAAAAAGATAAAAGGTAGGTTCTGCCACCACAATCATCATCATCCCGATGGGGAAGGAAAGGAAAGCGATCGATTTGATGATTTTGCTGATCACCCGCTTCAGCCGGACGTTCTCCCGGTTGATCTCCGGTAAAATGAGCATGGATACCGACCTGAATGTGTTGCCGATGGTGAGGAACGGGATCTCCTGGTATTTCTTTGCCTGGTTGAAAAAGGCAACCTGGCTCATGGGATAGAAGGCAGCGATCAGGCTGGGGTAGATATTGTTGATGGTGGTGGTGATAGCTGAGGTCAACAGCAGCTTATGGCTGAAAGCAAAGAAGCTTTTCAGACGGGTAATGCTAAACCGTGAGTTGGGTAACCATGAAGTGTGCAGCAGCAGGAGAAACGATCTGCCAAAGGCATAGAGAAGCGTTTGTGCCACCAGCGCCCATACCCCTTTTCCGGCAATAGCCATCAGTATGGCCGCCAAATCTGCTACCAGCAGCGAAAGCATGTTGATCCTGGTCAGACCCCTGAAATCGGCCTTCTTGATGAGAATGGTCTGGTGAATAAGAGCAAAGGCGTTGATGATGAGAGAGAGGAACAGGATGCGTACAACCGGTATGATGGCCCGCGTATTGAAGAGTTCCCCCAGTAAGGGGGCAGCGAAGAAAAAGAGCAGGTACAGCAGGATGCTCAACGTGATGTTGAAATAGAAAACTGTGGCGTAATCGTCTATTTCCAGCTCTTTTCTGTTGAGTAACGCCCTGCCAAACCCACTGTCGACAAGGATCGAAGAGAAGGCGACAAATACTGCCAGAGAGCCAATCAAACCATAATCTTCCGTAGCCAGGATGTTCATCATGATCAGCATGCTCAGAAAATTGAGTATCTGTTGCCCGAACTTATCCAGAAAACTCCAGAAGAGGGAAAGGGTTGTTTTATGTTTCAGGGTTGGCTCTGTCATCTGGTGTTGTTACCGGTTGTCGCTGCAAAAATAGGCAACATTCTTCAGATATTGGCTGTTTGGGCCAAATGAATGGTTGGAGGAGGTGCAGATTGGGCGGCATCACTCTTTTTTCGGAACTTATTTTTTTGTACGTTTGATGCAAATTGAAACAGAAATGAGCTTTTCGCAAGAGATCAAACAGCAGGCGCTGCAGCTTGGCTTCGATGCCTGTGGTATCTGCCGCGCCACCGGCAGCGGTGAGGAAGAGCGTTACATGGAGTGGCTGCGCGATCATTGCCAGGGGACGATGGGCTACCTGGAACGCAACATCGACAAGCGGCTGGATCCGCGGTTGCTGGTGGAGGATGCCCGTTCCATCATCTCCGTGGCGCTGAACTACTACCCGCCGGTAAAGCTCCCCGGGAGAGTGCCCCAGTTTGCCTATTATGCCTACGGGAAGGATTATCATGATGTGGTCAGGGAGAAGCTACGTCAATTGTATGACTGGATCCGGGAGCGTCATCCCGGGGTGACAGGGCGCTGCTTCACCGACTCGGCCCCGGTGCTGGAACGTTTCTGGGCGGCACAGGCGGGGTTGGGTTTTATCGGCAAGAACACCCTGCTGATCATTCCCGGTAAGGGTTCCTACTTCTTCCTGGGGGAGCTGATCATCGACATGGAACTCGATTACGACCAGCCTGTTACGGAGAGCTGTGGCGACTGCACCCGCTGTTTGCGTTCCTGTCCCACCGGAGCCATCGACAGACCCTATCGCGTGAACGCGCGCAACTGCATTTCCTACCAGACCATTGAGCACAAAGGAGAAATTTCTCCCGATATCCTGCCCAACCTGCGGAACAATATCTACGGTTGTGACATCTGTCAGAAGGTTTGTCCCTGGAACCGTGAAGCCACCCCGCACGCCACACCTGATTTCCTGCCCTCGGCGGCATTCCTCTCGCTCGACCTGGAGCAGCTGCAGGAGATGGATGAGGAGTGCTGGCGTCAGATCTTCCGTCATTCGGCTGTCAAAAGAGCCCGGTTTGCCGGATTGAAACGCAACGTCGAAGCCGTTTCGAAAAGTCGCGGGAAATAGCTACATTTGCATTTTGCAGCAGAACAATGACAACAGAAGAATCATTTGACATCCGGGGCAGGAATATCTTGCCGGAGAGTGAACGGGAGGTGGAGAACACCCTGCGTCCGTTCACCTTCAACAGCTTCAACGGTCAGGAAAAGATCGTGGAGAACCTGAAGATCTTCGTCAGCGCCGCCCGGATGCGGGGCGAGTCGCTCGACCATGTGCTGCTGCATGGTCCCCCGGGATTGGGGAAGACCACCCTGTCGAACATCATCGCCAACGAGCTGGGTGTCGGTTTCCGGATCACATCCGGTCCGGTGCTCGATAAACCGGGCGACCTGGCCGGGATCCTTACCTCTCTCGAGTCAAACGATGTGCTCTTCATTGATGAGATACACCGTCTCTCGCCGGTGGTGGAGGAGTACCTCTACAGCGCGATGGAGGATTGCCGCATCGATATCGTGATCGACAAGGGACCCAGCGCCCGCTCCATCCAGATCGACCTCAACCCCTTCACACTTATCGGAGCCACCACCCGCAGCGGCCTGCTGACAAGCCCCCTGCGTGCTCGCTTTGGGATCAACATGCACCTGGAGTATTATGACATGGATACCCTCACCGGTATCGTGTTGCGCTCAGCTGACATCCTGCAGATCGCCTGCGACCGTAACGCAGCCCGTGAGATCGCCTCCCGCAGCCGGGGCACGCCCCGTGTGGCTAACGCGCTGCTGCGGCGGGTGCGTGACTTCGCACAGGTGAAGGGAAACGGAAAGATCGACAACGCCATCTCCATCTATGCGCTTGAGGCGCTCAATATCGACAGGCACGGACTGGATGAGATCGACAACAAGATCCTGCTCACCATCATCGACAAGTTTGGTGGCGGCCCGGTGGGAATCACCACCATCGCCACCGCCGTAGGGGATGATGCCGGCACCATCGAAGAGGTATATGAGCCGTTCCTGATCAAGGAGGGATTCATCAAACGCACACCCCGTGGTCGGGAGGCGACGGAACTGGCCTACCGCCATTTGGGGAGGAGAAAAATCGAGGAGCAGGGGTTGCTATTCTGATCAGCTTTTGCAGCCAAGGGATATTAGTAGTTGCTGAAGATCAGCTCAATTTTCAGGTTTCCTTCCCGTTTGTCGAGCATGGCCGCCGTAGGCCGCATCTGGTTGTGGAGATCGGTCAGGGCCTGGCTTCCCGATGAATAGTAGCTCTGCTGCACGGTGGTGTAGGTCGCATCCACCGGAATAAGGTAGTATACCAGGTCATACGGATCCTCTCCCATTTCCCGGTTGTAGTGGTTGATCATTGCCGAGATGTTATTGAAGTCATAGGAGTAGGTGGTGGCGTCAAATTTGTCGGAGATGAAGCTGGTGATGTTGTCGGCCAGCTTTCGTCCTTCAAAGAAACCCTTCAGTGAGTCACGGTTCACCAGTAACAGATAGTCGGGAGGTGATATCTTCACCATCGGATCTTCCATCGCATCGGGTAGGGCATAGAGGGTGAAATTGGCCAGGTTGAGGGCTTTCCCTTTCAACTCCTGGTGGATGCCGGTAAAGGGGAAGGTGATTTCTGTTGCCACACCGGAGGGGCTTTTTACATACGTGTGGCTGTTGTTCTCCTCCAACAGCTGCTCATTGTTGCTACGGATGGTATTCAGCTGGGTAACCTCAGGGGTGATGAAGAGGCGCAGGGCGTTGGTGCGGACAGTATCCTCTCCGGTGGAGGAGCCTTTCTCATCGGTGTAGCGGTAGTGCACGAAGAATGAGGTAAAGCTGACATCGAGAATGGTGCTGTTGCCAAAGGTAGTGGTGAAGTATAAGCCCGGGAAGAACTGCCTGAAGCGTTCCGCATCACTCATCATTCCGTGAGCCGGTTTGTTGTATTCCTCGAGAAACCGTTCCCCGAGTGACAGAGGCATCTTTACACTGATGTCATACACCTTGTAGGTCTGGGTGCTGTATCCGGAGGAGTAGGATTCGGTATGATAGGTCTTGTTCTTGCCGGTGAAGGCTGTCTTCCCAAGGGGGGCTGTCATATCGGCATACGCTTCGGGGTTGATGTGGGTGTAGCGGCTGACATCCTTGAGGGATCGGTTCAGCGCATATACCGATAGCTCCATGGGGGCCAGCGAGTCGCCCATCATGGTGGCATAGGAGACCACCACCCTTACTGAGTCGATGGTCGATCCGGGTTCAAAACCTGCGCCTTCCGGCAGATAAAATTCACCCAGATACTCGGATTTGACGGACCCGAAGAGTGGATCCACATATTCCCCCAGTACCGGATATTTCGTTCTGGCAAAGATCGAATCGATCTGTACCGTGCGGGCCTGCAGATGCATGGTGTCGATGCCTACGGTGAGGTCGTCCATTCCCGGCTGGATGGTGAATCCCACCTGGTCGAGCGTGTCGTTGCAGGAGAGCGTCAGTAGGGAGAGAAGGGTAACGAACAGCGCTTTGTATAAGGGGTTGGGTTTCATTCGTTTCAAAAATATATCGATTCAACGCCGCAAATATCCGAAAAAAATGTTTCACTTGAAAGCCGTTGAAATGCTTTCTGCGAAATTTTAATGATAATTGTATCTCGGTGGATCAAAAAATGGGATTCATAAAAGATTTTTAGAAAATCAGTTGTCTATCTCGTCGTAGAATTGGTTGATCTCCCCGGCAAACAGATCAAAATCAGCCTGGAAGGGGAGCTGTTTAACAGCTTTCCCCGCAGCATAGCGGATCAGCTCCGGTTCTACCGACTCACTGCCGATGATGACTCCGTCGGAATAGTCAATGGCCAGCTTCATCAGTGTGGGATAATTGATGGTGCCCAGTGATTTGATCGCTTCTATCTCCGCGTCTCCAATCCCTTCAAAACGCAGTTTGTCGGCAAAATCCTGCTGGAAAGGACGGCTGAATGTCTCGTCATACAGTGAACAGATTACTTTGCTGTTCCGGAAGCAGGGGTCATCGGCATATCCTTTCTTGATGTAGAGTGGTGCCAGCGCGGAGAACCATCCGTGGCAATGGATCACATCAGGTACCCAGCGCAGCTTTTTGATGGTCTCCATCACACCGCGAATAAAGAAGATGCTCCGTTCGTCATTGTCCTCATATTCCTCACCCTCCTTGTCGGCCAGCAGCTCCCTGTTCTGGAAGTAATCTTCGTTGTCGATGAAGTATACCTGCATCCTCGCCGACTGGATAGAAGCAACCTTGATGATCAGCGAGTGATCGGCATCGTCAATAATCAGGTTCATTCCCGAAAGACGGATCACCTCGTGCAGCTGGTTGCGGCGTTCATTGATGGGTCCATACTTGGGCATAAAAGCACGGATCTCTTTACCTTTTTCCTGGATAGCCTGCGGTAAAAAACGGGAGCTGTTCGAAATAGGGGTTTCGTCAAGATAGGGATAGATTTCCTGGGTAATATACAAGATTTTCTTTGGGGACATGAAGCTAATTCTCTAAATTTGAGTACAAAGATAATAAAAAAAATCCACATAACTACAAAATAAAAAGGGTGTTATTTTGTAAGATGCAGGTATCCAGTCGTAAAGGGTTTCTTTGCCGGTTCTTTGGACAGTGGTGGCCGCCTGTCTGGGTACCTGTCACTCTGTTTGATGTGTATACCTCTCTCCCTGTTTCGCTATTCCGTGAAATAACATTAATTCTTTTCTCTATTTGGCAAATATTTTGTTGCTTTGCACTCTGAAGCAAAAATCAATGAAAGTCATTCATACTGTTTCTGCACTCAACCTGGCCTTGCAGCCGTTTCGTTGCGAAGGTGTTGAGATAGGGTTTGTACCAACCATGGGTGCGTTGCACGAAGGTCACGCCACGCTGATCCGGAAGAGCATTGAGGAGAATGGCTGTACGGTGGTGAGCCTCTTTGTGAATCCTACACAGTTCAACAATAGCGAGGATCTCCGGCTCTATCCCCGCACACCGGAAGAGGATCGGCAACTGCTGCAAGAGCTGGGCGTGGAGATCCTGTTTGCTCCTTCCGTGGAGGAGGTATATCCGGAGCCGGATCGGAGGGTGTTCGACTTTGGATTGCTTGACAAGGTGATGGAGGGACGTTTCCGCCCCGGACATTTCAATGGTGTGGCGCAGGTGGTCAGTCGTCTCTTCAGTTTTGTACAGCCCGACAGAGCCTATTTCGGCGAGAAAGATTTCCAGCAACTGGCAATCGTGCGGGAGATGACCCGAAGGCTTCAAATACCGGTAGAGATTGTTGGGGTACCTATTGTGCGGGAGCCGTCGGGTTTGGCCATGAGTAGCCGGAACCAGCGATTGTCGCTTCAGGAGCGGGAACAGGCTTCGCAGATCTATCGCATGCTCGACAAGAGCCTGGGCCTTACCGGAGAGCACCTTCCCCGGGAACTGGCGGAATGGGTGGTCGGAGAGATAAACAATGTGCCGGGCTTGCGTGTTGAATATTATGAGATTGTAGATGGCGATTCGCTGCGACCGATCGCCTCATGGGATGAGAGCGACAGGCCAGTGGGATGTGCTGCCGTCTATTGCGGTGGGGTACGCTTGATTGACAACATCAGTTACAGATAAAGAGTTATGTGGGTAGAAGCATTGAAATCGAAGATACACAAGGCGACGGTCACCGACGCCAATCTCCATTATGAGGGAAGCATCACCATCGATGAGGAGCTGATCGATGCCGCCGGAATGTTCGTACATGAGAAGGTGGCGGTGGTGAACAACAACAACGGTGAGCGGTTCGAGACCTATATCATCCGCGGGGAACGCGGGTCGGGTACCATCTGTCTGAACGGTGCCGCCGCCCGTAAGGTGCAGGTGGGAGATGTCATCATCATCATGAGTTATGCCCTGCTGCCATTGGAGGAGGCCAAAGCTTTCGTACCTACGGTGATTACCCTGGATCCGGGCAGCAATCGCATCCGGAAGTAAGGAATCAGCCAATAACCTTCCGTCGGTAGTGTCAGCGACCGGCGTTTTTTTTGCATGACAGGGTGTACAGCAACAAACAGATTGTCAAGGTCAGTTCTCCAATCCTGCTGAGTCTGCTGGCGCAGAATCTCATTCAGGTGATTGACACCGCCTTTCTTGGCCGCGTGGGCGAGGTGGAGCTGGGTGCTTCTGCCCTGGCGGGGATCATCTATATTGCCATCTACACCCTTGGCTTTGGCTTCAGCATGGGGAGCCAGATCCTCATTGGGCGGCGGAATGGCGAGGGGAACTACCACCAGATCGGCGAGATCGTGATCCAGGGGATCCTCTTCCTGCTGATCCCCGCGCTGCTGCTGATTCCACTGTTGCGCTATGCCTCGATACACTGGCTCCCGGCCATGTTCGCCTCGCAGGAGGTGGCGGGTGCGGTGTCGGATTACCTGGTGTGGCGTGTCTTCGGACTTCTTTTTGCCTTCACCAATGTAATGTTCCGTGCCTTCTATATCGGCATCGCCCGTACGAAGGTTTTGACACTCAATGCGGTGGTGATGGCACTGGTCAATGTGCTGTTCGACTACGGACTGATATTCGGCAACTTGGGCATGCCGGAGATGGGGATCGCCGGGGCGGCCATCGCTTCGGTGATAGCAGAGATAAGCTCTACCCTCTTCTTTATCCTTTACACCCACAAGAGAGCCAATGCGCACACGTATGGCTTCACCTCCATCCGTTTTCAGTGGGCGGTGATCAGGAAAATCCTCGATATCTCCATTTTCATGATGGCACAATACCTGCTTTCGGTAGGCACCTGGATGCTTTTTTTCCTCTTCATAGAGAATTACATGGGGGAGCGGTCGCTGGCGGTTACCAATATTGTGCGTAGCTTCTATACCATCTTTACCATTCCCTCTCATGCCCTGGGCTCCTCCACCAGCACGCTGGTGAGCAACACCATCGGTGCCGGGAACAGCAAGGAAGTGCTGCGGTTGGTAAAACGGATCTCGCTGCTCAGCCTGGGGGTGATGCTGCTGGTCATTCTGCTTGTCATCCTCTTTCCCCGTCTTATGATCCATATCTACACTGATGATCCCTCGCTGATTGGCGATACGCTGGTTCCCCTCTATGTGCTGATTTCTTCTTTGCCACTTTACAGTGTGGGCACGGTACTCTTCAGTGCCGTTTCTGGAACCGGCAACACTCGCACGGCACTCGGTTACGAGATTTTCACCCTGATTTTTTACCTGGCATACATGTGGCTGGTGATCATTTTCCTTCGTTTATCGGTAGCTGTCGCCTGGACTACCGAGCATGTCTACTGGCTCTTCCTGATGACCCTCTCCCTGTTTTATCTCCGCAGTGGCAAGTGGAGAGACCGTAAGATTTAAGCTTTTTTGCTATCTTTATCCCCGATTAAGATAGAGGAATATGGGATCAAGGATATGGTGCATCGTTGTTTTGCTCCTCATTGCCGTCGCGTCGCCGGCACAGGAATTCCGCTGGAGTGCCGGGATGGACTATTTTTTCGACAACATGGAGTACAAGGCATCCCCCTATGCCGATGCCCGCACCTTGCAGGGGATCTGGCTGAATGCCCTGGGAGGGGTGACGTGGGATAGTACGCACACGCTGGTGGCAGGTGTCAATCTGTTGAAGATGCCGGGCATGCATCGCGCCGTAGACAAATCGGAGGTGACGCTCTTTTATCGCTTTGAGAATGACAGGGTGCATTTTCGTGCCGGTGCCTTTCCCCGCAGGGAGGTGCTCTCCAACTACTCGGACTTTTTTTTCAGGGATTCGGTCAACCAGCACATGCCGTTGATGCAGGGTCTCTTCTGGCAGTTGGGAAAGGATGACAATTTTTTCAATGCCTGGATGGACTGGACCGGCTACTCCCACGCCGAAGCACGGGAGAGCTTCTTCCTTGGTTTCTCCGGAAAAGCAAGCAGAGGCATTCTTTTTACCGATTTCCAGTCCACCCTCTTTCATCTTGCAGGCAATTACCCCAACGACGGTCGCTACGGGGTGAGCGAGGTGATCCAGGGAATCCTGTCGGCAGGGTTGGAGTATGATCCAGGCAATCGTTTCCGGGGGATGGTTTCGGCAGGTCTTTTTGCCGGGGTGGAGCGGGATCGCAAAGCCGATAAGACCTATCGTCCCATTGGCTTCACTGCGCGGTTCCATGCCGGATACATGGGGGTCGGAACCGATAACAACCTCTACCTGGGTGACCCGCGCATGCGTCTCTTCCCGGAGTATGGAGGTGAACTTTACCGGGGGACCCCGTTTCTGCGGGGAAGCCACTACTTGCAGAGCCGGTGGTATGTCAGCCTTATCGACTCAGACCGGTCCAGACTGCGGCTCAACTGCAACCTGCATCTCAGCGGGGGAGAGCTGTTTTTTCAGCAGACACTGACCCTCACTGTCGCGGTGGGTAACCTTATGACCCGGCAGCAACCAGCAAGAAAGTTTCCCTGGATGCAGATTTTTCAATAATTGTCACAACAATGGATCAGATCAGGCAACAAATCGAAGCGCTGCGTCAGCAGCTACACACACACAACCACAATTACTATGTGTTGTCACAACCGGTAATCTCCGATCGGGAATTCGACCAGATGATGGCCGAATTGATAAGGCTGGAGAGGCAATATCCGGAGTATGCCGACCCCAACTCACCCTCTGTGCGGGTGGGAAGTGACATCAATAAGAGCTTCACCCAGGTGACGCACCGTTATCCGATGCTCTCGCTCCAGAATACCTATTCCGAAGGGGAGGTGGCCGACTTTTTCAACCGGGTGAAGAGGAGCCTGAACGAAGATTTTGTGATTGTCTGTGAGCTGAAATATGACGGTACCTCCATTTCGCTGATCTACGAAGAGGGCAGGTTATCCCGTGCCGTCACGCGTGGCGACGGACAAAAAGGAGATGATGTGACAGCCAATGTGCGCACCATCCGCAACGTGCCGCTGCTCCTCAGGGGGGAACAGATCCCCTCCTACCTGGAGGTGCGGGGTGAGATCCTGTTGCCCTGGAGCTCGTTTGATGAACTGAACCGGGAACGGGCCGCACAGGAGGAGCCACTCTTCGCCAATCCCCGTAACGCTGCCTCCGGCACCTTAAAGCTGCAAGACTCCCGTGTGGTGGCCTCGCGCCGCCTTGAGTCGTTCGTCTACTACCTGTTGGGAGAATCACTTCCTGCAGATAGCCATTACGAGAACATGTGCCTGGCACGCGAATGGGGGTTGAATGTCTCGGCTGCCATGAGACGCTGCAACACCCTCGAAGAGGTGTTCGACTACCTTCGTTACTGGGATCGTGAACGAAGGAACCTGCCGGTCACCACCGACGGGGTGGTACTCAAGGTGGACTCGCTGTCGCAGCAACGCAACCTGGGTTACACTTCCAAGTTCCCCCGCTGGGCCATCGCCTTTAAGTTCAATCCCGAACGGGCGCTGACCCGGCTCGATTCGGTTTCCTGGCAGGTGGGGCGTACCGGAGCGGTGACACCGGTAGCCAATCTTGAGCCAGTGCTGCTCTCCGGTACTACGGTGAGGCGTGCCTCTCTCTACAACGAAGATGCAATCGAGGCTCTTGACCTGCATGTCGGAGACATGGTGTATGTGGAAAAGGGAGGTGAGATCATTCCGAAGATTACCGGAGTGGACAGGGAGGCCCGCTTCCTGCTTGGCGACAAGGTGACCTTCACACGCAGCTGCCCCGACTGTGCTACACCCCTGGTGCGCAACGAGGATGAGGCGGTGCATTACTGTCCCAACAGCGAAGGATGCCCCCCTCAGATCAAGGGACGCATCGAGCATTTCGTGACCCGCAAGGCGATGGATATCACGATTGGGCCGGAGAGCATCACCCTGCTCTACGACAAGGGGTTGATCCATGATGCTGCCGATCTCTATACCCTTCGTTTCGAAGATCTGGCCGCTTTGGAACGATGGGGTGAGACCAGTGCCCGCAACCTGTTGGAGAGCATCGAACAGTCGAAAGCGGTACCCTATGAGCGGGTGCTCCACGCCCTGGGCATCCGCTACGTGGGTGAGACGGTGGCACGCAGACTGGCACATGCCTTTCCGCAGATTGACCTGCTGTTGGAGGCATCAGAGGAGGAGCTGACCGCCGTGGAGGAGATCGGCAGTCGCATAGCGCAAAGCGTGACAGCCTACTTTGCGAATCCCGGACACCAAGTGTTTGTGAATCGTCTCCGCAACGCCGGGCTACAGTTTACCCTGAACGAAGAGATGCTCGCAGGCAGGACGGAAAAGCTCAAAGGGTTGACCATCGTGATTAGCGGCACCTTCTCCCTGCATTCTCGCGACGAGTACAAGGCGATGATTCTGCAGCATGGGGGAAAGAACAGCGGGTCGGTATCGAAAAAAAGCGATTTCATCCTTGCGGGTGAGAACATGGGTCCTGCCAAGCTGGAGAAAGCGGAGAAGCTGGGGGTGAAAATAATGGACGAGAAAGCTTTCCTTGCGATGATTGCAGAAGAGTAGATGTGCTTACTCCTCCATGGTGAAGCTGCGCGACCCGATATGATGACCATCAGCGAAAAGATCTGCTTTGAAAGTGCCAGGCATCAGGAATTCTTCAATATCCCAGTAGAGGGTGACAGGTAGCTCCTCCCCTCCATATTCCACAATGCGTCGCATTGAATAGAGGATATCCCTGTTTTCATAAGGGAAGGTATGGGTGGGACTTTTTGAGAGTACCGTGCCGTCAGGGCTCATGAGACGTACGTAGATGGTACGTTCACCTGGCTCGGTGGTGATGTTGCGGGCGATGGTGAAGGCGACCACAAACTGGCTGCTGCGGCTCAGTCTTGACTGTTCCCTGCCCCGGTCGTTCACCGCCTTTACCGCGATGTTGGTTGCCACCAGCTGTGCTGCCAGCGACACCTTCTCCGATAGTTGTTCCTTCTCCTGTGACACCTGGCTGAGGGTGCGGCTGGTCTCGTTGAACTGGCGGGTGATCTGTCGGTTTTCGGCTCGCAGCTCTTCGTTCAGGCGGTTGAGGGAATCGATCTGGTGGATGTAGGAGCGTAGTATCTTACGCAGCGTAGCCAGCTCATCCTTGAGCCGCCTGATCTCTGCCTGGTCGGTGGCTTTGGTCATGCGCAGCTCTTCCTGCAGCCGCATCACCTTTGCCCGTTCGTTTTCCAGTTTGTAGAGCAGGGAGTCGTTCTGGACGCTGAACTTGAATCCTTCATATTGCAGGGAGATGGCTTCATACTCATCCTCCAGCTCCTGTTTGTCGAGCGTGAACTGCTGCTGCATCTCTTCCATTTCTGCACTCTTGTTCACCAGGAATCCGACCACGATGGCCAGCACGATGGCCAGCACACCAATGATGGCGATCAGCTGGGGTGTCCGTTCCCTAAAGTCCATTTTCATCTAAACCCTTATTTTTCAATCGTCGGCAAAATTAACCGTTTTCACTATAAATGCCAATGAAGGGGTTCTCTTTTTCATTAATTTAAGATTTGACCTGCTCCATTGGAAAAGGAATGGATGAGGGGATATGCTACTTTTTGCTATCTTTATCCTTCCGTATGATGACAAAAGAGTGAGACAATGAAAAAATCAACCGTATGCCTGTTTATCTTCTTGTTGCTGTTCTTTCCCCTGGTTGCAGAAGAGGGAATGTGGATGCTTTACCTGCTGCGGCAACAAAAGCTGAAGCAGATGCAGCAGATGGGATTGGAGCTGGAAGATGTGGATCTCTACAACCCCGATGGATCTTCATTAAAAGATGCCGTGGTACAGTTTGGCCGGGGATGCACCGGTGAGGTGGTTTCCTCCCGGGGACTGCTGCTCACCAACCACCATTGCGGCTATGGGCAGATACAGCAACACAGTACCCTGGAGCATAACTACCTGGAGGATGGTTTTTGGGCCATCTCTCTGGAGGAGGAGCTCCCCAACCCGGGTTTGACGGTTACTTTTATTGAAGGGATTGAAGAGGTGACTGATTGGGTGAAAGGTTGCCTGGAGAGAGACAGGGAGGAGGATAAGGAGGGTCTCTTCTATCTCTCGCCCTCTTACCTGAATCGTCTCGCACGTGAGAAAGTGGGAGAGCGGTATCTTACCGACCACTTCGGTACCGAGGTGGAGATCAGGCCCTTTTTCGATGGCAACCAATACTATCTCTTCACCAAGAAGGTGTACTCCGATATCCGGTTGGTGGGTGCTCCCCCAAGTGGCATCGGTAAGTTTGGTGCCGACACCGACAATTGGATGTGGCCAAGGCATACCGGTGATTTCAGCCTGTTCCGCATCTATGCCGACAGGGAGGGAAATCCAGCCCCCTATGCTGTGACAAACGTACCTCTGCGACCGAAGCGCTGGCTCACGCTTTCAACTGCGGGGGTGGAGGAGGGTGACTTTGCCATGATGCTCGGTTTTCCGGGGAGCACCCATACCTACTACACCTCCTGGGAGGTGGATGAACGGAGGGAGATTGACAATGCGGTACGCATTGCCATGCGTTCGGTACGGCAGGAAGCGATGTTGGAGGAGATGCTGCGAGATCCTGCGGTAAAGATACAGTATGCATCCAAATATTCCGGTTCAACGAACGGGTACAAGAACGCTATCGGCAGCAGCTGGGCCATTGAGAAGCATGACTTTGTGCGGCAGAAGAGTCAGCTGCAGGAGCGCCTGCTTCACTGGTCTGCTGAGCATCATAAACCGCAGTACCCTGATGCATTGAATAAAATTGAACAGATCGTGACTGGTCGTGCCGGCTTGCGGTACCGTAGCTGGATGCTGAATGAGGGAATCATTCGGGCTATTGAGTTTGCGTCACTGCCCACAGAGACGGCACAAGCACTGGCAACTGCATTGGAAGCGGGTGACAGTGAGCAATCTGCCCTGCTGGCCGAGCGATTGGAGGAGGAGTACCATCTTTTTGCCAATAAGGATTACAATCGGGAGGTGGACCGAAAGGTCGCCAAGGCAATGCTGAAAGCCTACATTGCGGGGGTGGAGAAGGAATATCATCCCGCATGCCTCAGTTCACTTTACAACCGGTTCGGGGGCGACACCGGCCGTTTTGTGGATCATCTGCTCGATCACTCCCTCTTTGGCGACAAGGAGAAGTTGCGTCGTTTCCTGGGTGACCCTCATGCTGAAGAGCTGCAACAGGATCCGCTTTTCGGCTTTGCCCGGTCGGTTCAAGAGGAGGCTCACTCGCTCCGCAGGGAGCTGTCCGCGTTTGATACCCCTTTTCTGCATGCCCGGCGTACCTGGTTGGAAGGGGTGCTGGCCATGGAAGGTCATCAGACCCTCTTCCCCGATGCCAACCTCACATTGCGTCTCACATACGGACAGGTGAAAGGCTACCGGCCGCGTGACGGGGTGTTGTACATCCATCAGACAACACTGGAGGGGGTGATGGAGAAAGAGGATCCCGATAACTGGGAATTTGTGGTGCCCGACAGGCTGAAGCAGCTTTACCAGGCTGCTGATTATGGTAACTATGCATTGCCTGACGGTCGTATGCCGGTGGCCTTTGCCGCTACCACCCACACTACCGGTGGCAACTCGGGCAGCCCGGTGCTGAACGGCCGGGGAGAGCTGGTTGGGATCAACTTCGATCGCAACTGGGAAGGGGTTGGAGGTGATATCTCCTACCTGCCCGATTACCAGCGAAGCATCATTGTGGATATCCGTTATGTGCTCTTTGTAATAGATCGTTATGCCGGTGCCGGACATCTGTTGGAGGAGATGGATCTGCTATCGGAAAGATTCAAAAAATAAGGGTTTTTGTAGCATATCTTTGAAGAATGTGGTATATTTGACAAGGAATCCACCTTTCAAAATCACATCCTATGAAAGCAACCATCCCAACTTCTTTTTTGCTCCTCCTCCTGATGGTGGCGTTTGCCATCGGCTGCAGCAGTACACGGCGTGCGGCAAAAGATCAGGTCGCACGACTCTACGGTCTCTGGGAGGTGAAGGCGATACACAACAGTGATGAGCCGGGATACCGTGAGACACCACCCGGCATGTTCAAGATGATCTTTCCCAATGGGCAATTTATGAATTTCATCTCCACCGAAGAGGGTGCTATTATCACGGTGGACGGTACATACCGTCTGGAGGGGAACATCTATACCGAAGAGATTGTCCACTCTTTTAACAAAAGCCAGGAGGGGAAAAACAACCCACTGCAGTTGAAGATGTCGCAGCAGCACTTCATGTATCTGCGTTGGTTTCAGCCAGTGGATGAGTTTGGCGTGGTGCGAAACCGTTGGGTCGAAGAGATCTGGCAGCGAGTACGCATTGAAGATCTGGAGGTAAGCAATGTCGATCTGCGACAGGAACTGCGAACATTGCTCGACAACGAAGAGGTGATCGGAAAGGTAGTTGAATGACCACGAAACAAAATGGCGACACAGTGAAGGGTCGCCATTTTGTTTTCCGGATATACTCCCTCTATAGTTTCTGCAGGGCAGCATCGAGGTCTGCCTTGATGTCGTCTATATGTTCATATCCCACGGAGAGGCGCAACAGGTTGGGATAGACACCTGCAGCCAGCTGAGCTTCTTCGGGCAGCTGTTGGTGGGTGGTGCTGGCCGGGTGGATGATCAGTGTCTTGGCGTCCCCCACATTGGCCAGGTGACTGATCATCGATAGGTTGTCGATGATGCGTGCCGTTTGCTGCACATCCCCCTTCACAAAGAAAGAGAGGACACCGCCAAAGCCTCCATGCTTCAGATATTTCTTTGCCAGCGTATGGTACTTGCTGCTTTTCAATCCAGGATAGTTCACCTTTTCCACTTTTGGGTGAGCTTCCAGCCAGTGAGCCAGCTCCAGTGAGTTGGCGTTGATCCGTTCGGCTCTCAGGGAGAGTGTCTCAATACCCTGTAGCAGGAGGAAGGTATTGAAGGGGCTGTTCACCGGTCCCAGGTCGCGCAATCCCTCCACGCGGCAGCGGATGGCGAATGCGATGTTGCCGAAAGGAGAGTGTTCGCCGAAGGTGTCCCAGAAGTTGAGGCCATGGTACCCTTCTGAAGGTTCACTGAACATGGGGAACTTGCCGTTGCCCCAGTTGAAGTTTCCTCCGTCTATCACCACGCCTCCCATAGAGGTGCCATGTCCGCCAATCCATTTGGTAGCTGAGTGCAGCACAATGCTGGCACCCCATTCTATGGGGTTAAACAGATATCCTCCCTGTCCGAAGGTGTTGTCCACGATCAGCGGAATATCATTCCTTGTTGCGATTTCTGCAATTGCTTCAAAGTCGGGGATGTTGTATTCCGGGTTACCGATGGTTTCCAGATAGATGGCCTTGGTCTTTCCATCAATCAGTGAGGCGATGCTTTCTGCCTTGTCACCGTCGGCAAAGCGTACCTCGATGCCCATCCGTTTAAATGCGACCTTAAACTGGTTATAGGTACCCCCATAGAGAAAGGAGGAGGAGACGATGTTGTCACCGGCAACGGCCAGGTTGTGGATGGCGAGGAACTGGGCAGCCTGTCCCGATGATGTGGCTACCGCGGCCACACCCCCTTCAAGGGCAGCCATTCGCTTCTCGAACACATCGGTGGTGGGATTCATCAACCGGGTGTAGATGTTGCCAAATTCTTTTAATCCAAAGAGGTTGGCGCCATGTTCGGCGCTCTTGAAAGAGAATGCTGTGGTCTGATAGACAGGAACGGCTCTTGCTCCTGTTACCGGATCGGGTTCCTGTCCCGCATGCAACTGTAATGTTTCAAAATGTTCTTTTCTCATTGTAATCCAAAATTAATGTTTCGCAAAAATAGGACAAAAAATGAGAAAATGACACAATGAGGTCTCTTCGGGTGATAAATTAACACTTATTCAGCAAACAGTCTGCTTCGTGCGATCATGCAGGCGCCAATGATACCTGCTTTTTTCTTCAGTTTGGAGGTGACGATCTGCGAGTCTTTGTTTACCAGGTTCAGTGAATATTTCTTCACGGAGCTGCGTATGGGGAGCATGATGAATCCTTCGGTTTCTGCCACCTGTCCGCCAATCACCACCAGATCGGGATTGAAGAGATTGATCAGTCCGGCGATGTATCTGCCCAGTTTGTAGCCCACCTCTTCCACGATTTCGATGCAGAGGGGGTCTTCATTGTTGGTTGCTTCAATGATGTGGGTCAGTGTGAGCTGCTCAAGATCCTGCACCTTTTGTGTAAGGATACTGCTTTCACCCTTTTTGATTCGTTCAATGACAGCCCGGTGGATGGCCAGTCCGGAAGCTTCTGTTTCGAGGCATCCCTTTTTCCCGCAATGGCAGATGATCTCATTGTCGAAGATGGGGAAATGGCCGAACTCACCGGAAAATCCCGATTTGCCGTAGTAGGGTTTGCCATCGATGATGATGCCGATACCCAGTCCCCAGCTTATGTTGATGAAGATTATATTCTTCTCGTTCTCCACCACCCCTTTCATGTATTCGCCGTAGGCCATGGCACGGGTGTCGTTGTCGATGCTTACCGGGTAGTGCAGTTTGCCTGACAGGATCTCACTGATCGGTTCCTCGCTGAAATAGAAGCTGCTATAGCTGTATCCGGAGTCCGGGTTTACCCTGCCCGAGATATTCAGGTTGATGTGGTAGATTTTCTGCTTCATTTCTCCCGTTTTGTCTATAAAATGCTGGATGTGTCCGCAGAGCAGGTCAAATGAATCGGGCGTGTTCTGGTAGGTGTAGGCAATCCCCATCTCATTGTCCACAATCCTGCCGGTGAAATCCATCAGGGCAATGTTGAGGTGGTGACGACTCATGTCCACCCCCACGAAATAGGCTGATGTGGGTTTCAGTCCATAGAGGATGGGGTGTCGCCCGCCGGGGGTATGAATCTTTCCGAATTCGGTTATCAGTCCCTGATCAATCAGCTCGCCGATGAATTTGGTGACAGTAGGCACACTCAGATCCAGTTCTTTGGCCAATTCTGCAATTGTGTCGTTTCCCGAATTGATGAAGTGGGAGATGATCTCCTTTTTTATTTGAATGTTTTTCGGACTTTTGTCGCTTTTGAAGAAATGATATTTTACCATGTTGTTGATTGTGAATAGTCGGATTTCATTTAGAGGAACAAACGGACAAGGAATCCCGCAGGGGCTACTCGTGCGGTACCTGTGTCGTAGCGAATCAGTTGATAGTAGTATTGTTCACATTCCTGTATAATTCTCAGAAATCTACAAAATTACGAATATTTTTGATTAATCAAAATAAATTGAGAAGATAACACATGAACTGTCTCCTGTACGTTTTCCGGCAAATATTTTTCATATTTTTCAGTATTTTTATCATCTTTGTGGTTGAAACATATATGGACACTTAAAAATGATTTGACCGTGAACTACTTTTATCTTGTACCGGCAGCTTCCGTAGCTGCTTTGTTGTTTGCCCTTTACTTTTTCAAAAGAATGATGCGTGAAAGCGAGGGGGATGAGAAGATGATCACCATTGCCCGTTATGTGCGGGAGGGGGCTATGTCCTACCTGTCTCAGCAATACCGTGTGGTGACGGTGGTTTTTGTGATACTGGCCATTCTGTTTGGCGTGATGGCTTTCTTTGGATTACAGAACAACTGGGTGCCGTTTGCTTTTCTTACCGGTGGTTTCTTTTCGGGTTTGGCTGGCTTCTTCGGGATGAAAACCGCCACCTATGCCTCGGCCCGTACGGCTCAGGCGGTGCGTCGCTCACTCAACAGTGGCTTGCAGATTGCTTTCCGCTCGGGGGCTGTGATGGGGCTGGTAGTGGTGGGACTGGCCCTGCTCGATATCTCGGCATGGTACCTGGTACTTGATTATTTTGTGGACGATGCCGATGCCGGGCATAAGCTGGTGATGATTACCACCACCATGCTTACTTTCGGTATGGGTGCCTCCACGCAGGCCCTGTTCGCCCGTGTGGGTGGTGGTATCTACACCAAGGCCGCCGATGTGGGTGCTGATCTGGTGGGCAAGGTGGAGGCGGGCATCCCGGAGGATGATCCCCGCAATCCAGCTACCATTGCCGACAATGTGGGGGACAATGTGGGGGATGTGGCCGGTATGGGAGCTGACCTGTATGAATCTTATTGCGGATCGATTCTTTCCACAGCGGCGCTGGGTGCCTCTGCCTTTGTGTTGAACCCCGACATGCAGGAGAATGCCGTCTTTGCACCGATGCTCATCGCTGCGATTGGTGTATTTCTCTCCATCATTGGCATTTTCCTTGTACGCACGGGTGAAAAAGCTTCCATGAAACAGCTGATGGATGCCCTCAACAGGGGAGTCAATGTGAGTGCATTTCTGATTGCCGTGGCAAGTTTTGCCATCCTCTACCTGCTGGGCTTCAGCAACTGGGTGGGACTCTCCTTCTCCGTGATCGCCGGGTTGATGGCAGGAATCATTATCGGACAGGGAACGGAATATTTCACTTCACACTCCTACCGTCCCACAAAGATGATTGCCGAGAGTGCAAAAACGGGACCCGCCACGGTGATCATTGCCGGTATGGGTAACGGTTTCATTTCCACGGTGATTCCGGTGGTCACCATTGTGGCGGCTATATTGCTCTCTTACCTCTCTGCCATCCGTTTTGATGTGACACACATGATGAGCGCTGAGAACCTGAGCATGGGTCTTTACGGCATTGCCATCGCAGCGGTGGGGATGCTTTCCACACTGGGGATCACCCTGGCTACCGATGCCTATGGACCGATTGCTGACAATGCCGGGGGGAACGCCGAGATGAGCGGTCTTGAGCCGGAGGTACGCAAGCGCACCGATGCCCTGGATGCCTTGGGCAATACCACTGCTGCTACCGGTAAAGGATTTGCCATTGGATCGGCGGCGTTGACAGCACTGGCACTGATCGCCTCCTACATGGAAGAGATCCGCATCGGTATGTTGCGGCTCGATCATACATTGCTGGAGTTTGCCGATGGTGAGACGGTGGAAGTGGCCAGGGCCAGCTTTGTCGATTTCATGAACTATTTTCAGGTGACCCTGATGAATCCCAAGGTGTTGGCCGGCATCTTCCTCGGCTCGATGATGGCGTTTCTCTTCTGTGGTCTGACCATGAATGCCGTGGGCAGGGCGGCGCAGAAGATGGTGGAGGAGGTACGCCGCCAGTTCCGTGAGATCAAGGGGATCCTGACGGGTGAGGCGACGCCTGACTATGCGCTCTGTGTGGAGATCTCCACCAAAGGTGCTCAGCGGGAGATGCTGCTCCCCTCATTGCTGGCCATAGCCGTGCCGGTGCTGACCGGTCTGCTGCTGGGTGTGCCGGGTGTGCTGGGATTGCTAACCGGTGGCCTGGGTGCAGGCTTTGTACTGGCCATTTTCATGGCCAACTCTGGTGGTGCCTGGGACAATGCCAAGAAATATATCGAAGAGGGTCATCTGGGTGGTAAAGGCAGTGAGGCTCATAAGGCTACGGTGGTGGGCGATACCGTGGGCGATCCCTTCAAGGATACCTCCGGACCCTCGCTCAATATCCTGATCAAGCTGATGAGCATGGTCTCGATTGTGATGGCGGGGCTGACGGTAGCCTGGAGCCTGTTGTAAATGGCTTCTTTTAGCGATTATTATCAATATTGATGCCTTCTCATTGGAGAATTTTTTCTATATTTGGGGGCTGAAAAAATCACCCGCTGAGGAAAGTCATCAAACATCAAATACAACTAAACTATGAGCTTTTTAACGAACGACAAACTGACAATTGTAGGAGCTGCCGGCATGATCGGTTCCAATATGGCGCAGACCGCTGCCATGATGCGTTTAACCCCCAATATCTGTCTCTACGATCCCTTTGCACTGGGACTCGAGGGTGTGGTGGAAGAGATGCGTCACTGCGGCTTTGAAGGGGTGAATTTCACCTACTCCACCGATGTGAAGGAGGCTTTCACCGGCAGCAAGTACATGATCTCTTCGGGTGGTGCCCCCCGCAAGGATGGCATGACCCGCGAGGATCTGCTGAAGGGCAACGCTGAGATTGCCGCACAGCTTGGCAAGGATATCAAGAACTATTGCCCCGAGCTGAAGCACCTTACCATCATCTTCAATCCGGCCGACATCACCGGGCTGGTGGCACTGATCTACTCGGGATTGAAGCCGTCGCAGGTGACCACTCTGGCAGCGCTCGACAGCACCCGTTTGCAGAGCGAGCTGGCAAAACACTTCGGTGTGGAGCAGAGCAAGGTGACCGGTGCCCGCACCTATGGCGGTCACGGCGAGCAGATGGCTGTATTTGCCTCTACTGCGAAGGTGGATGGTACACCGTTGTCCGACCTGATTGGCACCGACAAGTTGACCAATGAAGCGTGGGCCGATCTGAAAGTACGTGTGACCAAGGGTGGTGCCAACATCATCAAGTTGCGGGGCCGCTCTTCGTTCCAGAGTCCGGCCTATACCTCTGTTGAGATGATTCGTGCCACCATGGGTGGTGACGCTTTCCGCTGGCCTTCCGGATGCTACGTGAACACACCCGAGTTCGGGCACATCATGATGGCTATGGAGACCACACTCGACAAGAACGGTGTTTCTTTCGGTGCGGTGAAGGGCAGCGATGCCGAGATCGCCGAGCTGAAGCAGAGCTACGGTCATCTGGTAAAGCTGCGCGACGAGGTGATTGCCATGGGAATCATTCCCGCAGTGGATCAGTGGAACAGCGTGAATCCGAACCTGTAACAGGGTTTG
>JADLKK010000247.1 GCA_016839025.1 Proteiniphilum sp.
CACCTGCGAAGGGTGCCAGTTCTACGCCCGCAAGACCAACCTGCCTGCTCACGCCTTACAAACAATCCCCGTCACATGGCCGTTCGCCGTGTGGGGGTTGGACATCGTCGGGCCCCTGCGGAAGGCGCCCGGGGGCTTCACCCACCTGCTTGTCGCGATCGACAAGTTCTCCAAGTGGGTGGAGGTGCGCCCCATCACGAATTTGAGGGCTGAGCAGGCGGTCACGTTCTTCACCGACATCGTCTACCGCTTTGGAGTGCCAAACTCCATCATCACAGACAACGGGTCCCAGTTCACGGGCCGGAAGTTCTTGGAGTTCTGCGACAAGTTCCACATCCGCGTGGATTGGGCAGCTGTGGCACACCCACAGACCAACGGCCAAGTGGAACGTGCCAACGGCATGATTCTACAGGGCCTCAAGCCCAGAATTTTCGACCAGCTCAACAAATCTGGCCGAAAATGGCTCCAAGAACTACCAGCAGTCGTGTGGAGCCTAAGGACCACCCCAAGCAGAGCCACCGGGTTCACCCCGTTTTTCCTAGTCCATGGCGCGGAGGCCGTCCTCCCCACGGATCTGGAATACGGGTCGCCCAAGGTTCGAGGCTACAACGAGGACGCTAACCAGCGAGCCCGCGAGGACTCACTGGATCAGCTAGACGAAGTACGCCTCGTGGCGTTGATGCACTCCGCAAGGTATCAACAGTCCCTACGGCGCTACCAAGCACGCAAGATACGACGCAGGGACTTCAGCGAGGGGGACCTGGTCCTAAGGCTACGCCAAGACAACCGAGGGCGCCACAAGCTATCGCCCCCATGGGAGGGACCCTACGTCGTGGTGAAGGTGCTCAAGCCGGGCACGTACAAGCTGGCCAACGAGGACGGCGAAGAACTCACCAACGCTTGGAACATCCAACAGCTACGTCGCTTCTACCCTTAGCTAGGATTTCCAAGTATTTTCTGTTGTAAAAACGCATGGCCAACGCCCCAGTTGGTGTCACCTATGTAAATACTCCAAGTCTAATAAAAGGGCAACTCGGCTTTCCCCTGAAACCCAAGTTACCCTCGGGGGCTACTGCGGGGGGGCACCCCCCCCAAATGGTCCCATTTTTTTCGCGCAAAAAACGTAACAACACGCGCTAAGTTTGTTTCCTACTTCAACCTCGAGCCATGATTCGAACAGGGCGCAGGTGGCACAGCGGAAGGAGCGTGCGAGCCAGAGACAGCCTACGCCGCGTGGCTATGGCCCTTCTCTCTCGCCTCCAACCCAGCGGGCCCCCTGCGAAAATCGAACTCCCCTAACTAGAATCTACTCAGGAAGAAGGAGAAACAAAAGGCGTAATAAGCAAACAACTTCATTTACAAGCAACTGCCCATGTTCATGAAACGACTTGTTCATTTACAAAAGGCCACGAGGCCAGAATACTGATACAC
>JADLKK010000248.1 GCA_016839025.1 Proteiniphilum sp.
ATAGAAGGGTTGATAAAGCGCTACCCCCTCATCTCCATCCTGTGGTGTTGTTTTGTTCGACTCTGTCCAGTAGATTCTCCCCACACCGGAGTACTGAATGTTGGTTACCAGTCGTTCGATCAGCGACCTGTTGCCAAAATGATGCACGTAGCTGGTTCCCAGGGTCAGGGTGTGTCGCGGTGCAAAAGGAACATGATTCCCCGAGTAATCCACATCTTCCGCTGCCTCATAGTCCACGAAACGGGCATCGGCGAATCCATAATCGGCATAGAGCGACAGGTTCTGCAAGGGAACATATTTCAGGCTCAACTCAAACCCCTTGCTCTCCGATTGACCGGCATTCTGTACCGTACGCCCCGATGTTCCCTGATCTTCCAGTTTGATGATCTGGATATTGTTCACGCGGGAATAAAAGAGCGCATAGTTGATTGACAATCTGTTCTCCAGCATCTGGTAGCGTCCGCCCAGCTCATAGGTCCAGCTGGTCTCCGGATCATAGGAGAGCTGCTCTTCGAGCGGAACAGCTTCGGTTGATCCCAACCCGCCCGGCGCACCGGTTCCCCCACCCGGCATGCCACTCATGGCATTGCGCATGATGGAGGCTGCAAGGGCACTCTGTAGGATCTTGGAAAAAGCCTGCTCATTGTATCCACCTGTTTTATACCCTTTGGAGGCAGAAAGGTAGATAATGGAGGTGGACGAAAACTGATATTTGAGCGCAAATTTGGGAAGCAATTCCCAGAAATCTTTGGCATAGTCCCCTTTTAACAAGGTGTCCCCCTCTACAAATACGGGAGGCATCGGTCTGCCGGGTATGTTGAACACCAGGTTCACATCGCCTCCCTCACTTTCGGTAGAGAAGTCGATTCCGGTATGCTCATAGTCAAGGCGCAGTCCCGCAGTAGCAGACAACCCTTCTAACCCGAACAGATCCGTCAGGGTAGACTGATGGAAGAGTGCGGCACCCCGTGATGGTTTTGTATACACACCGGGGAGATCAATTCGCTCGTTGGCATAGACAATTCGCAACGGAGCACCCATTCGCTCCATCGCCACATCCAAGTGTCCCTGCATGGCATCCATTCCATCCTCCTTGATGGCTACCGGTGTATCGATCACCCGGTGATCAGAAAAACCAAACGCACCCAACACCCAGCGGTAGCGGCGGCTGTTGTCCGACTTCACCGTGAACTCCTGGCTTACCGAATGCTGCTCCTGCATCTGTCGTATGGAGAATACCGATTTCGGCGAGTAGTCCTGGTCCATCTTCATCTCATCCTTCAGGTACTGAAAACCGGTGGTGGAGTGCACGCTGTAACCGTTTCCGGTATAATCGAGCGACAAACCGTTGGTAAACAAATGACGATCGTAGGAAGAGGGTTCATTGAAGCTGGAGGCGGTGGAATCCTTGTGCATATAGGGGAAAGCG
>JADLKK010000103.1 GCA_016839025.1 Proteiniphilum sp.
TCCAGCAGGCGATCCACCGCTTCATAGGGAGAGTTGATGCTCCGAAACTCGGGCACCATCTCCTTCATCTTCTTCACCGTGCGCATGTCATCATAATCGTACGACACCTTGATCAGGTTGTCGATCTGCTGCGAGACATCCGCATATTCATACTCCCTCACTTCCGCAATCATGATCTTTTCATGATGCGTCGGCTTGGTGAGTTCCTTGATGTTCAACAGCTCCTCGTAAAGCTTCTCTCCGTGACGCAACCCCGTAAACTCGATTTTCACGTTGGGTGTGCCCGAGAGACGGATCATCCGCTTGGCCAGGTCGAGGATCTTCACCGGCTTACCCATATCGAAGATGTAGATCTCTCCGTTCCGCCCCATGGCCCCCGCTTCCAGCACCAGCTGGCACGCCTCCGGGATGGTCATGAAGTAACGGATGATCTCCGGGTGGGTCACCGTCACCGGACCACCATGGCGGATCTGCTCCCGAAAGAGCGGGATCACCGAACCGTTGGATCCCAGCACGTTCCCGAAACGGGTGGTGATAAACTGGGTGGTGCGTAACCCCGTTTTCTCCAGGTGTTTGGCCAACGACTGCACATAGATCTCACAGATACGCTTCGAACAGCCCATCACGTTGGAGGGGTTCACCGCCTTGTCGGTGGAGACCATCACGAACTTGCGGGCATTGTACTTCACTGCCAGGTCGGCCACGATCTTGGCTCCCAGGATGTTGGTCTGTACTGATTCTGACACGTTGTCCTCCATCATCGGCACATGCTTGTAGGCAGCCGCATGAAAGATATACTGCGGACGGGTACGGGCAAACAGCTTTTCCATGCGCGGAGCATTGCTGATATCTGCGACAATAACCTCGGTACGAAGGTCACGCCACTTCTCCTGCAGCTCCAGCCGCATGTCATGCAGGGGGGTCTCCGCCTGGTCGATCAGGATGATGCTGTAGGGGTTGAAGGTCGCCACCTGCCGTACAATCTCACTACCGATCGATCCGGCCGCACCGGTCACCATCACACGCTTTCCCTCAAGGTTGTCGGCGATCTGCAGCATGTTCACCCGGATGGGGTCGCGAGGAAGCAGATCCTCGATCTGCACATCCTTGATCTGCGCCTTGCTCATCATCGTGCCATTCCACTCGTTGACCGGTACGGTGGTCAGCAGCGAGATATTGTGATCCACGAAGTTGACCAGCAGGTTGGAGTTTTTGATCTCCTCCATCTTCTGCGGGGAAACGATTATGGTCTTCACATCCTTGGTCTCCAGGATTCGAAACAGGTTGTCGTCGTTGGCATGAATGGTGACACCCATCAGCTGCTTGCCGATCATGTGCTGTTCATCGGAGATGAACCCCAAAACACGGTAGTTGAACTCACTGTTTCCTTTCAATGCTTTTGCCACACTGATTCCCGCCTGTTTGGTACCATAGATGAACACGTTCACCGGCTTCACTGTACTGCCGGTGATGCTTTCATAGGTCTCCTTCACCAGGATGCGTGAAAAAATCATCAGAAACATATTCAGGAAGAAGATGGCGATAAAGGTCATGTTGCTCAGCGCAAAGTCAGGACTAAAACGCCTGATCACCAATACCGCAATAAAGGTGAGGAGATACCCCAGCATGAGCGAATAGATGATCCGCAGCAGGTCCGTGAAGGAGGAAAAACGCAGAATCCCGCTGAAGGTGCGGAAAGAGACAAAAAAGAGGGTGTTGAACAGAATAAGCATCAGCGTGAGGGTGATCCCGTCGGCACTGACCTCAGGGGTGAGGCCGCTGAAGCCATACCGGACCAGGTACATCGAGATACAGGAGAAGAGGATCATCAGGTGATCGATCAGGAAAATGGTAAATCTCGACAACACCCTGTTGGAGAGAAAATTTTGAAAGATCTTACTCATACAAATTCATTCAAAAGAAATTCATTGAATCTTACTTCAAACAGCAAAAGTAACCGAAAACCGGCCTGCCAAAAACAACCACGCACACGAAAACCAACCAAACGGGGAAAAAAGCTCCATACCTCTCTACCGGTACGCCTCATGGATGATAGCATCCGGTGACGCTTTTCCGGTTTCAATCAGTTCAACTCCTTTTTTAATCAACTGATCCCTCCGGTGGTAAACAGCCCAAAAAGCCTCCTCACCAAAAAAATTACGAACAATATAGGCATACATGGTATGCTCCAACAATTCTGCCGACTCCTGGATATAATAAGGTCTTCTGCGGATGCCATGGTGGTCGGCAAAGCTGACGAGGTTGAGCAGGAGCGGCTGTTGTTTCAGATAGTGATACAGCTCCTCCCATGTTTCCAACAGGCTTAGCTTCTCCCTGTTCATATCCGAATAGAGCATTGCATACTGCTCATCCAGACGGTTGTTGACCACCAGGTTGTAATAGGGGTTTATCCCCGTGGTGTCGCGGGCCATAAAGATGTCCGGCATGATCCCGCCTCCACCGTAGACCGTCCTGCCACCCCTCGTCTGGTAGGGAACCAAATGATTCGATACCGTATCCACATTGAGATAATCTCCCTCGATGTAGCGATTGATGGCATCCATCTCGTATTCCGCATATTTCCCTTTTTCATACCCGCGCTGGATGGATCTGCCTGATGCTGTGTAATAGCGGGCAATGGTCAGCCGTACCGCCGACCCGTCGGGAAAATTGCGCTGACTTTGTACCAAACCCTTACCAAAGGAACGGCGACCAATGACCAGTCCCCGGTCATGATCCTGCATGGCACCGGCAAAAATCTCACTGGCAGAGGCGCTCAACTCGTCGATCAGCACCACCACCTCATCCTCCTTGCAGGTACCTGACCCATTCGCATAGTTGTCACTGCGGGGAAAGCTGCGTCCTTCAGTGTAAACAATCAGATCCCCCTTTTGCAGGAACTCATTCACCATTGCGACCACCGTTTCCAGAGATCCTCCTGCATTGCCCCGCAAGTCGATCAGGAATCCCGTAGCACCCTGATTCTTCAACTTGGAGATGGCGGAGATGAACTCACTGAAGGTCTGAAAGCCAAAGTTCCTTCCCAACTTGATCAGTCCTACCTTCTCCGTAAGCATATAGGCGGCATTGACACTACTCATGGGAATATCGCCACGGGTTACAGTTATCTCCCGCAGGTTCGGCTCCTGCTCCCTCCGGATTCCCAGCTTTACCTCCGACCCTTTTTCACCACGCAGTATTTTCAGCACATCCTCATTCTTCAGGCTACTGCCAGCAATCAAACTGTCATTCACTTCAACAATCCGGTCCCAGGGCATGATTCCGGCGGCTTCCGAAGGGCCTCCCGGCACAATACCGGTCACCACTATGGTATCTCTTAACAGATAGAAGGTGACGCCAATTCCGGAAAAATGGCCCTCGAGGTCCTCATTCACCCGTTTCATATCGGCTGCAGAGATATATTCGGAATGGGGATCCAGCTCCTGGATAATGTTGGGAAGCGCATCCTCCACCAACTGCCGCATGTTGACTGTGTCCACGTACGATTCACGGATGTAGCCCATAACCGCATCAATCTTACCGGAACCGTCTACTGTGCCGGAATGACCGAACTGGCCATACTTGCTGCCAATGAAAATGCCCAGCGCAATACCAACCCCAACCCAGAGGGGCAGCCATGTTCTCACTTTCTTCTCTGCGTCCATTCCTGTAATCTCTTTTTATGCTTTCTCCGGATCAATGGCAACCAACTCGATACCGGCCCGCTGCAACAGCTCAACACCATCGCTCAACCGATAGGCGTCAGCATAAACCACACGCCTGATACCGGCTTGTATGATCAGCTTGGCACATTCAATGCAGGGTGATGAAGTGACATAGAGCGTGGCTCCCTCACTGCTGTTGTTGGAGCGGGCCACCTTCGTAATGGCATTCGCTTCGGCATGCAGCACATAGGGCTTGGTCACATCATGCTCATCTTCACATACATTCTCAAAACCCGACGGCGTGCCATTGTAACCGTCGGAGATGATCATCTTCTCCTTCACCAGGAGTGCCCCCACCTGCCTGCGCCGGCAGTATGAGTTCTCTGCCCAGATAAAGGCCATCCGCATGTAACGCCGGTCAAGCAGCTCCTGCTTATCGTCTGTTTGGTTCATCCTTATCTATATTGCTTTCAGACTCATATCCAGGCTCCTCACCGAATGAGTCAGCGCTCCCACGGAAATATAATCGACTCCCGTCTCCGCATAGCTGCGGATGGTCTCGAAGGTGATACCTCCTGATGACTCCAGCTCCACACGACCCTGCCCCCTCTCTACTGCCTCGCGTGTCATCTCGGGAGTGAAGTTGTCGAGCATGATACGGTCAACGCCTCCCAACTGCAACACCTGTTCCAGCTCATCCAGGTTCCTCACCTCAATCTCAATCTTCAAGGCCCTGTCACGAGCACGCAAATAGGATTGCGCTCCATGAATAGCCTGCTCGATACCACCGGCAAAATCAACATGGTTATCCTTCAACAGGATCATGTCGAAGAGTCCAATGCGGTGGTTCACCCCGCCACCAATTTTTACCGCCTGCTTCTCCAGCATACGCATCCCCGGAGTGGTCTTGCGTGTATCCAACACCCTTGTGTTGGTTCCTTCAAGCAACTTGACATATTTCCGTGTAATGGTCGCGATACCACTCATGCGCTGCATGATATTGAGCACCAGCCGTTCGGTTTGCAGAATGGACTGCACCCTTCCCCTGACAATAAATGCCACATCACCGGGCTTTACCTCTTTGCCATCGGGGATGCGTAGCTCCATCTGCAAAGTGGGGTCAAACTGTTGAAACACCTCTCCGGCCACTTCCACACCGGCCAGCACCCCCTCCTCCTTGACAAGCAACTGGGAAGCTCCCTCCACATCAGCGGGGATGCTGCAAAGAGTGGTATGATCACCTTCACCGATATCCTCGGCAAAAGCCAGCTGAATGAGTTGACGAACCAGATTCTTTTCTTCCATATAGTACTGATACAGGGAGATTGGAGAATTAACAACCGCCTCCCCTCTTTTGTTATAAATTTACTAAAAATATTTGCAAAAATAGGAAATAAACAGCTATTTTTGTTCTTTACAGCTGCTTTTTTACCCGTAGCATGACAATTCTCCCATATTTTGCTTTTCCGGAGAGGGTGATTGCCAACCGTCATGGTATGCTGCGGAGTAGCGATTCTATTTTGTGTATTATGAACCTACTTGCATGAAAGTTATTCTGCTTTCGGTCGGCAAAACCGACCACCCATTATTGTCACAGATCATTGAAGAGTACCGCAAGAGAGTGAATCACTACATTCCCTTTGAGATGAAGATGGTGCCCGACCCGAAAAACAGGAAACATCTTTCAGAAAAAGAACAAAAGAGTGAGGAGGCCCAGCTTCTGTTGAAAAAAATCCAACCATCCGATTACGTCGTTTTGTTGGACGACAAGGGGAAACAGTACCGTTCTGCTGAGTTTGCCCATTATATGGAAAAGAAGAGCCTCTCGGTTCCAAGACAACTGATATTCGTGGTGGGAGGCCCCTACGGATTTGCTGCGGAGATGTACGACCGTGCAGCGGAATCCATCTCACTGTCTCAAATGACCTTTACGCATCAAATGGTAAGGCTGGTATTCACGGAGCAGCTCTATCGCGCGATGACAATCATACATAACGAACCCTACCATCATGAATAAGCCGATTGTGTTCTTTTTGCCGCTACTCCATCGTAAACAAAAAACATGACTGATGAATAAGCAAAAAACGATCTTTTCCATCCTCTGGATCCTCATCGCTCTCATCGCTGCCGGCAGCGTGGCTTCACTGATCATCTTCCCCCAGTGGAAAGGGATTTTCTTTGCCGGAATGGGGGCATTCCTGATCCTGAACCTGTTGTTGTCGATGTTCTTTATCCGGAAGAACTTCCGCAATTAATCGGTCAGACCAAACTCGAAGCGGAGCTGATCAAGAATCTCTCGTTCGAAGGGGTCGGCTGAATCATAGAAGCCAGCCACACGATCCAGCACCTCATCCCTATTCCCCTCCGAGAGGCGTCCGTGATATTTCAGCACGTTCAGTGATGCCTGCCTCAGCAGCATTGATCCACTTTTCAAATCCCCTGCTGCACGGCTAAGCAGGAGATCACTCTCCACCTCCTCCAGAGAGGTTGCACGCGTGATGCAGAGGCGGGCATAGAGCCAGTAGCCGGTAGTGCGCACCCGCTCCTCTTCACTGCCTCCCCAATCATTCACCAATACACCGGCAAACAGAAGCTGCTGGAACAAGTTGCGGCAAACCTGTTCACGGATCTCCTGGTTGTTGATTGCATCAACCCACCGATCGGCAGCCTCACGCGTGAACCGATCAGCAGGATAAAGCAATGTGGCAATGATCTTCAGTTCCCGCACATCCTCTTTCCAGAGCTCCTCTGCCAGGAGGGCATCAGGCGTGTAGCGGTCCGCTGTCTCACGGATTCGCATCAGATCAACGCCAAAGTTCATCCGATAATGCACCCCTTTCTCGCGCATGCTGGCTGCTGTCACCCCATTCATCGAAAGCCGCAGGTCGCTGCGTATGCTGCGTATGATTGTTTCCATCGTCACATCTATTAGGTTTGGAGTGCAAAAGTAACAGAAAGTAGTCTCATTTCGGTAAAACTCCTCTATTTTTCATTACATTTGCAATTGAACCAGATAAACAGCATAACCGTTATGAGACTACTACTGATCAGCAATTCCACCAATCCCGGTGAAGCCTATCTCGACTACCCCAAAAACCATATCAGGGAGTTTCTGGGCGACAAGCCGGTGAATGCCCTCTTCATCCCCTATGCCGCCGTCACCTTCTCCTTCGAGGAGTATGAAGAGAAAGTGAACAGCCGTTTTGCGGAGATCGGACACCATGTCACCAGCATTCACCGGTACATCAACCCTCAGGAGGCTGTTGAGAATGCCGATGCGATCGTTGTGGGCGGCGGAAACACCTGGCAACTGGTGAAGATCTTACAGGAGAAGGGATTGATGAAGGCCATTCGCAAAAAGGTGAAAAAAGGGACACCCTATATTGGATGGAGCGCCGGCTCCAACATCGCCTGCCCCACACTGCGCACCACGAATGACATGCCAATCGTGGAACCGATGAAGTTCAAGACACTGAAGCTGGTTCCTTTTCAGATCAACCCCCACTACCTGGACGACAACCCGGCCAACCATGGCGGTGAGACACGGGAGATGCGCATAAGGGAGTTCATAGAGGTGAACAGAGCAACCTACGTGGTGGGACTGCGGGAAGGGACCATGCTTCTCCTCGAGGAGAATGAGCTGGTGATGACCGGGCACAGAAAAGCCCGCATCTTCCGATACGGAGAGGAACCCCTCGAACTATCCAGTGAGGATGACTTCAGCTTCCTGCTGAAATAGACGATTACTGTCAGATTTAGATACGAATAGAGTCCCGATATCTCATCAATATCAGGAGTCATCCTTTTAAAGGTACTCGGAGCGGGACTTGAACCCGCACAACCGTTATGGTCACAAGATTTTAAGTCTTGCGTGTCTACCAT
>JADLKK010000249.1 GCA_016839025.1 Proteiniphilum sp.
TAAGGAGTCAACTATAAACAATGAAAAACTTCAATAATGTTTTTCAAGGCTCAAAGAGAATACATCTCATCCTTGGTCAACAGGGCATGAAGAGTTCTTACGAGCTTGTTCATTGTTGCAACCATGGCCTTCCTGTGCGGGAAGCCAGCCTCCCGTTTCTTGTGGTAGTACGCATTGAAGACGATATTGTGGCGCTTGCAGCTGTCAGCCATCAGGTACAGATACTTGCGCAGCACTGCATTCCCTCGTTTGGAGATTCTCAGGTTCTTGCTGGTGTCTCCCGACTCATAGATGCCCGGATCGGTGCCCGCAAAGGCGATGAGCTTCTGGTAGGTGGCGAACTGGGAGATGTCGGGAATCTCGGAAAGGAAGTGGGAAGCGGTAACCTCTCCGATGCCGGGGATGGAGGTGAGAATCTCCATCTGGCGCTTGTGCAGGACCTTTTCGAGCTCCACGAGGGCCTTGGTGAGATCCTCGTCACGCTGCTGGCATGCGAGTACGGCCTTGGCGCTGTCACGGACCATGGCGGCACGGTAGCTGACACCTATGGATGTCTGGGCGAGATCCTTGATGTTCTGTACGGTTATTTCCTCGCTCTTGCGCCCCTTTTGCACATCCAGGGCCCGCTGCAGCTGCCCGTCGGTGGCACCAAGCACGTCCTTGGCGCACCCGTAGATGCTCAGGAACTCCAGCAGGGTCTTGGTGAAGACATTGAAGCGCAGCAGCTCGGGAAATGCGACGGACAGGTCGCTCTTGAGGATGGTCTTGGCCTTGGCCAGGTCCTCGGCGTTGCGTGCCCTGCGCCTTGCGAGCATCTTGCTTTCGCTGTCAAGCTGCATCCTGTCCTCCTGCAATGCACTCAGGTTGGCCTGCGCATACCGTGCGATGGTGACGGCATCCAGGACGTCGGTCTTGGTCCTTCTGAGTGTTTGCCCGTCGTGGAAGTGCTTGACGAGCAGCGGATTAATGATACGGGCTTTCCTGCCGTGGTTCAAGAGAAAGTGATAGAGCGGCAGGTGGTAGCCTCCGGTGGATTCCATCACGAACAGCGAGGCATCGCTTACCTGGGTGGACGCAATGAAGGAAGAGAAGCCGTCGTGGTCGAAGGTGAGCGAACCCTGGCTTTGGATTCCCTGGGTTCCCAGAACACAGAATGTGGCAGACTTGCTGGCGATATCCAATGCGACTATGGACATAAGAAAACCTCCTGTGGGTTAGAAAGTGGATCCCGTTTTCCAGTCTCCCGCTTGAAAGAAGCTCGATGGCTTAATCAACCAATAGGGAAATTCGGGACCGAGGACAGACTCCTTAAGAAGTTCAAAGACTTACATGAGATGTGGTCCTCTGTCCCGGAATTATATCATCAAAAAACAACTACCTATCCTAAGTATAGGATCAATTATTATTAGGAG
>JADLKK010000250.1 GCA_016839025.1 Proteiniphilum sp.
TGCGGGTTGTATCCCACGCGGGCGGCATATTTGGCCATGAAGAGGCCGGTATCCTGGAAGCGGGCGGTGTACTGTCCCGGCTCCCATTTGTTGATCGATCCCTCGCGGCGGCTGTCACCCTCTTCGTAGAGGTCCCACACCGGCTGGCGTACGGGTCCGAAGCCCCAGCCACCCTTGAAGTCGCCTGTCTCACTTCCACCCTTCAGTTCGTTGGGAGAGATGAAGGCGGGGAGGTTGGTGCCGTAGCCCTGCCATCCGCTGTCCCAGGTCTTGCCTTCCGGCAGGTGGTTGGCTTCGAAGATTGATTCCTGGTTGAACTCGCCCGCATCGACCCATATCCCTGCGAAGTCGGGCATCAGGCTGTAGTCGCCGCTGGCGATGATCTCCGCCATGTCGGCCGTCACTTCGCCGTAGCGTGCTGCATCCTTCTGGTAGAGCACCACGCGGGCCTTAAGCATCAGGGCTGCTGCCCGGTTGATGCGTCCGGCGTTGATGCCGACCGTCTTCAAGGGAAGGTACCCCTCGGTGGTAGCCACATCAATATCCTCCATGATCTCGGCATAGACCTCATCGGCGCTGTATTGCCGGGTCATGTAGGGAGGCTCGGTGAGTGGCTCCTCAAAGTAGGGTACATTGCCCCAGAACTTCCAGAGCCAGTGGGTGTAATAGGCACGCAGAAAATGCGCTTCCGCCTTGTACTGATTCAGTTTTTTGATATCTGCCTCGGTATCGAAGCCCACTGCGTTCTCACAGGCAGAGATCACGTTGTTGGCACGTGCCAGACCGGAGTAGAAGATGTTCCACAATCCGTTGATATTCTCCTGCGGCGTGGTGGTGAAGAGTGAGAGCAGGTAGAGCTGGTGCTGGTCGCCGGCGTCACCACCCCCCTTGAAGATATCGTCTGAACGGAGGTCCGACATCAGCACAAGGCTGTTGTAGTTGTTGTCGGCATAGCTGTCGAAGAGCAGGATCTGGTAGGTCGCTGCCAGGTTGGAAAGGATAGCCCCCTCGGTGGCGGGCTCGCCGGCTGCCTGCTGCTCGGTGGTCGAGTTGGTCAGGAAGTCGTCGCTACAGGAGATGAATCCCGCCAGCAGCATGATGATCAGTAGGTTTATATATTGTTTCATAGTGATACTATATTTTAAAATGAGATATTGGCACCCAGTGAGATGGTTCTGGCCTGCGGATAGATACCGCGGTCGATACCGATGGTGGTATAACCGCCTGAAGCGATCTCGGGGTCGAAGCCGTCGTAACCGGTGAAGGTGAGCAGGTTGTCAGCCGACACATAGAGTCGCAGCCGCTGAATGGAGATCTTCTTCGTCAGCGCATCAGGTAGTGTATAGCCCAGCTGAGCCGATTTCAGGCGGACATAAGAGCCATCCTTAATGTATAGGTCGGAGGAGCGCCA
>JADLKK010000104.1 GCA_016839025.1 Proteiniphilum sp.
GTAGCTCAGTCGGTTAGAGCATCTGACTGTTAATCAGAGGGTCGTTGGTTCAAGTCCAACCTGAAGAGCGGAAAAGCGAGTCATTGGGCTCGTTTTTTTGCTTTCTGTGTCTTTCGATCCCGATCCTTGAGAACATTATCCTGCTACACCACGTTAGAGGAGGCAGTGCTCGGTATACTGTCAGAAATGTTATAATTGCACGCAATATGAAAAGAGTATTGATTGCCTACCGACTGAAACCGGAAGGGTTGAGGGAACTGGAGGATCGCTACGAGGTCACCCTCCCCGTCGAGAAGTCCTACTTCAGCAGAGAAGAGGTCCTGGAGCTGATTCCCGATTATGAGGTATTGGTCCCCAATTTCAGCTTTTATACAGACAGGGAGATCATGGAGAGAGGGGCGAAGCTGGAATTGATCTCCAATTACGGAGTGGGGTACAACAACATTGATGTGGCGTGTGCCACCGAAAAAGGGATTGCAGTAACCAATATCCCCCACAGTACATGCGAGCCTACGGCTGAGTTTGCCTTTGGGCTCCTGTTGGCCGCCGGACGTCGTATCGGCTATTACGACCGCAAGCTGCGCAGCCCGGAGGGTGTCAGCTGGGGGGTTTACGCAGAAGCGGGTTTGCCGGTATACGGCAAACAACTCGGTATCATTGGTATGGGGCGTATCGGACAATCGCTCGCCCGTCGTGCACTCGCATCCGGGATGGAGATCGTTTACCACAACCGCAATCGTCTGGATAAATCGATCGAAAAAATGTATCAGGCGCAGTGGGTAACCCTTGATCAATTGCTTCAGACTTCCGACTATATCTCATTGAATGCACCCTCCACACCTGAGACATATCATATGATCGGCGAAAGAGCATTTGGTATGATGAAGCCGACAGCAGTGTTTATCAATACTGCACGCGGTGATATGGTCGATGAGCGGGCGCTGGCTACTGTGTTGAAGAGCAGGAAGATATTTGCTGCAGCTCTTGACGTGTATGAAAATGAGCCTCAAATCCTGCCTGAGCTGCTGATGCTCGACAACGTGGTGTTGGCTCCCCACGCCGGCACCAAAACATTGGAAGACCGCATCCGCATGTCGGAGGAGATGGTACAGAACATCATCGGCTTCTATGAAGGTCGTTATCCCATATCAAGAGTAAACTGATCATTCAAATGCAGGCAAGAGAGATTAAAAAAGCATTGCTCGCCTTGGGCAGTCCTGAAAGAGCAACTCATTCATCCCGTTTTTTTAAGACCGGCAAAGGGCAGTATGGTGAGGGAGACCGCTTTATTGGTTGCACAGTGCCCGAAACAAGGAAAGTTGCCGCCAGCCATCCGGATACCCCTCTTTCGGAGTTGCAGAAGCTGTTGGATGACCCATTGCATGAATGCCGCCTCTGCGCGCTGGTCATACTGGCCGGGCAATTCAGAAAGGAGGGGGAGAGAGGCCGCGGAGAGATTGTCCGTTTTTACCTTTCACACAGCAAACGGGTGAACAACTGGGATTTGGTCGATCTTTCCTGCTATCATATCGTGGGGGAGTGGTTGAAGGATAAAAAAGATCGTTCACTTCTCTATCGGCTGGCGGAGAGCAAACTGCTCTGGAATCAGCGCATCGCCATGGTCTCCACCCTTGCGTTCATCCGGAACAACGATTTTTTTGATGCCCTCACCCTTGCGGAAATCTTTCTCCCTCACACGCACGACCTGATGCACAAAGCATCCGGTTGGATGCTGCGGGAGGTTGGTAAGCGCGATGAACAGCTACTGACCGGTTTTCTGGACCGGTTTCACCAGGTAATGCCCCGCACCATGCTGCGCTATGCCATTGAGCGGTTGATGCCGGAGCAGAGGAGAGATTATATGAGACGTACCCTGAATGCATAAGCGCATGATCCATACCCACATCCTCTCAAACGGATTGCAGATTATCCACCGGGATGCTCCTTCCGGGGTATTCCACTGCGGCATAGTGGTAAATACCGGCTCACGTGATGAATACCCTGAGGAGGCCGGAATGGCTCACTTTGTGGAGCACATGCTCTTCAAGGGAACCGGCAGGAGAAGAGCACATCATATTGCGGGGCGGATGGAAAGTGTAGGGGGGGAGCTGAATGCCTACACCACCAAGGAGGAGACATTCTTCTATGCCACTTTTCTTGGCGAATACTTCTCCCGGGCGGTGGAGCTGCTGGCCGATATGTTGTTTCACTCCGAGTTCTCCCCGCAGCTGATTGACCGGGAGCGGGAGGTGATTCTCGATGAGATCAACTCCTATCAGGATGCACCCTCGGAATTGATCTACGATGATTTTGAAAATTTGCTGTTTGCCGGGCATGACCTGGGACATTATATCCTGGGAATGCCGGAGACGTTGCAGCAGTTCTCCAGGGAGCAGATACTACTGTTCCATCGTCGACAATATCAGCCTTCACAGATGCTCTTTTTTTCTACCGGCAGGATTTCTTTTCCGAAAGTGGTTAACCTGCTGGAGAAATATTTTTCTGTTTCCTGCCCGGCAGTTGTAGTAAGGAATAGGGTCGCTTCCCCGTTTCGCTTTCAACCCCGTCGGGAGCTGGTTCACAAGAACACATCACAGAACCATGTGATGATGGGAGTGCCAGCATATTCGATGCATCATCCCAGGCGATATGCCCTGCTCCTGCTCAATAACCTGTTGGGGGGCGATAGCCTCAACAGCCGTCTCAACGCTGCCCTGCGCGAGAGAAGGGGACTGGTCTACCATGTGGAGTCGAATGTTACCCTGTATAGTGATACCGGCCTCTTCGCTGTCTACTTTGCCGGCGATCCGCAACAGCAGGAACGGTGCATCCGGCTTGTAAGGAAGGAGGTCAATCGTTTGCTGGAGAATGAGCTGACAGCCAGGCAGCTCATGGTAGCCAAACGACAATGGAAGGGACAGCTGGGAATTGCGGCGGAACAGGTCGAGAACTACACCCTGGCTATGGCGAAACGGTTCCTGCATACCGGAGGCTACCGACCGCTGGATGAGGTATTCGCCTGTATCGATTCCATTACGGCAGAAGAGCTCTGTGCGGTGGCTCAGGATCTGTTTGCAGCCGAACCTCTCATATTGTCTTACCAGTAGCTGCTGCCTGACCTGTAGTTGTGGAGAAATGCGCTTATTCGAACAATTTGATTCGGTGAGCTGTTCTATCGTCAGTTTTGAAGCAGTATCTTTGAAACCTACAATCGAGATTATTAACTTAATGAATGAAAGTATGAAAAAAATGAGATTAACAGCCGTTGTTGTCATGCTGACCATTGTTACGGCAGTAAGTGCACAGGTGAGCCTCGGTATCAAGGGAGGGGTGAACATGTCAAACCTGGTGTATGATGACGAAGTGGATGACAAGAACCCCAAGATCGGATTCAATATCGGACTGGCTGCAGATGTCGATTTTACCCCCAATGTAGCCCTTCAGACCGGGTTGTTTTTCAACACCAAGGGATTCAAATCCGTGAATGATGCAATCGAAGCCGAATATACCGAGAACCTGATGTACCTGCAGCTGCCGCTGCATCTTGCCTACAAGGTGGATGTAACCCCCGGTACCCGTGTTGTATTCCATGCCGGTCCCTATGCCGCCTATGGCGTGGGAGGAAGTCGTAAGGCCAAGGTAGGTAATCTTTCCGGTACTTGGGATGTAGACAAGATCTTCGGTGATGCGGCCGGTCAGTACAAACCCTTCGATGCCGGTTTGGGACTCGGCGTAGGTGCAGAGATGGGTGTTTTCCTGATCGATCTTGGCTGGGATATGGGGTTGGTGAACATCTCCAACCGTGACAACGGTAACACCAAAAACCAGAACGCATATCTTTCGGTGGGCTATCGGTTCTGATCGACAGCAATGACCAAACAAGAGCCCTGCAATTTCCCTTGCAGGGTTTTTTTATGGTCCGGATTCATTTTTTTGCTATTTTTGTAAGGAACCCTTATTTCTCTCTGCAATGAAAAAGAGCTTTCTTTTGTATGTTTTGCTTTTTCCAACCACCCTCTCTTACACCCAATCCGCATTGGAACGGTTCGTGGCTCATCCCGCCATGAAGCATGCCTCCATAGGGCTATCAGTGAGTGACCTGGAAACCGGCAGGAGCATCCTGTCGTACAATGCTGAACTGTCTCTCACGCCGGCGTCGCTACTGAAATTGATCACTACCGCGACAGCGCTGGAGCTGCTGGGCGAGCATTACCGCTACAAGACGGAGCTGGCGGTGGACGCCGATAATCCCACCCGTATCCTGGTGATCGGTTCGGGTGATCCCACCCTGGGTAGCGAGGTGATGGGTGATCATCCTGAAACATTCTTCAGAGTGGCCGCCGACGCGTTGAAGCAGGCCCTTCCCGGCGACAAGGAATACTCCATCTACGTGGTGGATGACCTGTTTGGATACAATGGTATCTCACCCGAGTGGACCTGGATTGATATGGGGAACTACTACGCCGCGGGTGCTTACGGGATCAGTATCTTCGACAACAGTTACAAGCTCTTCTTCGATACCACCGACAGTAACGGTTGCCCGAAAATTCTGCGTACAGAACCGGAAATGAATAACCTCACTTTCAGGAACGAACTGACACTGAACACCACCGGACGCGACAACGGCTATATTTATGGCGCTCCTTTTTCGAACGAGAGATTTCTGAGAGGCAATATTCCCGCTGGAAGGAGGGAGTTCAGCATCAAGGGGGATATACCCGATCCAGGCTTGTTCCTGGGAGAGGCACTGGCAGATTATATGAGAGAAAGAGGATTGCGGGTCAGAAAAGTGGAGACAGCGAGAAAGGAGTATCTTTCCGGAGTATGCCAATCAGAGAGAACCATCCGGTACCGGGTGGGAAAAGTACTTTTTACACAAATTTCACCTTCCCTGAAGGAGATTATCCGCGAGGTGAATGTGGAGAGCAACAACCATTATGCGGAACATCTGATACGAACCATCGGTATTATGAGTAGAGACAACCAGAGGGAGGATGCTCTGGAGTCCGGAATAGCAGCCCTATCGGAATGGTGGAAGGGTAGAGGAATGTCCGTCTCGTCTCTACAGATGGTTGACGGAAGTGGCCTCGCTCCACAGAACAGTGTGAGTCCTCAACTCTTTACCGATCTGCTGGTTTACATGTACAGGGGAAGCAACAAGGCATCGTTCTTCTTTCACTCCTTGCCGAAGGCAGGACAGGAGGGTACGCTCAGGTTATTTATGCGCGATACAAGGCTGAGCGGAAGGGTAGCCGCCAAAAGTGGCAGCATTGGAGGCGTACAGTGCTATGCCGGTTACCTGATCGATGGCAACAAAAAATATGCCTTCACGGTGATGGTGAATAAGTTCAATGGCACCCGCCCACAAGTGAGGAGTGCCATTGAAGAGTTGTTGTTGGGCTTGTAACCCTGTTATGCCACAATACCCACCAGTTCGATTTCAAATACCAGTGTGGTATAGCCCGGAATACTGTTGTTACCGGCTTCCGCATATCCCATTCTCCAGGGGATCCAGATCTCCCATTTGTCGCCCACCTGCATATGTTGCAAGGCCGTGGAAAATCCATCAACCACACCATAGACATAAAAGGTACTGGGAATATCATTCCTGTTACCCGTAGAATCAAAGACAATTTTGTTCTGGATATATTCTCCTTTGTCATTGGTATAACTGTCTGGTTTTGACCAGTCGTTTTTGTACCAGCCGGTATAGAGAACCTTTACCCTGTTGGTAAAATAGGGGGTCGCTCCATCTCCCTGTTTTACCTCTTTGTACATGATATACCCCTGACCCGATTCTGAATGTATCTTCGAATATTCCGGATTGGCGGCAATGGCTGCAAACTGGGTTTCGTTTTCGAGCTTCCACCGGTCGTCGAAGGTCTCTGTCTTGTCGCAGGAGGCAACAAAGAGAAGAATGCCGGTGAGCATGAGGAGTGATCCGAATGGTTTTCTTTTCATGATCAGGATAGTTTTTTAAGGAGATGTTTCAAATCGGTCTTTTCCGCGATCACTTGCTGCAGCGAGTTGATGGTCACCCTCTCCTGAACCATGGTGTCGCGATAACGGATGGTGACGGTGTGGTCCTCCAGCGTCTGGTGGTCGATGGTGGCACAAAAGGGAGTGCCGATGGCATCCTGGCGGCGGTAGCGTTTGCCGATGCTGTCTTTTTCGTCGTATTGGCAGGCGAAGCTGAACTTCAGCTCATCCATGATCTCACGCGCCTTCTCGGTCAACCCATCTTTTTTTACCAGCGGCAGGATGGCCAGCTTTACCGGTGCCAGGGCAGGTGGCAGACTGAGCAGCACACGCGTTTCACCCCCCTCAAGCGTCTCTTCGCAGTAGGAGGCAGCCAGTACCGAGAGGAACATGCGATCCACGCCGATGGAAGTTTCCACTACGTAGGGTACGTACGATTGGTTCTGTTCCGGATCGAAGTACTGCAGCTTCTTGCCGGAGTACTTCTCATGCTGGCTCAGGTCGAAGTCTGTGCGCGAGTGGATTCCCTCCACCTCCTTGAAGCCGAAGGGCATCTCGAACTCGATGTCGGTAGCCGCATTGGCATAGTGAGCCAGCTTGTCGTGGTCGTGGAAGCGGTACTTGTGGGCACCGAAGCCGAGCGTCTGGTGCCACTTCATGCGGAATGCCTTCCAGTGCTCGAACCACTTCAGCTCCTCACCCGGTGCCACGAAAAACTGCATCTCCATCTGCTCGAATTCCCGCATGCGGAAGATGAACTGACGGGCGACGATCTCGTTGCGGAATGCCTTTCCGATCTGGGCAATGCCGAAGGGAATCTTCATGCGGCCGGTCTTCTGTACGTTGAGAAAGTTGACGAAGATGCCCTGTGCCGTTTCCGGGCGGAGGAACACCTTCATGGCACCGTCGGCGGTGGATCCCATCTCGGTGGAGAACATCAGGTTGAACTGACGCACCTCCGTCCAGTTGCGGGTGCCGCTGATGGGGCAGGCGATCTCACAGTCGAGGATGATCTGCCGGAGCTCCTCCAGGTTGTTGTCGTTGAGTGCCTTGGCGAAGCGGGCATGGATCTCATCCCTCTTCTGCCGGTTTTCCAGTACACGGGGATTGGTGTCACGGAACATCTGCTCGTCAAAGCTCTCGCCGAAGCGTCTGGCCGCCTTCTGCACCTCTTTCTCTATCTTATCGTCGTACTTCGCCAGATGCTCCTCGATCAGCACATCGGCGCGGTAACGCTTCTTGCTCTCCCTGTTGTCGATCAGCGGGTCGTTGAAGGCATCCACATGGCCCGATGCCTTCCAGATGGTGGGGTGCATGAAGATGGCGGAGTCGATGCCCACCACGTTCTCATGCAGCAGCACCATGCTGTCCCACCAGTATTTCTTGATGTTGTTCTTCAGTTCCACGCCCATCTGACCGTAGTCATACACAGCGCCCAGCCCGTCATAGATCTCGCTCGACTGAAACACGTATCC
>JADLKK010000251.1 GCA_016839025.1 Proteiniphilum sp.
GTCTATCGTCATGATTATAACGTATTTATTCTTTTATTTGGCACTTCCCGGCACAGGGACAGTAAAGCCTTTCATGTCCATCTTGCCGATGTTCAGGTCTGCCGGGGTATAATCCAGGGGAGCCGCCGCCATGGCGTCCCAGGTGGTCTCCTGGCCGCTGTAGGCCGCCTCGCGTCCCATGATGGCTGCCAGGTTGGAAACTGCCGTTTCGGATGCCTGTTCGATGGGGGTGTTTGCCCGGATACAGTTAATCAGGTTCACGTGTTCCAGCGTGTAGGGGTCGGTCTGCTTGAAGTTCGCCTTTTCAGCCTCACCGTCGTATTGCCAGAGGACGTTTCCGGCCAGATCCTTGATCACGTGCCCGCCCTGGCTTGTCCACGAACCTTTTGTTCCCTGGATGAATTCGCTCACGTTGTTGGCGCATCCGTCAATCTGGCGGCACATGCTGTGCAGGTGGATCCCGTTCTCCATGGTGAAATCCACACTGAAATTATCGTACTGGTCTCCGGTCACGCGGCGCTGGCGGGAGCCGAAGGCGACTGCTTTCGCCGGTTTCAACCCGCTGAACCAGGTAAACACGTCGATGTTGTGGACGTGCTGTTCCACGATGTGGTCTCCCGACAACCATTTCCAGTTCACCCAGTCGCGGACCATGAATTCGAAATCGCTCCAGGCGGGTTGGCGGTCGCGGTACCACAACATGCTCTGGTTCCAGTAGACGGCTCCCCCGGTGATCTCCCCGATAAGGCCGCCCATGATCTGTTTGTATGACTCAACGTATGAGCGTTGGTGGTGGCGCTGCGTTCCGGTGACAACGCTTAAATTCTTGGCCTGGGCCTGTTTGGCTGTCGCCACGATGGTGCGGTATCCCACCGAATCCACGCAAACCGGTTTTTCCAGGAAACAATGCTTGCCCTGTTCCACGGCATACTTGAAATGTTCCGCGCGGAAAAACGGCGGCGTGCAGTCGATCAGGATATCAATCCCGCTGTCAATGACCTGCTTGTACGCATCCAGGCCCACGAAACGCTTGTCGGCCGGTACATCGATGCTTTTTTCCGCTTTCAGCTTGTCGGCCAGGCCGTTCACCTTGTCTTCGAACACGTCGCCCAACGCCACGATCGTAACACCGTTAGCGGCATTCAGGAAATTCATGGCGGCGCCCGATCCTCTTCCTCCGCAACCGACAACACCAGCTTTCAACTCTTTTCCGTCTGTAGCCAGGTCCACCAGCTCCGGCACGTAATACGTTCCGGGTTCTTTCAGGGGAACCGTCACATCCTTTTTCTCACCGCTGCAAGAGGTTAAAAAACCCGTCGTTCCGGTCCCGATCACGCCTGCTGCTCCGGCAACAGCCGAAGTTTTAAGAAATGTTCTTCTCGTTAAGTTGTTCTCTCTTTTCATAT
>JADLKK010000007.1 GCA_016839025.1 Proteiniphilum sp.
AAGAGATACACTTTCGACGAAGCTTACCAGGCCTCGTTGGAGTATTTTAAGGGCGATGAGCTAGCCGCCAAGGTGTGGGTAAGCAAGTATGCGCTGAAAGACAGCCAGGGAGAGATCTATGAGAAGACTCCGGAGGATATGCACAGGCGTCTGGCAAGAGAGATTGCCCGCATTGAACAGAAGTATGCCAATCCGCTGAGTGAACAGGAGCTTTTCGAACTGTTCGACCGTTTCCGATATATCATTCCGCAGGGGAGCCCCATGACCGGTATCGGCAATGACTATCAGGTGGCTTCCCTTTCCAACTGTTTTGTGATCGGTATGGATGGCAATGCTGACTCCTACGGTGCGATCATCCGTGTGGATGAGGAGCAGGTGCAGCTGATGAAGCGGCGCGGGGGTGTGGGACATGACCTGTCGCACATCCGTCCCAAGGGGTCGCCGGTGAAGAATTCGGCCCTCACTTCTACGGGATTGGTACCCTTCATGGAACGCTACTCCAACTCTACCCGTGAGGTGGCACAGGATGGGCGTCGTGGTGCGCTTATGTTGAGTGTGTCGATCAAACATCCTGATTCGGAGAACTTCATCGATGCAAAGCTGGAACAGGGCAAGGTGACCGGTGCCAATATCTCGGTGAAGATCGACGATGCCTTTATGGAGGCTGCGGCAACGGGTAAGCCCTACGTGCAGAAGTATCCGATTGATTCCGGCAAGCCGAAGTATGAGAAGACGATCAATGCGAAGGAGCTGTGGGAGAAGATCATCCACAACGCATGGCGCTCTGCCGAGCCGGGAGTACTCTTCTGGGATACCATTATCCGTGAGTCGGTACCCGATTGTTATGCCGACCTCGGTTTCCGGACGGTGTCGACCAATCCCTGTGGGGAGATCCCGCTCTGTCCCTACGACAGCTGTCGTCTGCTGGCCATTAATCTCTACTCCTATGTGGTGAATCCCTTCCGTGAGGATGCCCGGTTCGACTTCGAGTTGTTTGGCAAGCATGTGCAACTGGCTCAACGCATCATGGATGACATCATCGACCTGGAGTCAGAGAAAATTGAGCTGATTCTACAGAAGATCGACTCCGATCCGGAGTCGGAGGAGGTGAAATCATCGGAGCGTACCCTCTGGCTGAAGATCCGGAAAAAGACCCTGCAGGGACGCCGTACCGGTGTGGGCATCACTGCAGAGGGGGATATGCTGGCCGCGCTGGGTATCCGTTACGGAAGCGACGAGGGAAATGATTTTTCTGAGGAGGTACACCGTTCCGTGGCACTCAATGCCTATCGTTCTTCCGTGGAGATGGCGCGTGAAAGGGGTGCCTTCGAGATTTTCGAGGCCGAAAGGGAAAAGGACAATCCCTTTATTCTTCGCTTGAAAGATGCAGACAATCAGCTGTATGAGGATATGGTGCAGTATGGCAGGCGCAACATCGCCTGTCTCACCATTGCCCCCACCGGTACCACCAGCCTGATGTCTCAGACCACCTCCGGCATTGAGCCGGTCTTCCTGCCGGTATACACCCGCCGCCGGAAGGTAAACCCCAATGACCGGGATGTGAAGATTGACTTTGTGGATGAGAACGGTGACTCATGGGAGGAGTACACTGTTTTCCACCACAAGTTTGTTACCTGGATGGAGGCAAACGGCTACTCTACCACCAGGCGCTACAGCAAGCAGGAGGTAGAGGAGATGGTGGAGAAGTCGCCCTACTACAAGGCCACCTCGAACGATGTGGACTGGCTGCAGAAGGTAAAGATGCAGGGGCGGGTGCAGAAGTGGGTGGATCACTCCATCAGTGTCACCATCAACTTGCCGTCCGATGTGACCGAGGAGTTGGTGGGTGAGCTCTACATGGAGGCCTGGAAGAGCGGTTGCAAGGGGTGTACCGTTTACCGTGACGGTTCCCGTGCCGGGGTGCTGATCTCGAACGACAAAGAGGAAAAAGAGGAGAAGCTGAGAGATGACGACTGCTACGAGATGCCGGCTGTGGTTACCTCACGTCCCATTGAATTGGAGGCAGATGTGATCAAGTTCCAGAATAACAAGGAGAAATGGATTGCTTTTATAGGTCTGCTCAATGGTCGCCCTTACGAGATCTTTACCGGTATCAACGACGAGGATGATGGCATCATGATCCCGAAGAATGTCACCACCGGTAAGATCATCAAGGCATACGACAACGACGGACGGAAGCACTACGATTTCCAGTTCCAGAACCGAAGAGGCTACAAGGTTACCATCGAGGGGCTAGACGGTAAGTTCAATCCCGAATACTGGAACTATGCCAAGCTGATCTCGGGAGTATTGCGTTACGGTATGCCCATCGATCAGGTGATCAAACTGGTATCAGGCCTGGAGCTGGACAGCGAGACCATCAACACATGGAAAAACGGGGTGGAGCGGGCACTGAAGAAATACCTGCCCAATGAGACAGAGGCCAAAGGGCAAAAGTGTCCTGTTTGCGGACATGAGACACTGGTCTACGAGGAGGGGTGTCTTAAGTGCCGCAACTGCGGTGCTTCCAAGTGCGGATGATCAGCACTGCGGGATCAATAATAGGGTGATTTCCTTTCCAGGAGTCGCCCTTTTTGCTATTTTTGCGGTATGGACGACACGTACAGAACGATCGAGGAACCGGCGGAAGGGTACCTTAGCGAGAAGAAAAGCAGGTTCCTCTCCTTCATTTTTCCGGTGAAGGAGGCACAGGAGGTAAAGAAGATCGTGGATGCATATCGCAAAAAGTATTATGATGCACGGCATCTCTGCTGGGCCTACATGCTCGGATGGAAGCGGGAGGAATATCGTTCGAACGACGATGGGGAGCCTTCGGGCAGTGCCGGAAAGCCGATCCTGGGACAGATACATTCAGCGGAGCTGACAGATGTGCTGATTCTGGTGGTACGTTATTTCGGAGGCACGCTGTTGGGCACCGGTGGTCTGATCAAGGCATATAGGGGGGCGGCAGCTGATGCTATTTCCCATGCGCGGATTGTGGAGAAAACGATAGATGACCGCATTGTGATACGGTTCGATTACCCGTTGTTGAACGAGGTAATGCGCCTGTTGAAACAATATGAAGAGATAAACTGGAGACAGGAGTTCGGGGAGTGTTGTCGCATGGATCTGCACATTCGCCGATCACTTTCCGGGCGCTTGAAGGAACAGCTCTCCTCTCTGCACGGCCTGTCGGTTTTGCTTCCTAAGCAGGGGGAAACGGGCAGTGAAACAACGGGATAAAAACGACCGGAACATCCATCAAAAAGTCTTAATATAGCAGTAAAATCATAAAAAAGTGTTGTTCCTGAGGCAAAATTACTACTTTTGCACCCGAAATGTGCAAGCATCCCACAATGGTATTGATAGAAACAGCATCTGAATGGAAAAAAACCTGGTCATAGTAGAGTCACCTGCCAAAGCAAAAACAATTGAGAAGTTTCTCGGAAAAGATTTTCACGTGATGTCGAGTTACGGACATATCCGTGATCTGAAAAAAAAAGATTTCAGCATCGATGTCGAGAACGGTTTTACACCGCTATACGAGATCCCTGCCGACAAGAAGAAAGTGGTATCCGAGCTGAAGGCGGCGGCAAAGAAGGCAGAGACGGTATGGCTCGCCTCCGATGAGGACCGCGAGGGGGAGGCCATCTCCTGGCATCTCTTCGATGCTCTGGAGCTGAAGGAGGAGAAGACCAAACGGATCGTCTTTCATGAGATTACCAGGAATGCCATTCAGGAAGCGATACAGCATCCCAGAAAGATAGACCAGCACCTGGTGGATGCACAGCAGGCACGGCGTGTGCTGGACCGCATTGTTGGCTTTGAGCTCTCGCCCGTGCTCTGGCGCAAGATCAAGCCGGCCCTCTCTGCCGGGCGGGTGCAATCGGTGGCGGTGCGGCTCATCGTAGAGCGGGAACGGGAGATACAACAGTTCACATCGGAAGCTGCCTATCGTGTTGTAGCCCTTTTCACCAAGGAGGAGAACGGCCAGCAGTACCAGATCCGGGCAGAGTACAACAAGCGTCTCAAAAGTAAGGAGGAGGCACTGGCACTGCTGGAGCAGCTGAAATCGTCAACATTCACCATCGATGAGGTGGTGACGAAGCCGGCAAAGAAATCGCCGGCAGCGCCCTTCACCACCTCCACCCTGCAACAGGAGGCCTCGCGCAAGCTGGGTTTCTCGGTGGGACAGACCATGATGGTGGCCCAGCGGCTCTATGAAGCGGGTAAGATCACCTATATGCGTACCGACAGCGTCAACCTCTCGGGCCTGGCCATTGGCACCGCCAAGACGGAGATTCATGATCTTTACGGAGAAAAGTACCACAAGGTACGTCAATATACGACCAAATCGAAGGGGGCACAGGAGGCGCACGAGGCGATCCGTCCCACCTACCTGAGCGAACATGAGGTGTCTGGAACGACACAGGAGAAAAAGCTCTACGAGCTGATCTGGAAACGTACCATTGCTTCCCAGATGGCGGATGCCGAGCTGGAACGTACCACGGTTAACATTGGCATTTCCCATGCGGAGGGTCGTTTCACGGCCAACGGAGAGGTGATCAAGTTCGATGGTTTTCTGCGTGTTTATCTGGAAGGCACCGACGATGAGACCAACGAAAAGGATGAGGGGATCCTGCCACCGGTAAAGCAAGGCGAACAGCTGGTGATGGCAGAGACTACGGCCATGGAGCGATTTACACAGCGTCCACCTCGTTATACCGAAGCCGCCCTGGTGCGCAAGATGGAGGAGCTGGGCATTGGCCGTCCTTCCACCTATGCTCCCACCATCTCCACCATCGTGAACCGGGAGTATGTGGAGAAAGGGAGCGTGGAGGGTGAGGAGCGCAGCTACAATGTGCTAACCCTTAAGAAGGGAGCAATCAAGGACACGGTAAAGAAGGAGATCACCGGTGCCGACAAGAACAAACTGCTCCCCACCGACATCGGGATGGTGGTGAACGATTTTCTGGTGGAGTACTTCCCATCAGTGATCGACTACAACTTCACCGCGAAGGTGGAGAAGGAGTTCGACGAGATTGCCGAAGGAAAGGTGCAGTGGAACGAGTCGATTGCCGCTTTTTATAAGCTGTTTCACCCCATCGTGGAGGAGACGGCGCAGATGCGTACCGAGCACAAGGCGGGTGAACGGGTGCTGGGCACCGATCCCAAGACAGGGAAACAGGTGTCGGTGAAGATAGGACGGTACGGTGCCATGGCTCAGATTGGCACACCCGATGATGAGGAGAAGCCACAGTTCGCCTCATTGCAGAAGACGCAGTCGATCGAGACCATCACCCTTGAGGAGACACTGAAGCTGTTTGAGCTGCCACGCACCCTGGGTGCTTTCCGGGAAAAGGATGTGGTAGTAGGCGTGGGCCGTTTCGGGCCCTATATTCGTCACAACAATAAGTTTGTCTCTCTGCCCAAGGGTGTGGATCCGCTGGAGATTGAGCTGGAGGAGGCAACTGCCCTGATTGAGGCGAAGGAGCAGAAGGATCGGGAGAAGATCATTCTCAGTTTTGAGGAGGAACCCGAGCTGCAGGTGCTCAACGGCCGTTACGGACCCTACATCACCTTTCAGAAGGCCAACTACAAGATTCCGAAGGGGATGAAGCCGGAGGAGCTGACGTTGGAGGAGTGCCGGCGCATCATCGAGGAGGCTGACAAGGAAGGTAAAGCCACTGGCAGGGGACGCAGGGGTGCTTCAACGAAGAAAGCTGCCACGACAGCCGCGGCCGGCAAAAGCAGTGCGAAGAAGAGTACCACCAAGAAGAGCACTGCCAAGAAGAGCACCACTAAAAAGAGCGCGACAGCCAAAACATCGGCTGCCAAAAAAAACGATAGTGCGAAGGGTGAATAGGTGTAACAGCATTGCAATCTCTTATCGATGATCACTCAGATACGTCATACAAAAGAAGTGGAGATCGCGGAGGTGATGGAGATCTATGCCGCTGCACGTGTTTTTATGCAGCGAAGCGGCAATCCCGGGCAGTGGGGTGATCATTATCCTGCCGAAGCGTTTATTCGAGAGGAGATTGCAGCCGGGCACAGCTTTGTTTGCCTGAACGAGAGGGATGCGGTTGTGGCGACTTTTTGCTTTATCCTGGGTGAGGATCCCACCTATCAGCAGATTTTTGAGGGGGGATGGCTCAATGAAGAGCCTTACGGGACGCTACACCGCATTGCTTCGCGAGGGAGTGAGAAAGGGGTGGCACGAGCCTGTTTTGAATGGTGTTTCAGGCAATGTCCCAATATACGGGTAGATACCCATCGTGACAACCGGGTGATGCAGCAGGTCATCGAGTCAATGGGTTTCAGTTACTGTGGCATCATTTATGTCGGTGACGGCTCCCCCAGGTTAGCCTATCAGAAGAAGCTTTTCGGCTATGATGCCGAAGCAGGGAAGATCACGGTGCCATGAAAAAAAACGCTACATTCCTTTTGCTGACCGGTTGTCCGCTGCTGTTGCGGGGAGCAGAGGATCCTCACTCCTTGCCGCTTGATATCAACATTGACTATAGTCAGGATCCGATCTTTCAGGAGGTATGGTTTTGGGGAGTGGTTGCGCTCTTTTTTCTGTTGCTATTGGTGTTGCTGATCCGTGGTGGAAGGAGGGTGGAGGAACAGCGGCAGGAAGTGTTCTCAAGTAGGGTAGAGCAGGAGTCCTGCCATCCCGGAGAGCAGGATCAGTAGTATGGGATCCACCTTTTTTACCGATGCCGTCAGCACCACACCAAAGATGATCCAGCTCTTGTAATCGGTGAAATTGTTGCCATTCATCAGCATCAGTGCAGCCGAGGCGATCAGTCCGATGATGGCTGGTTTCAGTACGGAAAGGGATGCCTGTAGCCAGGCATTGTTGCTGAGACGAAAGAAGAAAGCGCAGACCAGCGTCATCAGGATGAGTGAGGGGATGCTCACGGCCAGGGTGGCGACGGCTGAGCCGATGATGCCATAACCGCTGGCATATCCCATCTCGGTAATAGCGGAATAGCCAATATAGGTGGCTGAGTTGAAAGCGATGGGACCCGGTGTGGTTTGTGAGATGGCCACGATATCGGTGAAGTCGGCCACCGTGATCCATTCATGCTGCTCCACCACTTCATGCTGTATCAGGGGCAGCATGGCATACCCTCCACCGAATCCGAAGAGTCCGATCTTGAAGAAGGAGAGAAAAAGGGCGGCATAGAGATCGATCAGTTCCATTTTATTTCTTCATCACTTTTTTCAGATAGACCAGGTGTGAGAACCCCATCAGGATAGCGGCCAGGACGATGTAGACCGGCGAGACTTTCAGCAGCCAGACAGTAAGAGCCGCCACCACGGGAATCCAGATATTTTTGCTGTTCACTCCTGCCGAGCGGCCCAGTCCCAGCAGCGGTGCCGCGATCAGTGCCACCACAGCGGGTCGGATCCCCTTGAAGATGCGTTCCACCAAGGGATTGTCCCGGAACTGGGAGAAGAGGATGGCAATCAACAGGATAACGATGAAGGAGGGGAGGATGATGCCGGCAGCGGAGAAGAGGCTGCCCCGGAAGCCCAGCCGCTTGTTGCCCACGAAGAGTGCGGTGTTGAGCGCTATGGGACCCGGAACGGATTGGGCGATGGCCAGCATCTCCATGAATGCGTTGTCATCAAGCCATCCTTTTTTTGCAACCACCTCGTTTCTGATCAACGGGATCATGGCGTAGCCGCCACCGAAGGTGAAGGCCCCGATCCTGAAGAAGACCAGAAAGAGCTCCCCATATTTTCTGATGCGTTGCATAGGATGACCTTAAAAAGTGAAAAGCAGTCTGCACGATAGTGGTATCTGTTGCAGATCTGCTTTCTATTAAGAAGCCGCATCGGTGGAATAAGACGAAACTCCTTGTGACAGGATTTGAGTGTTCCGGTATCTTTGTAATCCGCTGTCCCGATCAATCGGGATCCCGAGGGCTGCGGCCCGCCATTGATACCAAAAACGAGTCTCGGTTTCTATAACGTAATTGATGAGTTTCCCAATCGACCAATGCGGCAATGACTCAATCAACCTGTGTGTCAAAGATAGGTGATCCCATTGGTATTTCCAAATATTCGGGTACCTTTTTCGCCCTCTTTTCCACATTTTTCCCGTTTTTAACAGGGAACAGCGATGCGGATCACCGGTCAGTTTTCCTGCAGAAACCGACTAATATCCTGATCCGAAACCTCGTGGTTGGTCAGGTCACCTGCCAGGTACTGGTCATAGGCGGCCATATCGACCAGTCCATGGCCGGAGAGGTTGAAGAGGATCACCTTTTTGCGCCCTTCCTCTTTTGCCTGGTTAGCTTCGCGGATGGCAGCGGCAATGGCGTGGGTTGATTCCGGTGCAGGGATAATCCCTTCGGTCTGGGCGAAGAGCACCCCGGCCTCAAAGGTTTCCAGTTGTTTGATGTCGATCGCCTCGATGTAGCCATCCTTGAGTAACTGGCTTACGATGCTTCCGGCACCGTGGTAGCGGAGCCCGCCTGCGTGGATGTTGGCTGGTGCGAACTTGTGTCCCAATGTATACATGGGGATTAGCGGGGTGTAGCCGGTTTCGTCTCCAAAGTCGTACTGGAAGCGGCCTCGTGTCAGTTTGGGACAGGAGGCCGGTTCTGCCGCCACGAAGCGGGTGTTGGCCTTGCCCTCAAAGTTATGTCGCAGGAAGGGGAAGGAGATGCCGGAGAAGTTGGAACCGCCACCGAAACAGCCGATCACCACATCGGGGTACTCACCCGCCATTGCCATCTGCTTCTCCGCCTCCAGGCCAATAATGGTTTGGTGCAGTGAGACATGATTCAGCACACTGCCCAGTGCATACTTGCAACCGGGGGTCTGCATTGCCAGCTCAATCGCCTCCGAGATGGCGGTGCCCAGGCTCCCCTGGTAGTTGGGGTGGTCGGTGATGATTTTACGACCTGCCTTGGTGGACATGCTGGGTGAGGCGATCACCTGTGCACCCCAGGTCTGCATCAGCGAGCGGCGGTAGGGTTTCTGTTCATAGCTGATCTTCACCATGTAGACAGCCAGCTCCAGCCCGAACATTTTGGTAGCCAGTGCCAGGGCAGTACCCCACTGTCCAGCACCGGTCTCGGTGGTGATATTGGTGGTTCCCTCAATCTTGTTGTAGTAGGCCTGGGGCAGTGCTGAGTTGAGCTTGTGTGAACCCACCGGGCTGACACTCTCGTTTTTGAAATAGATATGCGCCGGTGTGTCGAGGGCTTTCTCCAATCCTGTAGCCCGCACCAGTGGTGAGGGGCGGTAGATCTTATACTTCTCCCTTACCGGTTCGGGGATATCGATCCAGGCATCGCTCTGGTTTACCTCCTGACGTGACAGCTCCTCGGCAAAGAGAGGGTATAGGTCTTCCGCCTTGAGTGGTTCCCGTGTGCCAGGGTTGATCATTGGCTGCGGCTTGTTTTCCATCTCGGCAATGATGTTGTACCATTGCTCCGGGATCTCTGCTTCGGGAAGCAGGAATTTTTTTCTTTTTTCCATCAATTTGTCTTTATCGGTTTTATTGTGTTGTTATTGTATACGGGAGAGTTTGTTGGTGCGGATGTTCTCCTCCACGATGGCGTCAATCACTGCCACGGCCACCATGTTCACGATGTCCCGCACCGGTGTCTCCACATCGAGGATATGCACCGGTTTGTTGAGACCCATCTGGATGGGACCGATGATGTCATTCATACCGGTTTCTTTCAGTAGTTTGTAGGCGGCATTGGCGGAGCTGAGGTTGGGAAAAACCAGCGTGTTCACCTCCCTGTCCCGCAGGCGTGAGAAGGGGTACTTTCTGTCGCGCATCGGTCTGTTCAGGGCATAGTTGACCTGCATCTCCCCGTCGACCACCATTTCCGGATAGCGTTCGTGGAGTGTCTCTACCACCTGGTGTACGCTGGCGGGACTGCCCACGGTATCTGCACCGAAGTTGGAGTAGGAGAGCATGGCGATCACCGGTTCCTGGTTGAAGAACTTGACCGTGGCATTGGCCAGTCGCGCAATATCAATCAGCGCCTCGGTGTCGGGGTGACGGTTGAAGAGGGTGTCGGCCAGGAAGAGCATTCCTTTCTTGGTGTTGACGATGTGCATCGTCCCGATGTGGTTCAGCCCCTCGCGGATGCCAATCACCTCCTTCGCGATATCGGTGGTCTGCTGGTACTTGCTGAAGACGCCGGTGATCATGGCATCGGCCTCACCGGTCTCCACCATCATCATGCCGAAATAATTTCGTTCGAACATCTTTTCTGCAGCCTCCTCGAGGGTCATCCCCTGACGGTTTCTCTTCTCGGTGAGCAGGGCTGCATAGCGCAAGCGTCGCTCCTCCTCGCGATCGTGCCGCAGGTTGACAATCTCGATCCCTTCCAGGCTGATCTGGTTCTCCCGTGCCACGTTGGCGATCTTCTCCTCGTTGCCCAGCAGGATGGGGTGGCAGATACCCTCGGCATAGGCTGCCTCGGCTGCCTTGAGCATGTTCAGGTGGTTTGTTTCGGAGAAAACCACCTTCTTGGGCTGCTGGCGTCCCATCTCAAACATGCGGCGGATCATCTTGTTGTCGAGACCCATCAGGTCACGCAGCTTGTGGTCGTATGCCTCCCAGTCGGTGATGGGTTTGCGTGCCACACCCGATGCCATGGCAGCCTTTGCCACGGCGGGAGCCACCGTGGTGAGCAGGCGCGGGTCGAGCGGCTTGGGAATGATGTATTCCCTTCCGAAGCTGAGTTTCTTCACACTGTACGCTTCATTCACCACGTCAGGCACCGCTTTTTTGGTCAATTCCGCCAGAGCATAGACGGTAGCAATCTTCATCTCTTCGTTGATACAGGTTGCCTGCACATCGAGCGCACCACGGAAGATATAGGGGAAACCCAGCACGTTGTTGATCTGGTTGGGATAATCGGAACGTCCGGTAGCGAAGATGATATCTTCACGTGCCGAGATGGCCCGTTCATAAGATATCTCCGGATTGGGATTTGCCAGTGCGAAAACGATTGGGTTGTCGCTCATGGAGCATAGCATCTCCTCTGTCAGCACGTTGGCTACCGAGAGACCGAGGAACATGTCGGCTCCTCTCAGCGCCTCCTCCAGTGTGCGGATGTTGCGGTTGGTGGCAAAGGGTCGCTTGCGTTCGTTCAGATCGGTGCGGGAGGTGTGGATCACCCCACGGGAATCGAGCATCACGATGTTTTCTTTCCGGGCTCCAAGGGCTATATAGAGCCGGGTGCAGGAATTGGCGGCCGCTCCGGCACCGTTCACCACGATCTGCAACTCCTCAATCTTTTTCCCGTTCAGTTCCAGCGCATTGAGAAGACCGCAGGCAGAGATGATGGCGGTACCATGCTGGTCATCGTGCATAATGGGGATATTGAGTTCACCTTTGAGTCGTTCTTCGATCTCAAAGCATTGTGGCGCTTTGATGTCCTCCAGGTTGATGCCTCCGAAGGTAGGGGCAATCGCCTTCACTATCTGAATGAATCTCTCCGGATCTTTTTCATCCACTTCTATATCGAACACATCGATTCCGGCGAAGATCTTGAAGAGGAGTCCTTTACCTTCCATCACCGGCTTTCCGGCCAAGGCACCGATATCGCCCAGTCCCAATACGGCGGTACCGTTTGAAATTACCGCTACCAGATTTCCCTTGGAAGTGTACTCGTAGGCCGCTTGCGGATTCTTCTCTATCTCCAGGCAGGGTTCGGCCACACCGGGTGAGTAGGCCAGTGACAGGTCCCGTTGTGAACTATAGGGTTTAGTGGGAACTACTTCGATTTTACCGGGGCGCCCCTGCGCATGGTAGGCCAGCGCATCGTCCCGCAGTTTATTCTTTGTCATTTTGATTGTTTTTATGCAGATTGTTCAATAACCTGTACAAAAATACAAAAATAATGTGACAGATGATAATTATTGTTGCGCTTCCTGGACAACATCCATCATAAAGTGATAAAGATCTGCCACCATAGTGAAATCCTCCATCAGCTGTAGTGCAATGGCACTGCTACAGAGACGAGGATCGGTTGGTGAGATCCGCTTGACCAGGTAGCAGCTTTTGCGCTGTATCCAGGGTTGGTAGAACTCAGGCAGGTCACTGGGCAGAGCTCTCTTGTATGGTTCACCTTCTACCGTGAATCCGGCAGCGGCAGCCTGCAACGCCATTTCACGAAACGACTCCCGGCTGAAGGAGATCTCTTCCCGCAGCGTATCCATGATCTTCCGCCTGGGGCTGTAAAGCCCCATGCCGTAGGTGAACTGATCGCTACTTAACTCGGCGAAGAAACCGGGATAATCTTCCCAGTGGGTGGCTTTTCGCTGGAAGTTGAGCCACATCGATGTTTTATAGGGTTCCTTGTTGGGTGAGAACCGGACATCGCGATAGATGCGGGAGAGCATTTTTGCGGGGTGTAGCTCAAAGAGGGGATCGATGTTGTACATGGTCGGCGAAAGCATTATGGCCAGAGCACGGAAGGGTTGCAATAGAGACTCCTGATAGATCTGTTTTCGCTCGTTGAACCATTCACGGTTGTTGTTTACCTTCAGTTCGCATAAAAACGTGATGGAAGCAGCAGTAAAACCAGTGAAAGGAGCAATAGGGTCCATCACTCCAGTATCTGATAGGAGATGGCAGCAAGGTGATAGCGAGGAACCGCAGCCTCCTCCTCTTCGCAATGGACTGTTCCGGTGCTGTCGGCAGCGGAGACCCCATGGTCGTGATGATCCGTTCCTTCTGTGATGCTGTCTCTCATTACTACACCTCTCACCCTCAGCCGTTTCCCTTGCGCTTCGGGATCAAACTTGCCCAGTGTGGCGTCTGATTCCGCACGTAGGGTCAGGGTCTCTTCACTGCCCTGCAGAAAGAGTTTCATGCCACTCTTGCCACAGACATGGGTGCAGAGTCCCTCTACCATCACTGTTTTACCTGTCAGTGATTCGGCGTTGACCAGCACTTCATCCACCCGCATGGGGGAATTTTTGCTATCCGTACAATGTGAAAGAAACAGGATGGCTGTAGCCAGCATCAAAAAGTAAAAAAAAGAAACCCTTCTTTTCATATCCCTGCCAATATTTTTGATAATTTTGCACTCCAAAGATAATGATATTTTCAGGTTGGATGATCATTTGTAACTGTTTTAGCCAAAAAAAACAGTTCATTCGTCGGGAATAAGAGCGGTGTTCGTCGATTGACCGTTGTGATACATCCTGACAGGTCCCTACATTTGTGCCAAAAATAAAATGTACTTATCATGGATAAAAGTTCGTGTGCTTCCTCTTTTTCTGGCAGATCGAAAGGGATTCTTTTGGGTTCAATGCTGGTGCTGGCAGGTTTGTTGTTTCTTGCCTTCAATTTCGGATGGATCGATTCAGCCCTTAAACCGGTGCTTTTTTCCTGGCCGATGCTATTCATCGTGGCAGGAATCATGAAACTCTCCCGGAGAGATCCGCTGATGTCTCTGTTTCTGCTGATCCTGGGGTTCTTCTTCCTGCTTCCCCGTATTGCCGTTGCTTATCCCGGAATCCTGCCGGGTCTCGATGCCGGTTTTGCACGTACCTACTGGCCGTTCCTGTTGATCATATTGGGCGTAAGCCTGATTTTCAGGGTCTTTTATGCTCCGCGACACCGGCAAGGACAACAGCGTCTCGTTACCGGTGAAACTGCCTCAGGGGTGAATGGCCGAATCGAAAAACGGGTGGTCTTTGGTGGATCAGAGAGCATCTTTCTGGATCCTGTCTTCCATGGGGGTGCATTGAGCGCCACTTTTGGAGGTATTGTGCTGGATCTGCGCAGAACCACACTACCGGAGGGTGAGACCTGCCTGGAAGTGGATGCCACCTTCGGGGGAATAGAACTATATATCCCGGGTGACTGGCTTGTGGAGACAAGATTCCAGACCGTATTGGGCGGCGTGGAAGACAAGCGGCTGGTATCTACACCTGACTATGCATGCAAACTGATTCTGAGGGGCGACCTGATATTCGGAGGATGTGAAATACGCTGACCACAGCTAGCCTACGATGCACAATCCATTACACAACCGATGAAACAACCTTTTTTTTATATTCCCTTTCGCTGGTTGCCATTTGTGATGCTTTGCCTCACCTTTGCCATCCTGCAGCCTGTTGTTCTGCGCGCACTTATCCCGCTTCCTTACGGGGTCTTGTGGTTGAAGAGTGCCGTCGATGCATTGATCATGGGTGGGATGGGAATGCTTCTGACTGTCGCAATTTCTTCCTTTCATTATGCGAGGCTGGATCAATATCAGCGAACAGTCAACTATGTCGCCTTGGGGATCATGTATCTCATCGGCTGGAGCCTGTTGAGTTATTTCTTTTCCCTGTTGATCTTTGGCCTGGCACAAAAGAGAGTTGTCACATCGCTTATACCGTTTACCACATTGGTAGCACTGTTGGTTTATCTGGTCCATCTGCAGCTGATTCACTATCGGATGGTACAAACTGGTTCGGAAGATGAAAACAGGGAAAATATGGGTGGAAACCCTGTTTCAGATCTTTCCGGGCTGGATGCAGAGCACAATTCCGCACTGCACAACGACAGGGAGGTGCTGGAGCGTGTGGCGGTGAAAAGCGGTCAGAAAATTCATGTGATCATGGTTCCTGATATCATCTACATCCAGTCAGATGGTGACTATGTGCAGATTGTGACGGATCAGAGCCGTTATCTCAAGGAAGAGACAATGAAGCATTTCGAAGCCAATTTGCCCCGAAGTCAATTTGTCAGGGTGCACCGCTCTTTTATTGTCAACGTGGAGAAGATCCTGCGAATAGAACTCTATGAGAAACAGAACCAGATGCTCACATTGAAGAATGGTGATCAGATTCGCGCAAGCGTTACCGGATACAGGGAACTGCGAACAATCCTTAATTTGTGATTCCTGTTGCTGAGTGGCTGTAAAGTATGTTAAAACCGAGAAAACCAATTTGTGTTTTTGGGTTTTCCGGATTATTTTTGTGCGTTTTTTAAAGGTAGGTTATACATGGAATTGCGCGACAGAATCATAGAAAAAGCAGGAAATCTTTTTATCCAGTATGGGATCAAGAACAGTTCGATGGATGAGATTGCCACATCATTGGGCATCTCGAAACGAACCATCTATGAAATTTTCCGGGATAAGGAGGATCTGCTGATCTCCTTCCTGAGAAAAACATGGAATGAGCGGAACGCTCATTTTGCCACTTTTCTCCGTGGAGACTACAATGTGATCGGGGTGTTCCTGAAAGTCATTGAGGCTCAGCAGAACCTGCCATTGGCCAATGTGAAATTTTTCGAGGATATCCAGAAATATTATCCCCAGGCGGCAAAGTTGATCAAGGAGGATGTAGCCCAAAACAATGTCTTTCTCTGTGATTTTCTGCACAAGGGCATTGCGCAGGGTTATATCCGCAGCAACCTGAATGTGGAGGTGACAGCATTTCTGGTGGAGGATGGCACCAATACCTATATTCGGGCATCCTATCTGGAGCAGCCACCCTTCTCTTTCCGGGAGTTGTTCTTCACCATGATGATCAACTTCATCAGGGGAATATCCACCGAGAAAGGAATCCGGATCATCGATGAGTATCTTGCCAATCAGCAAATGAAAACAGAAATTAAATAGAGATGAAAAGCGTAAAAATGAATCAGAAAAAATCAACCCGCTTCCTGTCGGTTGTCCTGTTATTAGCCCTGGCCGGCTTTTCCAGGCTGCATGCCCAGACGGCCGACACCCTCTCCATCGACCTCCCCACGGCGCTGGAGATTGCACTGAGCGAGAATCCCCGGGTGAAGGTGGCCGACATGGAGATCACCAAGAAAGAGTATGCAAAGAAATCCGCATATGGTGCACTGCTGCCCCAGTTCGACCTGATTGGACAGTATCAGCGGGCCATCAAGCGTCAGACGGTATATTTCGACGAAGGTTTTGGTTTGGGAGGAGGAGAGATCGATCCCACCCAGTATACCCCTGAGGAATTACAGGTGTTGCAGGTGCTCAACAAGGTGATGATGCCCGATCCCGAGAGTTCGGGAGAAGGGATCCAGATGGGGCGTTTCAACGTCTGGTCGGCCGGCATGAACGTGAGCCTGCCATTGGTGATGCCCTCTCTCTGGAAAAACATACAGATGAGCGAGGTGGATATCCGCCTGGCCATCGAACAATCGCGCGCTTCCCGCATCGACCTGGTGAACCAGGTGAAAAAGGCTTTTTACAGTCTTCTGCTGGCACAGGACAGCTATGCGGTATTCCGCAAGACCTACGAGACCGACTCGCTCAACCTGGAGAACATCCGTAACCGCTTCAACCAGGGAGTAGTGGCAGAGTATGATGTAATCACCGCCGATGTACGGCTCAAGAGTCTTATCCCCAGTATTCTCCAGGCGGAGAACATGATGAAAATATCCGAGTTGCAACTCAAGATGCTGATGGGGATGGATAACGAGGTACCACTGAAGGTGTCGGGGTCGCTTGGCGACTATCGTGCCGGCATGTTCGACAGGATTATCCCCGCTGATACTTCTTTGGTCAACAATAGTGATATCCGTCAGTTTGAACTTCAGTCGGAGCAGGCACGGAATGCCTACGAGATGCAGAAACTGCAATTTGCCCCCTCGCTGGTGACCAGCTTCAACTGGACCTACATGAGTCAGAACAACAACTTCAAGTTTCGTGACTATCGGTGGGATCCCTATTCGATGCTGGGTTTCACCTTGCAGATCCCCATCTTTAACGGGGGGCAGCGCTACCATGGCGTGAAGCAGGCAGAACTGCAGCTCTTTCAGATGGAGGAGCAACGAAAGGAGTTGGAAAGGGGACTCAAGCTTTCCATCCGTAACAACTATGACCTGATTGGCAAGAACATCGAACAGGTGGTGGCTACCGAGTCGTCGGTGGCACAGGCCCGCAAGGGACACCAGATCACCCTGAAGCGCTATGAGACCGGCATGGGTACCATTGTGGATGTGAATGCTGCGGCATTGGCGGTGATCAATGCCGAGCTGCAGTACCGCAATGCCATCTACGACTACTTGGCGGCGAAGGCTGACTTGGAGAAGGTGTTGGGTTATGACATACAACCTGTAGAGACAAACGAATAACGAAACAGATAACAAATAAACAGATGAAAAAGTACAGCTTATTGCAAATTACATCTCTTCTGGCATTGGCATTGCTTGCCTCCTGCGGAGGAAAAGGATCTTCGGAAGGAGTTGAAGGTGAGGCTCCTCTGAAGAAGAGTGTACGGGTAGAGTCCGTACAGATGGTGCCGGTAGATCAGATCTCAACCTTCACTGCATCGGTTCAGGCTGACCAGGTGAACAACATAGCCCCTGCAATGGGTGGGCGTATCCGTAGGATATATGTCGATGTGGGCTCCACAGTCAGTCGCGGTCAGGCTGTTGCGGCTATGGATGCTGCCAGTTTTACCCAGCAGGAGACACAGGTAGCCACCCTGAGGAGAGACTTTGAACGCTATCAGGAGCTGTTTGCGGTGGGAGGCATCTCCAGGCAGCAACTTGACCAGGCCCGTACCCAGCTGGAGGTTGCCGAGACCTCACTCAACAACCTGGGAGAGAACACCACCCTGGTGAGTCCCATCAGTGGTGTGGTGACTGCCCGCAACTACGATCCGGGTGATGTGGCGATGCAATCGCCCATTCTTACCATTGAGAGCATCAACCCGGTGAAGGTGATGGTGAACGTGTCAGAGTCTTTTTATAGCCGTGTGGTGAAGGGGATGCCGGTTGAGGTGACCGTAGATGCACTCGAGGGGGAGACCTTCCAGGGCAAGGTGTCGCTGGTACACCCCACGCTCGATCCGGTGGCGCACACCTTCACCGTGGAGGTGACCGTCCCCAACAGCCAACAGCGTCTCCGCCCCGGTATGTTCGCCCGGGTGAAGATGAACTTCGGCACCCATGATCGTCCCCTGCTCTCCGATATGGCCGTGTTGAAGCAGGTGGGATCGAACGACCGTTATGTCTTCGTGGTTAAGGATGGCATTGCACATTATACCGTGGTCGAATTGGGAGCCAGGGTTAACGACAAGTATGAGATCCTTTCCGGCCTGAGCGAGGGTGACAGGGTGATTGTGCAAGGCAACAGTGGCCTGATTGATGGCACCGAAGTGGAGGTGGTTGAGTAAGGTATGAACAGTCAAAAGAAAGGAACAGATGAAACCATATGAAACCGCGGTGAAAAACCCCGTGGGAACAGCATTGATTTTTATCGGTGTGGTGTTGATCGGGATGATGTTCTACCGGCAGTTGCCGATAGACCTCTACCCCAATATCGACCTCAACATCGTCTCTGTAATGACCTCCTATTCGGGTGCGGGCGCCGAGGATGTGGAGGCAAACGTCACCCGCCCGTTGGAGGATGTGCTCAACTCCACCGAAAAACTGAAGGAGATCACCTCGCAGTCGAAGGATGGCATGTCGATGATCATGCTGGAGTTTGACTTCGGTACCGACATGGATGAAGTGATGAACGATGTGCGCGACAAGGTGGATATGATTGCCGGCTTCCTGCCAGAGGGTACGGAAGATCCACTGATCCTGAAGTTCAGTTCCGACATGATCCCGGTGGTGGTGCTTTCAGCCACTGCCCAGGAGAGTGCCGCAGCGCTCTATAAGATTCTTGACGAGCAGGTGGCCAACCCGCTGAATCGTATATCGGGCGTGGGTACTGTTTCGGTGTCGGGAGCACCCCAGCGTGAGGTGCAGGTGAACGTGGTTCCACAGAAACTGGAGGCGTATAACCTGTCGCTCGAGCAGATTGCCCAGGTGATTGCTACCGAGAACGTGAATGTACCGGCCGGTAACTTTGACATTGGATCGCAGACCTATATGTTGCGACTGGAGGGTCAGTTCCGGAACAGCCGTGAGTTGAACGACATCATTGTGGGTAACAGCCAGGGCAAACCGATCTATCTGCGTGATGTGGCTTTCGTCAGTGATACCTTGGAGTCGCGTGTGCAGGAGAGTTACACCAATGGCGCACGAAGTGCTACCATCGTGGTACAGAAGCAGTCGGGTGCCAATACCGTGGCAATTGCCGATGCGGTGCGTGCACAACTGCCTGCGCTGGAGAAGAGCCTGCCGCCAGACATCAAACTGGTGACGGTGATGGATTCGTCGGAATATGTGAAGGTTTCCATCAACAGCTTACTGGAGACCATCCTGCTTGCATTGGTGATCGTGGGGATCATTGTACTCTTTTTCCTGGGTCGGTGGCGTGCCACCATCATCGTGATGGTGACAATCCCCATCTCCCTGATCGGTTCTTTTATCTATCTTTACCTGACCGGCAATACGATCAACATCATCTCACTCTCGGCCCTCTCTATCACCATCGGGATGGTGGTGGATGATGCCATCGTGGTGTTGGAGAACATCACCAGCCATATCGAGCGGGGCAGTCGACCGCGTCAGGCAGCCGTCTATGGTACCGAGGAGGTTTCGCTTTCGGTCATCGCCTCCACGCTCACCATCATCGCGGTGTTCCTGCCGATGACCATGGTGGGCGGCTTCGCCGGAGTGATGTTCAAGCAGCTCGGCTGGATGGTGACCATCATCATTGCCCTCTCGCTGATCATCGCCCTGACACTCACTCCCATGATGAGTGCCAAGATGATGCGAGCCAACAAGGATATCCGGATGAACGGTTTCGACCGATGGTATAACAGGCGGATATTACCCCTGCTCAACAAGATTGACCATCGTTATGCCGGTCTGGTGAACAGGGTGGCGCGTAGGCGCAGGCTCACCCTCCTTGCCGTGGTGGCAGTCTTCCTGATAAGCGTGGTGATCAGTGCCGTGACACTGAAGACAGAATTTATGCCTGCATCCGACAACAATGACATAGCCCTCACGGTAGAGATGCCTACCGGCACCCGTATGGAGGTGGCCCGTGAAACGGGACACCGCATTGCGCAGAAGATGGAGGCCAGGTACCCCGAGATCGAGATCATCTCCTTCAGCGTGGGCGCTGCCAGCGAGGACAATGCCTGGGCGGCGATGCAGGACAACGCTTCCAACATCATGACCTATACCATCCGGCTCACTGAGGCCAAGAACCGCAAAAAGAGCATCTATGATGTCTCTGAGGAGATGCGTCAGGATCTGGCTGCGATGCCGGAAGTGAGACGATTCAAAGTGATGCCCGGAGGTGGTGACATGGGCATGACCGGTGGCAGCAATGTGGCACTTGAGGTTTTCGGCTACGATCTGGCGGTGACCGATAGGGTAGCACGTGAGCTGCAGGAGAGAATGGATGGGGTAGATGGACTCAGAGACATCATCATCTCCCGCAAGGATTACCGGATGGAGTACCAGATTCAGTTTGACCGGGAGAAGCTGGCATTGAACGGGTTGAACATGAGTTCCGCTGCCAATGCGATCCGCAACAGAATCAATGGTCTTATCCTGTCGCAATACCGTGAAGAGGGTGAGGAGTACAACATCCGGGTGCGCTATGAGGAGCAATACCGACAGTCGATAGAGGATATTGAGAACATCATAATATACAACCCGATGGGCGCAGGTGTTCGTGTCAGAGATCTGGGGACGGTGGTGGAGACATCCACTCTGCCACAGATTGACCGTCAGGATCGTCAGCGCATTGTCACCGTGACAGGCAGCATTTATGGTCGTGCCCTGAGTGAGGTGGTGACCGATGTGAGCAGCATACTGGCTGAATATGAGACTCCGGCTGGTGTGCAGATCGTGATTGGAGGCTCGATGGAGGAACAGCAGGAGTCGTTTGCACAGCTGGGACTGTTGCTGATGATCGTCTCCCTGCTGGTATACATCGTGCTGGCATCGCAGTTCGAATCGCTTACCTATCCCTTTATGATCATCCTGACGGTGCCCTTCGCCTTCACCGGATCGATCCTGTTGCTGGCCCTCACTGGAGAACCACTAGGCATCATGGGTTTCGTGGGGCTGATCATGCTGGTGGGTATGGTGGTGAAGAACGCCATCGTGCTGATCGACTACATCAACCTGAACCGGGAGAGAGGCATGTCAATTATCACCGCCGTGGTACATGGAGGACGTTCCCGTTTGCGTCCGGTACTGATGACCACCCTTACCACCATCCTGGGGATGGTGCCGCTGGCCATCGGCACAGGACAGGGGTCGGAGATGTGGAAGTCGCTTGGTATTTCCATCATTGGTGGTATGAGCTTCTCCACCATCATCACCCTGGTGCTGATTCCAGCGCTCTACTCGATGATGGCCGGTTACGGTGTACGCCGCAGGCGCAGGAAGCATCGTGCGGTGTTGGTAAACAATGAAGTGAATGCATAACAACAGATAGATATGAAAGCAGTAATGATCATGCTGGACCAGGCACACTATGACCTGATCGTGGAAAACCTGGCCAGACTCAACATCCGCGGATTCACCTCCTGGAAAGAGGTGTACGGCAGAGGTAGCAGTGACGGCATCCCCCATTACGGGAGCCATGCATGGCCTTCCGTGAACAACGCCATTCTCACAGTAGTGGAAGACAACAAGGTGGAGGCTCTGCTGGCCTACCTCAGGGAGCTGGACAACGAATCGGCCAATCTGGGTCTCCGTGCCTTTGTCTGGAACATTGAAGGGGGAATTTGATTTTTTTAAACGATAGGTTGACGGGGACGTCGCTGTGGAAGCGACGTCCCTTTTTATGTGGAAAGTGAACGAAACCATTCTTGAAACGTTTATCATTCTAACCAATTAAAGGAAAGAGCTATGGCCATCATCCGAAGCATCCTTGACACCGACCTGTACAAGTTTACCACCAGTTATGCCTACTCCAAACTGTTTCCCCGCGCCTGCGGTGAGTTTGAATTTGTGGACCGGAGCAATGGCGACTACCCGGAGGGGTTTGACCAGCTGCTGCGACAGGAGCTGGATCAGATGGCACAGCTCTCGCTCAGCTGTGAGGAGGAGCAATTCGTCAGAAGAGAGATGACCTATCTGCCACCCACCTACATCGATTTCCTGAAAGGTTTTCGTTTCAATCCCTCTGAAGTGGAGATCACCATGGAGGATCGCAAGCTGCGGATCAAGGCCAGCGGCCTGCTTTACAGGGTGACGTTATGGGAAACACCCATCCTGGCCACTGTTTCGGAGCTATGGTTCCGGGAGCGGGGTGAGTATCCTGACCTGCAGTACATGCAGCAGGCAGCCATTGAGAAAGCAGTGCGGATGAAGGAGCATGGTATCATCTTCTCTCTTTTCGGTATGCGCCGTCGATTCAGCTTTGATGTGGAGGATCGGGTGACCGGGATACTGAGGCAGCATGCCGGTGAGAGCCTGTTCGGCACCAGCAATGTCTACCTGGCGTATAAGCATGATCTCAACGTGTCAGGCACCCACCCGCATGAGTGGGTGCAGTTCCACGGCTCCATCTATGGCTACAAGATGGCCAACTACATGTCGATGGAGGACTGGATCAACGTCTACGACGGTGACTTGGGTACGGTGCTCACCGACACCTACACCACCGACGTGTTCCTGCGCAACTTCAGCAAGAAACATGCGGCACTCTTCACCAGCCTGCGGCACGACAGCGGTGATCCCTATCTGTTTGTGGACAAGGTGATCAGACGCTACGAGGAGCTGCGGGTGAATCCCAGACTCAAGTACCTGGTCTTCTCCGACAGCCTGAACGTGGAGAAGGCAATCCAGATCAAACAGTATTGTGGCGACCGGATTGGTGCCACCTTCGGTATCGGCACCAACCTGACCAACGATGTGGGCAACCAGATCAAGGGAATGAACATCGTGATGAAGCTGTTCCGTTGCAGGATGACGGACAAAGAACAATGGCAGGAATGCGTGAAACTGTCCGATGTGGCGGGAAAGCATACCGGTAGCAAGCGGGAGATCCGTCTGGTGCAGGAGACACTGGGGCTCTGAATCTCCATAGGAATAAGCGTCGGCAGTATTACAGTGTCGCTTTGTATTCGCTTCTGTTGCCGGCTCTGTCGGTTGCAGTAAAGGTGAGCTCCAGTGCCTCTCCCACGGGTAGTCTTGTATCATCGAACCGATAGGTATACATGGTCGATTTGCTGTCGTGGGTGAAAAGCACAAAACGGCCGTTGATTTCACCCCGGAAAGAGGCGATCCCGCTTTTGTCATCGGTGAGCCGTATGCGGATGATGCGCCGGCTTTTCCAGTTTTCCGGTTGTAGAGGGGTAATCAGTGGGGCGATGCTGTCTGCTGCCACCGCATAACGCCCCCCCAACTCTCGAATGGTAGTGGTTATCCCGCCGTGTGAATAGTCTCCCCCCAACCAACCCTCTTTTCCGTTCCTATCAAGGATCACAATGCCATACTTGTTTTTTTGCTGCAACGTGTCGGACTTCAGCCGGATCCTTAGGGTAGCCCCGCGGTGGAGAGGAACAGGCGTGTTGTGAATCCGGTGGATATCGGAGTAGTGGCTGCTGCTTTTCGTGACTGCATGGGTGAAACAGATATCGTGGTAGAGGTTCCCGGATAGAATGGTCAGTGCCATATCCGGGTTCATGTAACTGTTTTCAAACTGCCAGGACATAAAGTGGTCACATGGCACGGGTTGGGGTATTTCTGCCGGAAGCCCCTTCACCGTGAAGGGGTAGGTGAGCCGGTTGCCATAATGGTCTTCCAGCTCATACCGGAAACGATATTCTTTCTCCTCATTGATCTCGACATAACCTCTGTTCTTCGTTTGGTAGAAGGGAAGCCTGTTGCCCGGTTCGAGAAACGACTTCATGTAGAGAGAACGCCGTTCACGCCAATCGGCAAAGTCAATAAATGAATTGAGCATGCGGGTTTCATCGAATGAGAAGCGGCGGATAGTGCTGCTGAAGATCGGCTCGTCATCGAGGAAGAGTCGGATATGTTTCACCCCATAGATGTTCGACTGACCGTCCATCCGGTCGTATGCTTTTAATCCAATCCCGATGCGTCCCCAGGCGGTGATCCTGCTGCCGGGAGGCAGTGGTTTCCCTGCTTTGTCCTTTCCGAGTGTAATTCGAAGGGGGGTGCTGCTTCCGTTAACTACCGCTCTGCCCTCCATCGGGTAGAAGGCAATACCTCGCAGATCCGGTTTTTGGGTGTCGGGAATTGGTGCGATGTATTCCAGCACATCGAGCGGATCCTGTTTCTGCCGGTCACGGATTTCAAAGTGAAGATGAGGGCCACCTGAGCTGCCGGTGTTGCCACTGAGGGCAATCTGTTCACCCCGTCTTACCGGTAACTCTCCCTCTGTGGGGTAGAGATTCACCTGATAGCGTTCCAGTTCATATTGTTTTTCTTTCACATATTGCGCAATCTTGTCGGAGAAACTGTTGAGGTGTCCATAGACACTGGTGTGTCCGGTGGCGGGATGATCCACATAAAGTGCCAGTCCGTAGCCCCCCGGTGAGACGCTGATGCGGGAGAGATAGCCATCCTCGATGGCGACAATCGGTTTGTTGACGCTTTGTTGGGTCTTGAAATCGATGCCGGAGTGAAAATGGTTGCTTCTCAGCTCACCGAAGTTGCCGCTCAGAGCAGGAGGGATGGTGACCGGGTTACGGTATGGTTGGGGGAAGAGTGCAGAGGTGGCAGCCAATAGAAGCAAAAGGAACAATCCTTTTGGAAAAGAGAATCTGACCATCAATATATTATTTGAGATGAAGAAAAGGTGGTGTCGATGATGTTCCTCGCCACCTCTTTCTTGGTTTGCAATTCGAACGATCGCTTTGTACCACTGCGGGAGAGGATCGTCACCTTGTTGGTATCATGCCCGAAACCGGCCCCCTCGTCTCGCAGCGAGTTGAGGATGATGAAGTCCAGCTGCTTCCTTTCCATCTTCCGGAGGGCGTTCACCTCTTCGTTATCGGTCTCCAGGGCAAAACCGATCAGCAGTTGCCCTTCACGCTTGATGTGGCCCAGTGCGGCAGCAATATCGGGGTTGGGGATGAGGGTCAGTGAGAGGCCTTCACCTTCGGTACGTTTGATCTTACGTTTTGCCATCTGCTCCGGCCTGTAGTCGGCCACGGCAGCCGAGAGGATAGCCATATCCATTTCCGGGAAGGTCTGCAGTGCAGCTGCATGCATTTCCCCTGCCGATTCCACATCGATCCTGCGGATCGCCGGGTGGGAGAGTGACAAAGCGGTGGGGCCGGTGATCAGCCATACCTCCGCCCCCCGCGCAGCACACTCTTCTGCCAGGGCAAAGCCCATCTTACCGGAAGAGAAGTTGCCGATAAATCGTACCGGATCAATCCGCTCATAAGTGGGACCGGCAGTGATCAATATCCTTTTCCCTGCCAGGTCGGATTTTTCTGAGAAATGTTGTTCGAGAATGGCCACGATCTGCTCCGGCTCTTCCATGCGCCCTTTCCCTTCCAGGTGACTCGCCAGCTCTCCTGTTGCCGGGTCGATGATCCGAACGCCGTCGCGCTGCAGGGTCTCCAGGTTGCGTTGGGTGGTGATGTGCTGGAACATATCCAGATCCATCGCTGGCGCCACAAATACCGGGGCCTTCATGGAAAGGTAGGTGGTGATGAGCATATTGTCGGCAATACCGTTTGCCATCTTGCCAAGGGTGGCGGCGGTGGCGGGTGCCACTACCATCAGGTCGGCCCAGAGCCCCAACTCCACATGGCTATGCCAGGTGCCGTCGCCCTGGGCGAAAAACTCGCTGACAACCGGTTTGCCGGAAAGGGCAGAGAGCGTTACCGATGTGATGAATTCCCTGCCGGCCGGAGTGATCACTATTTGCACCTCTGCACCCTTTTTGATCAGCAGCCGGGTCAGAACGGCCGATTTGTAAGCAGCGATGCTTCCGCTGATCCCCAATACGATATGCTTCCCCTGTAGTGACATACAAAATGGTTTATGGTCACAAATGTAACTGTTTTTTTCGACTTTCATGCAATTCAACCAGAATCACCCGCAGCGTTAAAGAACACTAAAAACTAAAAAATAAACGGTACTATGTATTGCATAATACTTTGCGTTGATTAATTTTGTATCGTACTGATGAGTGTTTCATCAGTTGCACCGATGGAAAGAAGAAATTGGGTATGAATATAGACAATACACAGAGTCAGATGCGCAAAGGGGTACTCGAGTATTGCATTCTCTCAATCATCAAGCGGGGTGAGGCCTATCCGGGCGACATCATCGACGAGATGAGGAGTGCGGGACTTCAGTTGTTGGAGGGGACGCTTTACCCCCTGTTGAACCGGTTGAAGAATGCAGAGATCCTTACCTACCGATGGGTAGAAAGTAACTCGGGACCTCCCCGCAAGTATTTCCGTCTCACAGGGAAGGGAGAGGCGTTCCATGCATTGCTGGCCACCACCTGGGATGAACTGGCCACCGGTGTGGAGGCTGTGACCCATGCCGCAGGTGAAACGCATGACAAGAATAGCAACATCATATGAAGAAAGTAATCAACATCAATTTTCAGGGGCAGGTAATCGCCATTGAGGAGTCGGCTTATGAAATGCTGAAGCAGTATATTGAGCGTCTGACCCGTTTTTTTTCGCATGAGGAGGGAGGCGATGAGATTGTCAACGACATCGAATGCCGCATTGCCGAGTTGTTTGGTAATCGTCTCAGGCACGGAATCAGTTGTATTACCGATGAGGATGTGGAAGCCATCATCACCAGTATCGGGAGGCCGGAGGATTTTGACAGCGACTACGAAGAGCCGTCACCTGTGAGTGACTCTGCGGGCAGTCGGCAGGAGGGGTCTTCATCCCGAGAGGGGGGAGAGCGTCGATCGTTGTACCGCAATTCCGGTGACCGTATCCTGGGAGGAGTTTGTAGTGGTCTGGCACACTATTTCAGGAGTGATCCGGTCTGGTTCCGCATGATCTTCGTCCTCTTTTTCGGTTTCCTTTTCTGGGTATACATCGTCCTCTGGATAGTGCTGAAGCCGAAGGTGCTGGAAACGAACGTGACCAAACGGCTTTACCGCAACCCCAATGATCGCTTTCTGGGAGGGGTCTGCGGTGGAATTGCAGCCTATTTCAAGATCGACAGTTGGATCCCTCGTCTGGTCTTTCTGTTGCCGTTCCTGCTGAATCTGATCGGGATGATCTCCTTCTTCCCGCTCAATTTCCTGTTTGACGAGGTGGATTTCAGCTGGAACATCAATATGGGTGTTGTGGTTGTCTATATCGTTTTCTGGATCATTATCCCTGAGGCGAAGAGTGTGAAACAAAAGCTGGAGATGATGGGTGAGGAAGAATACATCCGTTCCATTCGGGAAAAGGTGAGTGACAATGTGGCGAGTGCCCGAAGCCGAGGCGAAGGAGAGACGGCGACACCTGTAACCACCTCTTGTCTGGCAGCTGAGAGGGGGGTGCCTGCAGAAAAGGTATGGGTTGATGAGATGCCTCCACTGCCTCAGCCTGAAAGTCTGCCAACCTCATCGACACCTGCAGGCCGACCTTCGGTTGCCCCGTCGTCGGAGCGTTCCGGTTGTCTGCAGGGACTGATCCTCCTGTTGAAGATCATCTTTTTTTCCTTTGTCGGGCTCTTTGCGCTGGTGCTGACCGGGTTGTGCGTCGCGATGTTCTTTGCCGGTGCCCAGCTGATGCCCCTCAAGTCGCTCTTTGTAGACCCGGGACAGGAAAGCACGATGCTACTGGTCTCCCTTGTTCTGCTGATAGGGGTGCCAGTACTGTCGATCCTGATATGGATTGTGCGACGGGTGATGAAAGCCCGCTCACGACCTTTGATTGGAGTCATCTCGGTGGTTTTTTGGTTTGGCGGGCTGGTTACTGCAGGTATTCTGACTGCTCGGGTGGCTGACAAGTTCAGCGAGGAGAGTACCCTTGAACAAACTTTCGAACTAACCCCCGTAAACGGCAGCCGTCTTTATCTGGATATGCAGCCTTATAACGACGACTACTCGGAGTTTCGTTTAGGCTTCGGCATGGGGTCAGATCTGGATGAGCTGCCCTTCACCAACGTAAACCGGGATTCACTGCTTTTTCGCAGCATACATCTTCATATTCGCAACAGCAGTGATTCGCTTTTTCATGTGCGGACGCTTGCTGCAAGCAGCTGTCGTGAGTTGAGAGGTGCGAAGGCTGATTTGGAGGAGTTTCGTTACGAAATCTCCCAGCAGGACTCGCTGCTTTACCTGCCCGAGTTTCTGATGGTTCCGATCAGCCAGGGATATCGCAACCAGAGCATTACGGTTGAGATTTCAGTTCCGCCAGGTAAAACGGTGGAGGTGAGCGATGTGCTGAACAACTACCGGAGTCAGGAACCACCTTCCGTGGTGCGCAAGCGAATCAGAAGTTACACCCGCACCTACTTCAGTGTGGAGCCATCTCAGGCTGGGGAGGTTGTAACGGGAAAAGCTTCAGAAGTAACCTGAAGCAACCCTTTTCATTGTGTTTCAAAGGGAGGTCACCTATCATAGATGGTCTCCCATTTTTTTGCAATGACTCATTTTTATGAATTCTTCCCCTTGCAATGGTGATTCTTCCGGATAATGTTGTATTTTCACATTTCTATAATGATTGATCAAATAAATGTCATGAACAGAAGAAAGTTTATCAGGAACGTCTCTGCATTTTCCACGATTTCCATGATGAAGCCGGATATCCTGTTTGCAGCCAATCGTAACTCAGCGGTAGGGATTGGTGTGGTGGGATGTGGATCGCGGGCGAAAGGTATCCTGCAGAGTATGGCCGATTCGTCGAATATTGAAATCGTAGCCCTGGCCGATATCTTCAAGGATCAGTTGGAGGGATGGAGTAGTTTTGCCGATGAGTTGAACAAAAGAAAGGGATATGCACCCGTATCTTCAAAAAACAGATATGTGGGATCAGAAGCCTATCTCCGTCTACTGGAGAACAAGCAGGTGGATGCGGTGGTGATCGCTTCACCCGGTTATTCACATCCCCGCATGGCTGACGATGCCGTAGCTGCGGGTAAGCACCTCTATTGCGAAAAACCGGTCGCCGTGGATGCCGATGGGTGTAAGCAGGTTTTGCGAACCGCCAGGAACATCCGGGGACGGGTATCGGCTTTCGACGGCTTTCAGATCCGTTACGCCACGCCATACCTGGAGATGGCAACGCGGATTAAAAAGGGTGATATTGGAGAAGTGGTGACCGTGCAGCTCTACTACTTCTCCTCCGGAGCAGCCATCAAACCACATGAGGGGATGTCGTACGATGAGATGCGTATTCGGAACCATTATCATTTTCATGAAATATCGGGGGGGTGTTACCTGGACCAGGCCATTCACATGATTGACCTTTGCAACTGGATTCTCGACGCCAAACCCTTATACGCTATTGGTGACGGTGGCACCAAAGGTGGCGTCGACTTCGGTAACGCCTGGACCAACTACCAGGTGATCTACAAGTATCCTGATGATATCAACGTTTCTGTCCATTCCAGTAAGTTTGCCAATGTGTTTGGTGGTGTGTGTGCCCGTTTTATCGGTACGAAAGGTGTCGCGGAAGCACACTACAGCGGGGGGGTATTCATCACGGGTGAGAACGAGTGGGATTCGGGCATATTGCGTTCTGCGGCAGAGCTCACCCCTGAGTCAATTGCCCAGGGTGCCAGCTCCTCTTCACTCGACGATGCGGACAAAAACAAGGGTAAGGCCTTTATCGACAGCATTACAAGTGGTGTCTACCTGAATCAGCTCGAGTCGGGTTGCCATTCCACTCTTAGCGCTATCCTGGGAAGAGAGGCGGCATCCCGCCAGGAAAAGGTGACATGGGATGAACTGATTTATACTCCGCAACATATCGATCCCAAACTGGATTTAATGCAATTCGATGCAAAATAAAAATTGAAAAGATTGCTTCATTCACAAAAAAAGATGTATCTTTGCATCCGCGAATCGGGAGGCAGGTTCACGCACCTCCTTCCTTTCGCGGCAGGCGGAGGCCTGCCTCTTTCAACAAAGTGATATTTTGTGAATGCCCGGATGGCGGAATTGGTAGACGCGCTAGTTTCAGGGACTAGTGTTGGTTACAACGTGCAGGTTCGAGTCCTGTTCCGGGCACCTGCATCGTTCCCGCTTGCTGTGCATCCTTGATGAAAAAAATAGACCTCGCACCATTTCAGGGAGATGGCGTGAGGTTCTTCTCTGAAGAGACAATGGAAATCTCCCGGGTGAAGTGGATCAGCTTGCCACTGTCACTCACACCTTCTCCCGTGATCAGGTATTGGGTGGGCATATCCGCCGAATAGAATTCAATCAGAGCCTCTCCTGCTTCGTTGAATTGCAGGGAGGGCTTCCAGCTGATGGTGGTGCGCAGGTCGGGTTGGGAATTTCCCTTCTGTTCATTTGTTTCGTAGACCGGTTCATAAAATGCCGCCGGCTGCTGATAACCAAGCGGTACGATTTCATCAATGCTGGGTGGTCTGCGTACAGCACCCTGGTAGCCTCCTATTTTGGTGGTGATGACCACCGCGCCACTGGTGTTTGGAAAAAAACCCGGCATGGAGGTGTTGTCCCTTAGTACAAAGATGCTTTCAATGGAGGAGACATCAATATCGTCGAGGCGGCTCGAGAAATCCTCAAACTGCATGTTGTCAATGATAAAGAGTACGGGTTGCTCCGAACGGGTAGTGGTAACCTGGTCGCCCCTGAAAAGAATTCCCGGTTGCCGGTACAGAAGGGCGCGAAGACTCGAGACAGCCATCTTTTCAATATCTTCTGCTGTTTGTACACCTGTGGCATAGATGGGAGAGTAGTAGCTGGATTCCTTGTATTTCTCCAGGCTTTTGGCTGTCACGGTGAACTCATCCAGCAGGATGGTGCGAATCCCGTTCTCCATGGTATAGGCTTCATTGGCAATTTTCAGGTAGGCATCCTCAATATTCTCTTCTGCTTTCCATTCTGCTTTTTGTGCAAGTGACGTCCGCTCCAGGGTGGGGAATGTCTGTGGATCGAGACTGATCACGTTCATGCTACCTCCCCTCTTGCTGCGGGATTGCACCAGAATGGTGGTTCCTTCCGGATATTCAACCAGGAAGCTAAATCTTCCCTTTTCGTCGGCCAGCGTCGTTTGGTAGCTGACCAGTGTGTCGAGCTTGGCCATCAGGCTGATCTGCCCATCCTTCATCGATCCGATAAGCCGGTCGCTGCTCCCTGTGATGCGGTGTGCAAGCTCAGGGGCAAAGGTTTCCGGTTTCTCTATCTCTCCCTTTAACACAGCCGGTATCTCATACCTCTTCCAGCCCTGGGTGAGCATCAGTGCATCGATCGCATACTTGTCAACCTTTCCCCCCGGGAAGTAGGATGCGGGTGATTCGATATACCCTTTCAGTTCGGAGGTCAACAACAATGTGCTGATAAGGTTGGTCGTGCTGTCGGTTACCACGCTATTCTTGTCGGTCACCGCCACTGCAATGTTGCCGGTAGCGGGAAGAAAATTGTTATCGGTCAGCTTCAAGGGAATCCTGACCAGCTCCCTACGCCTGTAATTCGGCTGCAGTGACTCACTCTCAATCTGTGTCAGCTCACTGCCGTTCAGGTTGAAAATCATTCGTTCACTCAATACTTCCCGTTGACTGTTGAGCAGCAGGATCTGGGATATTCCGTCCGGCAGCTTTTCAGTAGGAAATGTGTAGATCTCTACCCCCGGATCCCATCGCTGGTGCAGTATTGGCTCCCCTTTACGGTGAATGAGCAGTGACATCTCTTCCCGTGAATCCGCAATTCTACCGGTACGTGTGATTCGTAGCCTGTTTCCCGTCACGCGGGCTGACAGAACTATTGCCGAGGAGTTGGGATTTGGTAAATCGAACCGTTTGGAGATGCCCTGCTCGGTTCTGCAGATAGCATAATAGGTTTCGTTTGCTGTCGGGATGAAATGGAAAAAACCCATCCCGAGGGGAAAGCTATTAAAGGTGAGTATCTCCTTATCCGTTGAGTCGTACACTGTACCGGTGATTTTTTTCCCCATGCCATCCGCACCCAGACTCTTGAAAGCAACCATCGAAGTTACTCCGGGAATGAGATAGCCTCCTTCGGGGAAAAATGAAACAGCAAATTCTTCCGGATCGGTCGGAATGGAATAGTAACGGTTATACTTCCGGCCATTCCATATCAATCCCAACAGGAATATTGGTTTTTGCTCCGTTTCCGGGACGACTTCCTCCAGTGTGTAGCGGTTATTATCCCTTGACTTGAGCTTCATCACTTTCCCGTGCCCCAGTTTTCCATTGACGACCTCGGGGAGAATGGTGTCCCCATTTTGCCGGTCGAGGAAGCAAAATGTCGCTTCAATTTTGTTTTTCTTCATGCGGAAGCTTACCTCTGGTTCAATTTGCAGGGAAAAGGGATCAAGTACCGACACCATTCGTCTGAAGAAATACTCTTCCCCGCTGTTGCGCATATATTGGGTATAGGCACGCAGGGTGTAGTTGCCCTGGGGTAACTCCTCATCCAGATCGAGGTGTCCTGCATAGATGCCGCTACTGTCGGGCCGGATTTTCACTCTTTTCACCAGGTCATCCAGAGGATTGACCAGCTCCACATAGATGTAACGGCTGAAAGTCGCGGGTATGTGTGTCAGCGCATCGACCTTATGGGCACGGAACCAAATGCGTTCGCCCGAGAGATAGGCAGCCTTGTCGGTCTGCAGGTAGATCTTCTCCTGCGGATATTCGAGTAGTTGCTGCCGGAGATAATGGTTCACTGAATCGGTGGTCAATCCGTTTTCCTGTGCATGGGTTGCTTTTCCTGTAAGCACTATTAACAGGCAGATAATCATCCATTTCAGGAGATAGTGACGTATTGAATGGGGATGGTGATTCATAGTGAAACGATTTATGGTGCAAGTTTAGTTAAAAAAATGGAAATACTTTCATTCTGCCCCCTTTTTTTACACTTTTGTAGTCGACAAGATGCTACCCACGATCCTGAAGATCCTTTTGACCCTTTTAGGAAATGAAAATCCTCCCCTCAGACCAGATCAGAAAAATTGATGTTGAAACCATCCGGAAGGAAGGAATATCCTCTCTCGAGCTGATGAAACGGGCTGCAACAGCCTTTTATAATTTTTTTGTAGCCTGTTGCCCAGACAAAGAAAAGGAGATCCTGATCTTTGCAGGAAGCGGTAACAATGGAGGTGATGCATTGGCCGTTGCGCGACTGCTGCATCACTCTGGCTATAGGGTGAAGGTGTACATGGTGGATCAGGGTAGCCGCTACTCGGATGATTGCGCACACAACCTGCGTCGTGTAAAGGCAGAACATATCCATTGCACCACCGTGCGCAGCAATGATGATCTCTTGGAGGTGGGGACTTCCGGGGTAATCATTGACGGCATCCTTGGAACCGGTCTCTCGAGAGAGATAGAGGGGAACGCTGCGAAGGTTATTGAGGCTATCAATGCGAGTGGACTACCGGTATACAGTATCGATGTGCCGAGCGGTCTCTTTCTGGAGAGAAAAACCACCCTTGCCGTGAAGGCAACCGTAACGGTCACTTTTCAGATCCCAAAGCTGGCTTTGTTTCTGCCGGAGAACGGCGATTTTGCCGGAGAGGTGCGAATCGTGGATATTGGTTTGCATAGTGAAGCAATTGCGGCAGCACAAAGTGAGATGGAGTATGCTGAAAGGGAGGCGATTGCCCTCCTGTTGAAACCGCTCTGCCGTTTTGCCCACAAGGGTACCCAGGGACATGTATTGCTTGTCGGGGGGAGTCTGGGTAAGTGCGGATCAATTTGCCTGGCTGCAAAAGCTGCTTTGCGAAGTGGTTGCGGTCTTGTCACTGCCTTGCTGCCTTGCTGCGGTACATCCGTGATCCAGTCGGTTGTGCCGGAGGCGATGGCTATGGAAGACCCGTGTCGGGAATATCTTACGGAGATTCCTTATGGCTTTCATTCCGACGCTGTGGGTATTGGCCCCGGAATGGGACAACAGCGTGAAACGGAGGAAGCATTTGGTGCGTTTTTAGCCCGGTACCGGGGGCCACTGGTGATCGATGCCGACGGATTGAACATCCTTTCCCGTCATCCCGAATGGTTGTCGAGACTGTCTCCCGGCACCATTCTGACTCCTCATCCGAAGGAACTCGTCAGATTGATTGGAGCCTGGCGTGATGACTTTGAGAAAATTGAAAAAACCAGGCTTCTGGCGAAGAGGAACGACCTGGTGATCGTAGTGAAGGGAACCTATTCGCTGGTTGTTGGGGCCAACCAGCTTCATGTGAACAGCAGCGGGACTCCGGCGCTGGCGACAGCCGGCAGCGGTGACGTGCTGACCGGTATGATTACCTCCCTGCTGGCTCAGGGATACAGATCCCTGGATGCCGCAAGGGTGGGGGTTTACCTGCATGGGTTGACCGCTGACCTGACACGTGACACCATCCATCCTCTCAGCTTCATGGCAGGAGATATCATTGAGCACATTGGTGATGCCTATCAATTCGTGGAAAAAAGGGGCAAATGATTTGGTTTTTCCCGATAAATTGTCTAATTTTGCACCTCATTTTGCCAATAGGCCCAACAAGCAGACGCGTTGTGCGGCTCGCCTCAGGCAGGTAACGATAAGTTATTACAGATATGTACGTCATTGTAGACATTCAGGGCCAGCAGTTTAAAGTTGAGCAGGACCAGAAGTTATTCGTTCACCGTATCAACGCCGATCAGGGCGCAGAGGTGGAATTTGAGAAAGTGATGCTCGTAGACAACGACGGGGTGGTTACCGTAGGTGCCCCTCTGGTGGAAGGAGCAAAGGTCGTGGTAGAGGTTCTTTCTCATGTGAAGGGAGATAAGGTTCTCGTATTCAAGAAGAAAAGAAGAAAAGGCTACAGAAAGCTCAACGGTCACCGTCAGCAGTTTTCGGAAGTACGTGTAAAATCGATTGTGGCTTAATCAGGTAAAATCAGAAGAAAATGGCACATAAAAAAGGTGTAGGTAGTTCAAAGAACGGCCGTGAATCGGAAAGTAAACGATTGGGCGTCAAGATATTTGGCGGAGAGACCGCAAAGGCTGGCAACATCCTTGTACGTCAGCGCGGTACGGTGCATCATCCGGGTGAAAATGTGGGTATCGGGAAGGATCACACCCTCTTTGCATTGACCGATGGTGTAGTGGTTTTCCGCAAGAAGAGGGACAATCGTTCATTCGTATCGGTACAACCTCTGGCAGAGGCGGAAGCGTAAGTGACCGAAGCCTTCTCCGGAGGATGGAGGCTAACCATAAAATGATTCTTTAGTGGATAAGGACAGCCTGCTTGGTGAAGCAGGTTGTTTTTTTATTTGTGAGAGCAATGAATTTAACTCCTGCACAACAATCATTTATACAGGAACACGAAAGGGAAGAGGTGCATGCGTTGGCGCTTCGTTACAAGGGGAAAGATATACCCTTTCTCCTTGTGCAGATTGCCGGGCGGCAGATGGCGCAAAAGAGGATCCCCACCTGGTATCGGAACCGGGAACTGCTCTATCCGGTGCATCTCTCACTTGAGCAGGCCTCCTCTGAGATGACAGCGCGTTACAAAGCTTCACTCATCCGCAGGCAAGGGAAACTTTTCGCCGACCTGACTGGGGGGATGGGAGTCGATTTCTCTTTTCTGGCGCCACATTTTCAACGGGCACTCTACGCGGATCGGGATGAGACGCTCTGCCGGCTGGCAATGCACAACTTCGCAAAACTGGGGTTGACACATGCTGAGGTACACCAACTGGAGAGTGAGCTGATTCTTTCACAACTTCCTTATGCCGATCTAATTTACCTTGATCCGGCTCGGCGGGATAAAGAGGGGAGGAAGGTGATCCGGATTGAAGATTGTAGCCCCGACCTGTCGCAACTTACTGTCCAATTGAGGGAAAAGGCCGAGCAGGTGATGATCAAATATTCACCCATGCTGGATATCTCACTGGCAGTGAAAACACTTGGTCGGGTGAGTGAGTTGCATGTAGTCTCGGTGGAGAATGAGTGCAAGGAGCTTCTCTTCCTGCTCTCAAAAGATGCGGGTACCCCACTTATTCATGCGGTGAACCTGAAAAAAGAGGGGGGTAGTGAGCAACTTCATTTTTCACCTGCTGAGGAGAAAAATGAAGCCGCATACTGCGTTGCACCGGACAGATATCTGTATGAGCCGAACAGTTCCATTCTGAAGGCGGGAGCCTTCAATGTGACTGCACATCGTTTCTCTTTGCATAAGCTACACAAACACACTCATCTATACACTTCCAGCCGATTGGTAAAGAACTTTCCTGGTCGTACTTTTCAGGTAGAGGAGTGGTTCCTGCCAGACAGGAAACAGATTCGCCAGTTTGTGAAAACCTTTCCACAGACAAATATCACCGTTCGCAACTACCCGCACACAGTGTCAGAGATCCGCAATCGGTGGAGACTGCAAGAGGGGGGAGATCATTATCTCTTTGCCACCACCCTGGCCGACGGGCAGAAGGTGTGGATCCGTTGCAGGAAGCTGTAAGGTCAGCATTCAGCGTCCAGCGTCCAGCTTTCAGCTTCAAACGTACTAACCTATAAACCAGGAACCTCCCAAATCACTTGTGTCTCTCCTTCAGCACCGTTTCAATATCCTCCAGTTTCAGGTTTTTGGTCTTCAGCAGAATCAGGTAGTGATAGAGCAGGTCGGCTGCTTCGTTGCGGAACAGGTCGAGGTTGTCATCTTTCGCTTCAATCACTAGTTCCACCGCTTCTTCGCCCACCTTCTGTGCTACTTTGTTCACACCTCGACTGAAGAGCCGGGCGGTATAGGATCCTTCCGGGTTCTCAGTGATGCGCTGCTCAATCACCTTCTCCAGGTTGTAGAGAAATCCTTTTGCGGTCTCCTCCCGGAAGCAGGAAGTAGTGCCGGTATGGCAAGTTGGTCCGTGCGGAAAGGCTTTAATCAGAAGGGTGTCTTCATCGCAGTCAGTGAGGATCTCATCTACCGTGAGATAGTTTCCGGAGCTCTCACCCTTGGTCCATAGCCGCTGTTTGCTCCGGCTGAAAAAGGTGACTTTCCCCTCCTCCCTGGTCTTCTCAAACGCTTCACGGTTCATGTATCCCAGCATTAGCACCTGTAGGGTACCGGCGTGCTGGACAATGACCGGCACCAATCCGCCGGATTTGTCAAAATCAATTTTCATCTGATCGGTATTTGTTGTCCTTTTAAATATTGTTTCAATGCCGGAATGGGAATCTCCCCAAAGTGAAAAATGCTGGCTGCAAGCGCTGCACTTGCCTGTGTCCGGGAAAATACCTCCGCGAAATGCTCCATACTGCCGGCTCCACCCGAGGCGATCACCGGTACGGAAACAATTTCGCAGACCGCCTGTGTGATCTCCAGCGCGAAACCGTTCTTGGTACCATCATGGTTCATCGAGGTGAGCAGTATCTCACCGGCACCGCGCTTTACCCCCTCCATAGCCCAGTCGATTGTGTGCAGCGGAGTGGGTGTCCTGCCGCCATGTACATATACCATCCAGTCCCCGGTCCCTTCCTGTTTCGTGTCGATAGCCAGCACCACGCACTGACTGCCGAATTGTTCGGCAATCTCGGTGAGCAGCTCCGGTCGCTCTACTGCCGATGTGTTGAGGCTTACCTTGTCGGCACCAGCCCGGATAATCGCCTGTGCATCTTCGAGGGAGGAAATACCTCCTCCCACGGTGAAGGGGATATTGATCTCCTGTGCCACGCGTTCTACCAGGGTGGTGAGTGTCTTTCGCTTCTCCACGGTTGCCGTGATATCGAGGAATACCAGCTCGTCGGCACCCTCTTCCACATAGCGACGTGCCAATTCTACCGCGTCGCCTGCATCTCGGAGTCCCACGAAGTTGACTCCTTTCACCGTACGTCCCTCCTTGATATCCAGGCAGGGGATGATTCTTTTTTTCAGCATATGTTTGTTATTTTAGTATTCAGCTCATTATAAACGTACTAACCTGATAGCTTTGAGCCATGAACTATGAACCAATAGAGATGAACGTCTGCAAATCATGCAACCGGATATGGCCTTCGTAGATTGCCTTGCCGATAATGGCGCCCTCGCATCCGATAGCCTGCAATTGCTGAAGATCGGCTATTGAGGTGATGCCACCACTGGCGATCAGTCTGATTCTGCTCCTGGAGATAATTTCACGATAAAGCTCATCAGAAGGGCCTTGGAGCATGCCATCCTTTGCAATATCGGTGCAGATCACATAGCGTATCCCCTTCTGCTCGTAGGCAGCGATGAAGTCAACCACATCCTCCTCCGATTGCTTCTGCCATCCCAGGGTAGCGATCATCCGGTGGTGGCTGTCGGCTCCCAGGATAATTTTTTCTGCACCGTATCGATCAAGCCACTGCAGAAAGAGCTCCGGTTGTTGTTGAGCCACGCTTCCTGCAGTGATCTGAGCCGCGCCGTTGTCGAAAGCGATCTGCACATCCTCATCACTTTTCATTCCTCCTCCAAAGTCGACCTGCAGCGAGGTGCCGCTAGTGATCTGTTTCAATACGTGGTGGTTGACGATATGCTGGGAGCGGGCACCATCGAGATCCACCAGGTGGAGATAGCGGATGCCATGATCTTCAAACTCCCGGGCTACGTCGAGGGGATTGTCGCGGTAGGTCTTCTGTGTGGTGTAATCACCTTTCGTGAGACGGACACACTTGCCGTCTATGATGTCTATGGCGGGGATAATTCTCATCTGGATCTGATTGAATAGGGTTGAAAGAGGGTGCGTCCAATTGAATGGGTTGTTACATTTTCAGAAAATTGAGTAGTAGTTTTTCTCCTACGTTGCCTGATTTTTCAGGATGAAACTGGGTTGCGAAGAAGTTGTCCTGTTGCATGGCCGCACTGAACGGGAGGAGATATTCACAGCTGGCTAGCGTCTGTTCGCACAGACCGGCATAGTAACTGTGGACAAAATAAAAGGTATCCTCCTTTTCAAGACCCGTAAAGAGGGGAGAGTCTTTTGTCAGCAGACTATTCCATCCCATGTGTGGCACGATACCGGCGGCTGGGAATTTCTTCACAGTGGCATCAAAGATGCCCAGACATGTTGAATTTCCCTCCTCTGACTTTTTGCACATCAGCTGGAGACCGAGACAGATCCCCAGTACCGGTTGAGCCAACGATTGAATCACAGTGTCCAGCTTCCTCTCTCTCAGATAGATCATGGCGCTGCTTGCCTCGCCTACACCCGGGAAGATCACCTTTTCCGCACCTCGTATCTCTTCGATATCTCCGGTCACCCTGCAGGGGAACCCGAGCCGTTTCACCGCGTTCTCTACCGAAGCGATGTTTCCGGCATTGTATTGAATGATGGCAACCATCCTATAATACTCCTTTCGTACTGGGTATTCCAACTGTCTCCCCCCGTTTCACCGCCATCCTGACGGCACGGGCAAATGCCTTGAAGATCGCTTCGATCTTGTGGTGCTCGTTCTCACCTTCCGCCTTGATGTTCAGGTTGCACTTCGCATTGTCGCTGAATGACTTAAAGAAGTGCTGGAACATCTCGGTAGGCATGTCGCCTACCCGTTCGCGCTGGAAGCTGGCATTCCACACCAGCCAGGGGCGTCCTCCGAAATCGATAGCAGCTTGTGCCAGGCAATCGTCCATCGGCAACATGAATCCGTAACGTGAGACTCCCTTTTTCTGCCCCAGTGCCTGTAGAAATGCCTCACCCATGGCGATGCCGGTATCTTCGATGGTGTGGTGTTCATCGATGTGAAGATCCCCCTTCACCTCTACGGTCATACGGATATTCCCGTGACGGGCAATCTGTTCCAGCATATGGTCGAAAAATCCCAGTCCCGTTGAGATGTTGCTCCCGCCGCTCTCATCGAGGTTGATCTCTACCCGTATATCGGTTTCAGAGGTCTTGCGATGTACCTTTCCGGTACGGGGAGCTGCCCGCAGGAAGCGGTATATTTCCCCCCAATCGGTGGTGGTCAGGGTGGCACGGGGATGCGAAGTGTTACTTAACAATATTGATTTACAGCCCATATTGATAGATAATTGAATATCTGTATCCCGATCTCCAATCACATAGGAATCCGCCAGGTTGTAATCTCCTTTCAGGTAATGGGTGAGCATTGCTGTACCCGGTTTGCGGGTGGGCAGGTTCTCATGTGGAAAGGAGCGGTCGATCAGCACTTCACGAAAACCTATCCCTTCGTTTTCGAGGGCTCGCATCATCTTGTTGTGTGCCGGCCAGAAGCTTTCTTCAGGGAAGGAGGCTGTCCCCAGCCCGTCCTGGTTGGTGACCATCACCAATTCATATTCCAGTTCTGCTGCGATGCGGGAGAGGTATTGAAACAGACCGGGGTAGAACTCCAGTTTCTCGAAGCTGTCGATCTGTTCATCCTCCGGTTCCAGGATCAGGGTACCATCACGGTCAATAAACAATAGTTTCTTCATCTCCTTTGGTTGTTATAATTACTGATAGCGTTAAGCAGTTTCCGATTCTCATCGGGAGTACCCACGGTGATCCGCAGGCAGTTTCGAACAACTGAATGGCGGTTACGGACAATCACCTTCTCCTCAACCAGGTAGTGGTAGATCGCATTGGCATCGCTCACCTCCACCAGCAGGAAGTTGGCATCGGAGGGGTAGATCCGCTGCACGACCGGTATCTCTTTTAGTTCTTTTTCAAGGAGAGCCCGTTGTTCGAGAATCACTTTCACCCGGTAGCCATATTTCTCCGGCCTGGAGAGTGCCTTCAATGCCTCCTGCTGGTTGAAGGCACTTACGTTGTAGGGCGGTTTGGTCTTGTCCATCAGCGCGATGATCTCCCTGCTGGCGTAAGCGATCCCCACGCGGGCGCTGGCCAATGCCCATGCCTTACTGAAGGTTTGCATCACGATCAGATTGGGGTAGCCGGGGAGTAATTCAGTGACGCTCCTGCTGCTGCTGAAATCGATGTATGCTTCATCCACTACCACGATCCCCTCAAAGGAGTCCAGTAACTGTTCTATTCCATGCAGGCTGTTGCCCGACGGATTGTTGGGAGAGCAAACGAAAATGCATGTAGCGCTGTGTGAGAGTATCCGGTCAATCTGCAGCTCAAAATTGTCATTCAGTGGCACCTCGATCACCTCCACATTGTGGATGTCGGCCGATACCCCATACATCCCGTAGGTGGGGGGACAGAGGATCACACGATCCCGTCCTGGTTCACAGAAGATGCGGTAAACCAGGTCGATCACCTCGTCGCTGCCATTGCCGATAAAGATCTGGTCTGCAGGGATTCCGTGGAAGGAGGAGAGTGCCTGCTTCAGCTCCCGTTGGTGCGGATCAGGGTAGCGATTTTTTTTGCCGAACGGATTCTCATTGGCATCGAGGAAGATGCCATCACTGCCGGTGAATTCATCGCGTGCGCTGGAGTAGGGTTTCAATGCCCAAATATTCGATCGTACCAGCCTCTGTAGTTCAAACTGTTTCATCGCTGTTGTTTTCTTTGTTCAATTGGTTATGGGCAGCCATTACCGCTCCCAGACGAAGGGTCACCGCATTCTTGTGCGCCTGCAGCTCTTCCTCCTCAGCCATCGCCTCAATGGAGGGGCCAAGGGAGAGGATGCCCTCGGCAGTGAGCTGCTGGAAGGTGATCTTTTTCACGAAGCTGTCGAGTGAGACGCCACTGTAGGCTCTTGCATGACCGCTGGTGGGCAGTGTGTGGTTGGTGCCGCTGGCATAGTCACCCGCGCTCTCACAGCTGTAGTTGCCAAGGAAGATGGAGCCGGCATTCACCACGCTGCGACTCAGCAGCACCGGGTTCTCGGTGGCCAGAATCAGGTGTTCGGGAGCATATAGGTTGCTGAATGATATGCAGTTATCCAGATCCCGGAAGTATATGGCCTTGCTGTTTTTCAACGCTTGTGCAGCGAACTCTTTTCGTGGAAGTGATTCCAACTGCTGCTCCAGCTCTTTGTTGACTGTCTTGATCACCTGTTTGTTGTTGGAGAGCAGGATCACCTGACTGTCAGGGCCATGTTCCGCCTGCGACAGCAGATCGGCCGCGACGAAAGCGGGGTTGCAACTCTGGTCGGCAACCACCAGCACCTCGCTGGGGCCTGCCGGCATATCGATCGCTGTGCCGTAGAACTGTGCGGAGCGTTTGGCAGCCATCACATACTGGTTGCCGGGTCCGAAGATCTTGTCCACCCTGGGTATGCTCTCAGTGCCGAAACACATGGCCCCGATAGCCTGAATCCCGCCTGCGGCAAAGATGCGGGTAACACCCGTCAGCTCCGCAGTGTAGAGAATCGCCGGATGAATCTCCCCCTCCTCATTGGGTGGGGTGCAGAGCACAATCTCGCTGCAGCCGGCAATCTTTGCCGGTACCGCCAGCATCAGTACGGTGGAGAAGAGTGGGGCAGTGCCGCCGGGGATGTAGATCCCCACCCGCTCGATGGGGCGTGACTCGCGCCAGCAGACCACGCCGGGGGCTGTCTCTGTCTTACGCACCTCCTCCCGTTGAGACAGGTGGAAGGTCTCGATGTTCTTTTGTGCCAGCGCAATGGCCTGTTTCAATCGTTCCGACACCTTCTCCGCTGCCTGTGCAATCGTTTCCCTTTCTACCTCGAGCGTCTGTTGTGCGGGATAGTCAAACTTGCGGCTGAAGGCGAGCACTGCCTTATCGCCCTTGCGGTTGATGTCGTAGAACATTCGCTCCACCGTATCCATCAGCTTGCGTTGTTTGATGAGCGGTCGTTCGGCCAGCTTTTTCCATTTGCTTTCCGAGGGGTTGTTGATCGTTTTCATCGTGATTGATTTGTTGATTAGCAGATTAGCGAATTAGCAAATTAACAAATGATTACAGGATCATCTTCTCGATGGGGATCACCAGGATTCCTTCGGCACCCATTCTTTTGAGTTCATCGATCACCTCCCAGAAGTCATCGTCACAAATCACGGAGTGAACGCTGCTCCACCCCTCGTCGGCCAAGGGAAGGATGCTGGGAGAGCGCATACCGGGAAGCAACCGCACAATATCGGGCAGTACCGCGTTGGGGGCATTCAGCAGCACATATTTCTTTCCCTGTCCCTCCTTGTAGGCCTTGATCCGGAACAGCAGCTGATCCAGCAGCAGAGAGATGGCAGGTGTGAGGTTCTTATGGCTGATGAGTACCGCTTCACTGCGCAGGATGGTCTCTGCCTCCTTGAGGCCATTCATGATCAGGGTACTGCCGGTACTGACGATGTCGAAGATGCCGTCAGCCAGTCCGATCCCGGTAGCGATCTCCACGCTGCCTCCCAACTCTTCAATCTTCACTTCTATCCCTTTCTCCCGGAAAAACTTTCCGAGGATCTTCGGATAACTGGTGGCGATACGTTTACCACGGAAATAGTCCAGGCCGGTATATACTTCTTCTCTGGGTATGGCGAGCGAGAGCCGGCAGTTGCTGAAGCCCAGTTTCTCGACTACCGTCACATCTTTCTCTTTCTCCCACACTTCGTTTTCACCCAGGATGCCGATATCAGCCACACCCTGTTCCACATATTGCGGGATGTCATCGTCGCGCAGAAAAAGAATCTCCATTGGAAAGTTTCGGGCTGTGGTCTTCAGCTTACGATCCCCATTGGAGACTTTGATACCGCATTCGGTGAGCAACTCGAGCGATTTCTCACTCAATCGGCCACTTTTTTGGATGGCAATCTTGATTTTGTCCATTTTTCTTTTTATTTGTCTGAATGCACCGGTGTGAGAAAATAAAAACCCGCCTGATACTCTTCAGACGGGTCTATAAATATTGTTAGTGTTCACACACATCTATTTCAGCTCGCCTGATCGCAAGTATGAAAATGATGATGATGGAACCGGTTTGCTTTCATTTTTCTGTTTTGATGCTGCAAAGATAAAAGAATTATTTGAAACGAGCGAGGAATCTGCATTTTTTTTTGGAATGTGACATCATTGCCGCAGATGATCAGGCATCGGGTAATCTGGAGAAAGTTTTTCCGCGGGAGGTAAGAAACTTTCATTTTGACGCAGTTATCAACGATGATGTGCTGGCGTTTGACTATCAACTGCAGCAGGGCATTACGGAGTAGTCGCCGCATCCTAAAAATTGCCAAAAAGAGCAGAAATGGAGCATTGCATAACACTGTTTGGCATTTTTTTATGTAAGTTTGCACCCGATGAAAAATAAGCTGATCATATCACTGTTTGCAGTGCTTCTTTGCACCGGTGCAGCCTTTTCACAGGCGCGCATCATCCTGCCCGATTCATCGCAGATCACCGGTGATCCCGATTCGCTCGACCTGTTGCCGCACGGAACATCGCACCTGGATCATCTTATTCATGATCATGGTGCCGAGGCAGACTCATTGCAAAAGCTGGCGCGCATGACCCTCTGGCGTCTCGATGTCCGTACCGGTAACCGGCTGCCGGCAGAGTCGGATACACTGTTACACAATTTCCAGCACAGCACACTCCCTGACGGCTACTCCACTGCCATGGGTTTTCTGGGGCCGCTGGGCTCACCTGCCATTTCCAAGGTCTTCTTCGATCGTGGAGAGACGGAGACATTTCTATTCAACAATGCCTACAGCCACTACTTGAAAAATCCTGAAAAGTTGAACTTTGTCAATACCCGTGTACCATATTCGCGTCTGGGCTATCACCGTGCGGGACCCAAGCAGACGCGAGAGGAGCGTCTCGACGCCCGTCTCACCTCCAATTTCGGGAAAAGCCTCAATATCGGGCTCGATGTGGATATGATCAATGCCCGGGGCTTCTATGCCGAACAGTCGGTTAAGCACAACAATTTTTCCCTTTTCGGAAGCTACCTGTCCGACAGGCTTGAGGCACATGCCATGCTACATCTGGGTAGCATCACACATTTTGAGAACGGCGGAATCACCGATGAACGATTTATCACCGATCCGGAAGCTGTTGGTGAAAGTTTTACCTCCCTCGACATACCAGTACGCTTCAGTGATACTTGGAATACGCTGAAACAAAACCATTACTTCCTGTCGGGACGGTACAACCTGGGTTACCGTGAACTGCCTGAGGATTCCCTTCACAAGAAGCCTGGAGCATTTGTACCAGTAGCCAGCGTCGGATTCACCACGCACCTTACACAGCAGCACCGCCGTTTTTTATCATACGATACCGCCTATGTGAACGTGGAGGGTATTCAGATGCAGCAGATAGACCGTTTCTATTCCAACCGCTATTATGAAGGGGCGGTGGATGACAGCATCCATTTCACCTCACTGAAAAACAGTGTTTCGCTTAGTCTACGTGAAGGATTTAAAGAATGGGTCAAATTTGGACTCTCTGCCTTTCTGGAGTATGACCTGCGCAATTATGCCATGCGTGATACAGTGGGAGAGGGATATGTCTCGCACCGGGAGAGTGCGGTGACCCTGGGGGGGGTACTGAACAAGCAACAGGGCGAACATCTACTATTCAACCTGCGTGCCGACTTGGGGGTGCTGGGAGCCAACCTGGGTGAGTTCCGGGCGATGGGGGATGTGGAGACCGGTTTCGATCTGGCGGGTAAGCGCACCATCCTTACAGCTGAAGCCTATCTGAAGAACCTGCGACCGAAGTACCTGCAGGAACACTATTACTCCAAATATTTCCGCTGGAACCATGATTTGGGTGATATCCGACGGGTCTATGTGGGCGGAAAACTCTATATCCCTTTTACCCATACTACGCTGAGTGTTGGTGTAGAGAATCTACAAAACCATATTTACTACGGTTCTGACAAGATAATTACCCAGGAGGGAGGCAACATACAGGTGTTGACTGCACGGATCGACCAGAAGTTGAGACTGGGTATTTTCAACTGGGACAACCAGGTGGTTTACCAGACCTCCAGCAACCAGGAGGTGCTTCCCCTGCCGATGCTCAACCTCTATTCCAATATCTACCTGAAGGCGAAGATTGTGAACGAGCTGACCCTGCAGCTGGGGGTTGATGCGCACTATCATAGCAGTTATTATGCGCCGGGTTATGAGCCTGCACTGTTGCATTTTTACAACCAACGGGAACGGAAGATCGGAGACTATCCCATTGCCACGGTTTATGCCAATATGCACCTGAAACAGACTCGTTTTTTTCTGATGTTCTACAATGTAGGGTCGAAGGTGCTGAAAGAGAACGACTCCTTTTCATTGCCCGGCTATCCGGTGAATCCTTTTGTTTTCAAACTGGGGCTCTCCGTGAATTTACACAATTAAAACAGGTCTGTTTTGAATGTAAGGAAAAGAATCTTCATCTATCTCCTTCTGCTGGTTGCTGCCGGTGCTGCAATGATCCTGCTGCAACGGCAATTTCTTCAGCAGGATCTGCAATATCTGCCACGTGATTACAACCAGATCATGGAATTGGGAGAGATGAACGTGGTAACCGATTACAACTCTATCGGCTATTTTGTATCGGGAGACACGGCGCTGGGTTTTCAACTGGAAATGATGCGGGAACTGGAACAGGAATGGAAGGTAAAGGTGAACATTTTTCTGGAGAACAGCCTGGAAAAAAGTCTGCAGGGATTGCAAGCAGAGCGGTACGACCTGGTGGCACGCAACATACCGGTGAACAGCGCGCTCAGGGACAGCTTTTCCTTTACCGTGCCAATTACCTATAACAGACTGGTATTGATACAACGGAAGGCATTGTTCAATGGTGGTGAAGAGCCGATACGACAACATCTCGAGTTGGCAGGAAAGGAGATCCATGTGGCTGCAAATTCACCTGCAATCCTACGGCTTGACAATCTCTCCCATGAGATTGGAGATACCATTCTCATCCTTGAAGATCCACTATACGATACGGAACAGCTTGTAATGATGGTGGCTTCGGGTGATATCGACTATACTGTCTGTGACAAAGAGATAGCGTTCCGTCTTGCAGAGCTGTTCCCCGAGATCGACACCGATACCGATATCGGCTTTACCCAGCTGGAGGCGTGGGCTGTACGCAGCAACTCACCGCTGTTACTGGACAGCCTCAACAGTTGGCTGATTGGTTTCCGAAATTCCAGTCGATTTGATCAGATTTTCCGGAGATATTACCCCTGATACAGTGAGGAGGATATGACACACAAAAAAAGCCGGACTCACTGAGTCCGGCTTTGGAGTTGTAAGGAAAAGGTTTACCTTCCAGCTTTCGGTGCATTTCTTCTTGGTGTGCGGCGGTCGCTGCGATTGGCATCCTGCATCTTCTTCCGCATCTCTTCGCGGTAGCTTTTCCATTGTGCCATTTTCTCCTTGCCAATGATTTTTTCCAGCTCGGCATCATTCTCGGTCAAAGCTTTTTCACGTAACTGTTGCATTTCCTCACGGCGGCTTTCACGATCTTGTGACATCTGCTCCCGTTTTTCCTGTTGCAACTTCAGCTGTTCGGCGCGTTTGGCATCCTGTTTTTCAAAAAGAGCTTCCACTTTTTTCTTTTGCTCTTCGGTCAGTTTCAACTGTTCAGCCATCTGCTCCGCCCTGTTCTTGGCAGTCCATCTCTGTTCTGTCTGAGCACGACGACCCATCCGGTCACTGTTATTCCTGTTCTGGGCCATAAGCGGTAAGCCCAATGTGAAAAAGGCAATCAATGCCAGTGAAATTGTTTTCTTCATGTCCTTGCAATTTTAATGGGTGAAAGAATGATATTTACCATCTTAAGACCTCCAAAGATAGAAAAAGTTTACTCAACTATGGAGTTCTTTGTTGTGATTTTTCTATTGTAATCCCCACAAATAGAGGGCTGTATAGATGATTTGTGGCGGTTTGTCCATTTCTGCTCCGGATTGATCGATGAAAATGCCCCGTTCATCTATTGTTGCAATTTCATGCGTTGTTTAACTTTTTTTTCATGAATAAATATATCTTTGTAGCTGAAACGACTGGAGAATATGGAGAAGAAATTCAAAGCAGACAACGGAGCGTCGAATATTTTTTGGGGAGTGGCAGCTGTGATGTTGCTGGTATTGTTGCTTTATCGCATTTTCAAAGGTGGGGAGGTGTGGAATCTGGTTATTTACTTTGTTTTTACCATTGTTTTCATGTTGTCCGTCACCATCAAGGAGTACGCGGTCACCAATCTCAACTTTCTGGAGGTTCGTTTTCTGCTGAAGTTGTTGACCAGAAACAGAAGGATCCCCCTAGGCGATATAGTAGCGATTAAACAAATATCAGTCAATCAGTTGAAGGTTGAAAAGGTACGTGGTACCGAAGTGCTGCGAGTGAAAGCATCCGATCTTGACGCGCTGATTGCCGAGCTGAAGGAGCGAAATCCACGGATCATTGTAGACAGGGGAGAAGAGAAGTAGCCTTGTTTCTCTTTTGATCGGACCCGGAGCCTGGCAAAATCGGTGCAATGGCATGAAATGGCGTTTTATCTTTTTCCAAAGAGTGCTCCCAGCAGACTGCGGGTGAGGGTGCGTCCCAGCTGGCTGGTGATCTGTCTTCTGGCGCTCTTGCCCACCTGATCGAGCATCTCTCCCAGGATACCCTGATCCGCCTTGCGTTGACGCTCCGCAGCACGACGGGCACGCTCTGCTTCGAGGACAGCCTTCTGTTCCTCCTTCTGGCGACGGACGCGCTCCTTTTCTTCTTCAGCCTGTTTCCGCTCCTCTTCCAGTAGCTCCTGCTTTTGTGACAGTATCTCGAACGCCGATTCGCGGTCGATCAGCTTCTCATATACACCATAGAGTAGCGAGCTCCGCTGCAATTGCTCTCTCTCTCCTGCGGTAATGGGGCCGATCTGCCCCTGTGGTGGCAGGATATTGGCCCTTTGTACCATCTGCGGTGCTCCCTTCTCGTTGAGGAATGAGACCAGCGCCTCCCCCGTGTTGAGCTGGGTAATGGCTTCTTCTGTCTTGAATGCCGGATTGGCACGGAAGGTGTTTGCAGCCACTCTTACCGCCTTCTGGTCGTTAGGGGTATAGGCGCGCAGGGCATGCTGTACCCGGTTGCCCAATTGGCCCAGTATCCTTTCCGGTATGTCGGCCGGGTTCTGTGTACAGAAGTAGACACCCACACCTTTGGAGCGGATCAGGCGGACAATCTGTTCTACCTTCTCCAGGAGAGAGGTGGGCATATCGTTGAAGAGAAGGTGCGCTTCGTCGAAGAAGAAGACCAGTTTTGGTTTTTCCAGGTCTCCCACTTCAGGCAGTGTTTCATAGAGGTCGTCCAGTAACCAGAGCAGAAAGGTGGTGTAAACACGCGGTGCGTTCATCATCTTGTCGGCAGCCAGGATATTAATTACCCCTTTTCCCTGTTCTGTCTGGATGAAATCAGTAATCTCCAGCTCCGGTTCGCCGAAGAACTTGTCGGCACCTTCACTCTCCAGGCGCAGCAGACTCCGCTGTATGGCACCGATGCTTGCCGGTGATATGTTCCCATATTGGGTGGTGAACTCCTTGCGGTTGTCACCAATGAACTGAATCATCTTTTGCAGATCCTTCAGGTCGATCAGCAACAGGTTGTGGTCATCGGCAATGCGGAATGCCATCGAGAGGATCGCTCCCTGTGTCTCGTTCAGATTCAACAGTCGCTCCAGCAATAGCGGTCCCATGGCAGTCACGGTGGTCCGTACCGGGTGTCCCTGTTCGCCGAACACATCCCAGAAACGCACCGGGAAGGGTTTATAGGTGAATCCCTTTTCTATCAGTCCATAGCCTTCGACACGTTTGGTGACGCTCTGCTTATTGCCACCGCTTTTTGCCACTCCGGAAAGGTCTCCTTTCATATCAGCGGCGAAGACAGGAACCCCCATCTCGCTGAAAGTTTCTGACAAGGTTTGCAGGGTGACAGTCTTGCCGGTGCCGGTGGCACCGGTGATGAGTCCGTGGCGGTTGGCCATCCCGGGAATCAGGCATACTTCCGTGTTGTCGTTGATGGCAATGAATGCGCGTTGGCTGTTGTCGAACATACCGGTCTGATTGTTTGGTTTCTATATGAGGCAAAGATAACCATTTTTTGACTTCTGCTGTTGGATGGACAATGATATTTTGTCACAAATATCTTTTCCCTTATCTTTACCTTTTTAAACGGTTAAATTTTGATTCCATGCAAAAAAAACATTTTATCTTGCTGATTCTATTGCTGATGACGGGTGTTACAGTTGCCCAACAACCCTATAGTCCCACAGTGGGGAATCTGGAAAAGAGGGAGCACTTCCGGGACATGAAATTCGGGGTCTTCATTCACTGGGGACTTTACAGCATGCCTGCTGATGGTGAATGGATCATGAACAACAAAAATATCCATCATGCAGAGTATGCCAGGTTGGCGAAGGGATTCTATCCGGGTGCCTTCAATGCAGAGCAGTGGGTGGCTGATGTGAAGGCTGCCGGTGCGAAATATATCTGCATCACCTCAAGGCATCACGACGGCTTTTCAATGTTTGCTACGAAACAGTCCTCCTTTAACATCGTGGATGCCACCCCCTTTGGAAGGGATATTGTTGCTGAACTGGCTGTTGCCTGTCACAAGGAGGGGATTAAACTTCATTTTTACTACTCGCTACTCGATTGGAGTCACACCGACTATTTCCCTCTTGGCCGGACAGGTAAGGGTGTGGGCCGTACCAAACAGGGTGAGTGGGAGCGCTACCATCGATTCATGCTGGCTCAGCTGACCGAACTGCTGACCAACTATGGAGAGATTGGGGCCATATGGTTCGATGGGATGTGGGATCAGCCAGCCGATTTCGACTGGCGCATGCGGGAGATCTACGACCATATCCACAGCCTGCAGCCGGCCTGTCTGATCATCAACAACCATCACCTGGCACCGTTGGAGGGTGAGGATGGTCAGACTTTCGAGAAGGATCTGCCGGGCCAGAACAGTTCCGGGTATTCCGGAACCGCCACGGTGGGAACCCTCCCACTGGAGACCTGTGAGACGATGAACCGTACCTGGGGATACAGTCTTACCGACAACCATTACAAGTCGACAGAGGAACTGATCCGTTACTTGGTGCGTGCTGCGGGTAGCAATGCCAATCTGCTGATGAACGTAGGACCCCGACCTGATGGTACTTTTCCGGAGTCGGCTCTGGAGAGATACCATGCCATGGGTGATTGGTTGAAGATTTTTGGCGAGTCCATCTATGGTACCCGCGGCGGCTTGATTGCTCCCCGGCATTGGGGAGTAACTACCCAGAAGGGAAAGAGGCTTTTTGTGCATATCCTGAATCTGCAGGAAGAGATGTTGTTCCTGCCTTTGGAAGAGAAAAAGATAAGGGCCGTCAAATGGTTTGCCGGTGGCGAAGAGCTTCCCTTTACGCCTGTTCCCGGCGGCATTCTGTTGCAGACCGGTCTTTTAGGGGAGGCTGTGGACCACGTGGTGGAGATTCAGCTGCGATAGGGAATCCTGCTCAGAGGTTGATGCAGAGTACAAAGGCGAGAGACAACAGAAATCCGGTAAGGGATGTCTGTTTCAGGTAGGGATCGAGAGCACCTCCCCCACGGTTGTTGATGTTGTGCATGATAGAGAAGAACCGGAGAAAAAGAAACAGATAGAGATAAGCCAACGGGGCTACAGGCAGGTAGAGCAGGTTGAAGGCAATGAAACAGAGAAACGTGGAGATCGTCATCACTGCATGGTAACGTTTGGCTCCTTTCAGCCCCAGCTTCACGGCAATGGTGATTTTTCCGGATGACTGGTCGTTCTCGATATCACGCATGTTGTTGATGTTTAGAATCATACTGCTGATCAATCCCAGTCCCACGGCAGGCAGTAGTGGCAGTGCATCAGCCGAACCGGTATGGAGGAAGTAAGTGCCAATTACCGGCACAGGACCGAAGAAGAGGAAGGCGAAGAGATCCCCCCATCCCTTGTAGCCGTAGGCATTCCGTCCCATGGTGTAGAAGAGTGCCGCCAGGACAGAGGTTCCTCCCAGCAAGAGAAAGAGCAGTGTTGCCTCACCGTTGTCCGCTCCCGGCGCAGTGAATAGCAAAGCGAGACCCAATACGGTGCACATCAGTACGCCAGTGGTCACCGCCTGCTTCATAGCACGGGGCGTGATGCTGCCTCCCTGCAATGCTCGCACCGGCCCCTCGCGCCGCCCGGTAGTGTCGGTACCCTTGAGGTAATCACCCAGGTCGTTGGCCAGATTGGCCAGCACCTGAAGGGTTACCGCCAGCAGGCATGCCAACAGGAATGTGTGGAGCGTGAACTGACCCTTGAACCAGGCCAGACCACTACCCAGAATGACGCTGGCAACTGCCAGGAAGAGGGTGCGCAGCCGGAAGGCATGGATCCACCTGTTAATCGATGCCATCTGGTTATTGTTGTTTAGTATGCCCTGGCGAAAATTACCCGTTGTGCGGAGGGCCTGCCGGTCACCATACAGCTGCCGGGGCTCTTGTCTCCCTCCAGAGGGATGCAGCGGATGGTGGCCTTGGTCTCATTTTTGATCAGCTCTTCGGTTTCTGCTGTGCCATCCCAGTGGCAGAGCAGGAAGCCTCCCTTCTCGATCTCCTCCTTGAACTCCGCGTAGCTGTTCACCTCACGGGTTTGTGTTGTGCGGAAATCAGCCGCTTTGCGGTAGATATTCTCCTGGATCTCTTCCAACAGAGCCTTGATATGCTGTTCAATGCCATCACAGGTGAGGGTCTCCTTGGTCAGTGTGTCACGTCTGGCTACCTCCACGGTGTTGTTCTCCAGGTCACGGCCACCCATCGCGAGCCGTACCGGCACCCCTTTCAGTTCATACTCTGAGAATTTCCAGCCCGGTTTCTTGTTGTCGCTGTTGTCGTAACGCACCGAGATGCCCAGATCCTTCAATCGCTTCACGATACCCGCTACCTTCTCATCGATCTGAAGAAGTTGTTCTTCATTCTTGTAGATCGGTACGATCACCACCTGGTAGGGAGCCAGCTTCGGCGGCAACACCAGACCATTGTCGTCAGAGTGGGACATGATCAGGGCACCCATCAGGCGGGTGGAGACACCCCAGGAGGTGGCCCATACGTAATCGCGCTTACCGCTCTTGTCGGTGAACTGCACATCGAACGCTTTGGCAAAGTTCTGACCCAGGAAGTGGGAGGTACCCGACTGCAGAGCCTTGCCATCCTGCATCAGTGCTTCAATGGTGTAGGTATCGAGGGCACCGGCGAACCGTTCCGACTCCGATTTGTGTCCCCTGATCACCGGCATCGCCATATATTGCTCTGCGAAATCGGCATAGACGTTGATCATCTTCACTGCCTCCTCTACTGCTTCCTCCTCGGTGGCATGGGCGGTGTGTCCTTCCTGCCAGAGGAATTCTGCCGTGCGGAGGAAGAGGCGTGTGCGCATCTCCCAGCGCACCACGTTGGCCCACTGGTTGATCAGCAACGGAAGATCGCGGTATGATTGAATCCAGTTCTTATAGGTGCTCCAGATGATGGTCTCAGAGGTGGGGCGTACCACCAGCTCCTCTTCCAGCTTCGCTTCCGGGTCTACGATCACGCCATTGCCGTTGGGGTCATTCTTCAGGCGATAGTGGGTTACCACGGCACACTCCTTGGCAAACCCCTCTACGTGATCCGCTTCACGACTAAGGTAAGACTTGGGTATAAAGAGCGGAAAGTAGGCATTCTCGTGTCCGGTTTCCTTGAACATATCATCCAGCTGGCGCTGCATCTTCTCCCAGATAGCGTAACCGTAGGGTTTAATTACCATACAGCCGCGTACAGCCGAGTTCTCTGCCAGATCGGCTTTGATCACCAGGTCGAGGTACCACTGCGAATAATCTTTGCTGCGGGGCGTTAGCTCCTTCAATTCTTTAGCCATTGTGTGTAAATTCCGTTATAACATTTGTGGGTGCAAAGATAATACCAACTGACTGATTTTACCCCATTCCCGTTGCACATTTTTCGTTTGCTGACCGCACTTTACAGATGGATGACGTGAAGTGCCCAACTCTCATCATAACCCGTTTCAGCCGTTTTACTTCAATCTGTTTATTTACCTATTCTCCTGAAAAACCCCCTTTTGGGGGTGTTTCTGTTACACTCTCTCCTGTATTTTTGTGATTGATAATTCTGACCAAGTTTCAGCAGTGGACAACACATTTTATTGATTTTATCATCTTCAAGATTCATCTTTTAAATATTTCATCATGAAAAAAGTACTTATCCTTTTAGGCTTATGTCTGCTGTTCAGTTCAGAAGCCGGTGCACAGAAGTGGCTGAACAAGCTGGGCAATGCAGCAAAAGAGGCTGCCAAGAATACCGTGGAGAGACGAGTGGAACAGAAAGCGGAGGAAGTAACCGAGAAGGCGATGGACAAGGCCGAGGAGTCGGTAACGAAAGATGGCAAAAAAGAAACAGAGAAATCGAATGATGAGAAAGGCGATGAGACAATTGTAGAGGAGGAGCGCCTGGAAGAGGCTGCCGGGAGCACTCTGCAATCTTCTCCACAAGTTACCCCGCAAAAGTTAACCAGTACTAGTCAGTACGATTTCGTGCCGGGTGATCAGATCCTCTATTTCGAGGATTTCTCGCAGGATGCCATCGGCGACTTCCCGGCACACTGGACAACCAATGGCAGCGGTGAGGTGAAGACGGTGAATATCGCGTCCGGGAGATGGTTCCATATGAACGGGGAGGATGCAACTTATTGTTACACCCATCAGATTGATTTCCCGGATAACTTCATCGTGGAGTACGACATCATCCCCGATGATAATTTCAACTACGGCATACAGTTCACCCTCTACCAGGAGAGAAGTGACCATCCGCAGGAGATGAACGACGATCTGTTTCCGGGGGAAGCAGGATTGCACATCGTGGCCAGCCATGATGTATGGGAAACCAAGGGTTACAAGGATACGGAAGACTGGCTTACGGGACAGGCCACAAAGAATCCGGTCGTTCGCGAAAAAGAAAATCATCTCATTATCTGGATCCAGAAACGGAGGGTGCGCATCTATCACCAGAATGCGAAGGTGTTGGATATGCCCACCAACATCTATCCCGGTGTCGAGTTCAACAGGATGCGTTTCTCGGGATGGGACCGTTACAGCGCACCCTATATTTCGAACCTGAAAATCACCACCGCATTGCCCGATACCCGCAGCAAACTGATCACCGAAGGGAAGCTGATCACCTACGGCATCACCTTCGATGTGAACAAGGCGGATGTGAAGCCTGAGTCATTTGGAACGCTGAAGAGCATCGCTGATGTACTGAAAGAAAACGAATCGGTGAAGGTGAAGATCATCGGTCATACCGACAGCGACGGAGATGATGCCAAAAACCTGGAGTTGTCGCAACGCCGTGCAGCATCGGTGAAAAGCGACCTGATCAGCATGTTCGGCATCGATGCCTCACGGATGGAGACGGAAGGAGCCGGGGAGACCTCTCCTGTTGCACCCAATGATACACCGGCCAACAAGGCCTTGAACCGCAGGGTTGAGCTTGTGAAACTGTAACCAACGATGAAACCATGGGAAGATTAATTTTTGTCATCATCTGCCAGCTGACATTCTTCTACTCCTTTGCATTGAATCTGTCGGATACAATACAGAGTATTGACCCGAATGATCCGAAGATATTGCTCCCGGACTTGAACAACCTCATGAAACAGTTCGATCAGGGTGAAATGGGAGAGATGCTAAATCAAATACCCGGCATGCAGGAGATGCTGGGTGGTATTCAGGATGCAGGTGAGTTGATGCAGCAGTATAATGGAGATGCACAGGCTTTGGTATTTGACGTGCCGACAGAGCTGCTACAGATCCTTCCTGAGGGCTGCCGTAACGTGGGAAGAGCAAGCTGTGTCTTCTATCCTCTTTTTGCGGATATAAAGTTTGATACATTGACCGGCAGGAACGACGGCAAGGGTTACGGTTTTACCATCATACTTGCTATGTATGATTCAGAGAGTCAGAATGAAGAGGTCAGGGGGCGTACTGAAATAGAGACCATGGCATTGGAGATGAAACTTGAGGAGATAAGAAAAGGGTTACACCCAAGGCATGGTGAATCGCTGTCGAATGTCAAAACCCGGGAGTGGGGTGCCGGCGGCAGTTACAGGTATGTGGCAGAATGGGACGGAAAGAAAATGGTGCGTCATTCCAGTTACTACAAGGGCCGGGTAGGGGATGTCTATTTCACCCTGGAAGCAGAAGGCGACGATATTTCGGTTCCTGAGAAAGTGGCAGACAAGTTGGCTTCATTGGTGGGGAGCAGCCTGACCTACCAATCGCTTAAAAGCAGGATAATTAAATAAACGGGTGGAAATGAATAAATTAACAACGTATAAGGTAACTAACTAAAATGCTGGCAATCATGAAGACAATTGTATTTGTTATGTGCTTGCTCCTGTGCTTTGGAAGTTGTTCGGGAAACAAGAAGGGGAGTGAATCAAAGGTTGAGGAAT
>JADLKK010000252.1 GCA_016839025.1 Proteiniphilum sp.
CGTCATGATTTCACCGTTTATTTCTTTTGTTTAACACTTCCCGGCACAGGAACAGTAAATCCTTTCATGTCCATCTTGCCGATGTTCAGGTCTGCCGGAGTATAATCCAGGGGAGCTGCCGCCATGGCGTCCCAGGTGGTTTCCTGGCCGCTGTAGGCCGCCTCGCGTCCCATGACTGCTGCCAGGTTGGAAACCGCCGTTTCGGATGCCTGCTCGATGGGCTTGTTTCCCCGGATGCAGTTAATCAGGTTCACGTGCTCCAGCGTGTAGGGATCGGTCTGCTTGAAGTTGGCCTTTTCGGCTTCGCCGTCGTATTGCCAGAGAACGTTTCCGGCCAGATCCTTGATCACGTGTCCGCCCTGGCTTGTCCACGAACCTTTTGTTCCCTGGATGAATTCGCTCACGTTGTTGGCGCATCCGTCAATCTGGCGGCACATGCTGTGCAGGTGGATCCCGTTCTCCATGGTGAAATCCACACTGAAATTATCGTACTGGTCTCCCGTGACGCGACGCTGGCGGGAACCGAAAGCGACGGCTTTTGCCGGTTTCAATCCGCTGAACCACGTGAATACATCGATGTTGTGAACGTGTTGTTCCACGATGTGGTCTCCCGATAGCCATTTCCAGTTCACCCAGTCGCGAACCATGAATTCGAAATCGTTCCAGGCGGGTTGGCGATTGCGGTACCACAACATACCCGTGTTCCAATAAACGGCTCCGCCGGTGATCTCTCCGATGAGGCCGCTCATGATCTGTTTGTATGACTCAACGTAAGAGCGTTGGTGGTGGCGCTGCGTTCCGGTGACGACACTCAAGTTCTTGGCCTGGGCCTGTTTGGCCGTGGCAACGATCGTGCGGTATCCCACCGGATCCACGCAAACCGGTTTTTCCAGGAAACAGTGTTTGCCCTGTTCCACGGCATATTTGAAATGTTCCGCACGGAAAAACGGCGGCGTGCAGTCGATCAGGATGTCGATCCCGCTGTCAATGACCTGCTTGTATGCATCCAGGCCCACGAAACGCTTGTCGGCCGGAACATCGATGTTCTTTTCCGTTTTCAGCTTATTGGCCAGGCCGTTCACCTTGTCTTCGAACACGTCGCCCAGCGCCACGATCGTAACACCGTTGGCCGCATTCAGGAAATTCATGGCGGCGCCCGATCCTCTTCCTCCGCAACCGACAACACCGGCTTTCAGCTCTTTTCCGTCGGTAGCCAGATCCACGAGCTCCGGCACATAGTACGTTCCGGGTTCTTTCAGGGGAACCGGTACATCCTTTTTCTCGCCGCTACAAGAGGTTAAAAAACCCGTCGTTCCGGTCCCAATCACGCCTGCTGCTCCGGCAACGGCCGAAGTCTTTAGAAATGTTCTTCTCGTTAAGTTGTTCTCTCTTTTCATAT